>NZ_JAPFCG010000007.1:0-255415 GCF_026240995.1 Pseudomonas sp. DCB_BI | reverse complement strand
ACATCCGACCGCGTAAGCGCTTCGGTTTCAAGTGCCCCATCGAGGTCATGACCGAGCTGATGGCCAAGCATCACGAGGCTCCCGCCTCAATCCAGTAACTGTGTTGCACTCAGCTCCTGCAACCGCCCAGTCATCCCCATGCCAGTTCCCGCCTGAATTACCGCAAAAAATCAGGTTTTGAAAATCGCAATCAAACTGACCGAATTCCTCTGGCCCGAATCGACCCATTCTGAAATACGAGTTAGGTTTTCCCAAGCGGGTTTCGAGGTAGAGCTGAGACAGCCGCGTAACACTACCGCGCCCATACACGTTCTGCGTCTGGGTCAATGAACCTGATCGCGGGTCAGTCAACCGCGCCTTGGCCAACTCCTCGCCATTACGATTAATTAGCGTCATGACAAACTTTGAAGAAGATGCGCCTAGCAGTTTGTCCAAGTCAGCACTGACCGAAAACATGTACTGATCGGCGTAGGCGAGTTTCTTGTCCTTGTCGTAGCCACCGTGCGCATTGTACGCACTGTCACTTCTGTAATTGAGGTCGAAGTCGACACCTTTCTGGTGTAGCTCGTCTCTCAGGCCACCCCAGGTACCCAACATCCATGGCATTGAAGTAGAGGTTGTCTCTGCGATACAGGTTGCAGGCACACTTAAAAACAGGGCGAACGCAGTGCTCGCGCACTTAATCTCAGGCGCAGAAAATCTCATATTTTTTGTTTCCCTTCTTGAATGGTACCCTCTAGGCACCAATTATTATTTTTGAGTCAGAAGAGCGTTTTGAGCATGCAAAAAAATAGCGACCCCAAACGTGAGGCCGCTGATAGAGAAATCAGAGTTTCCGAATAAGTCCTTCTTGTGCAACAGAGGCAATAAGCCGCCCTTGCTGGTCAAAAATCGAGCCCCGCGAAAGGCCTCGGCCCGCCCCACTCCAAGGGCTGTCATTGACATACAGGAGCCACTCGTCCACGACGCAATCGCCGTGGAACCAAATCGAATGATCCAGACTGGCAACCCGCATGTCTCGCTGCATATCGGAAACGCCATGCGGAAGCAAAGACGTAATCAGCAGTGCCGTATCACTGGCATAAGCCAGCAAGCTTCGATGAACGTCAGTATCGCGAGTGGTGAGCTGCGCAAACCTGAACCAGAAACTCTTTTGCGGCGCACGAGCCTTGGGAGCGCTAGGATCAATAGGCTCTACCGGTCGGATCTCCAGCGCATTGGCGGCTTCGTGGCGACGTTTGATCTCTTCGATCAAATCAGCATCCCCGGCCAGGAGTTCCAGCTCCGTCGGCAAGGCAGACGGAACGGCGACCTCAGGCGCGCAGTGCTGGTGGTGAAACCCCTCTTCAACAGTATGAAATGAACCATCTCCAACGAAAATGACTTTCGAATCCTGCCAGGCTGTGAGCCGCCTGCGGCTGAAGCTTCGACCGTCCTGAACGGTCTCGACCTCATACATCACGGGCGCGTCCGCACGCCCTGGACGCACGAAGTACCCGTGCAGGGAATGCAGTTTTTTATCTGCCAGCACCGTACGCGTCATCGCCATCGCTGCCTGGCCTAATACCTGCCCACCAAAAAGCTGAGGTAATCTCAGGTCCTGGCTCTCACCTTTGAATACATTGGCCTCCACCTCCTCCAAAGCGAAGATGGCGGCTAACTTCTCTGCCGGCGTACTCATCTAGACTCGCCTCGCTGGCGCGCGCATGGACAGGCAAAAGGCGGGAGACAACCTACCCACCCTCACGCCCATGCAGCGCTCGTTATGTCCAGTGCTTCACCGCCCCTTGTAAGCGGGCTCGCGTTTATCGGTGAACGCTGCAATACCTTCTTTGAAGTCTTCGCTCAGAAGGATTCGACGGAAAGCCGTGCGCTCCAATTCCAACGCAGCGTCAAGACCGCAGTCAGCGCCGCGTCGAATCACTTGCAACGACGCCCGCACAGCCAGAGGGCCATTTTTGGTGATGCTGTGAGCAATTTCCAAAGCACGCGGCAGAAGGTTATCCGAGGTAGTGAGCTCACTCACCAATCCTTCTGCGAGCGCTCGCTCGGCGCCAATAGGCTCGCCGGTCAGCACCATTTGAGTCGCCAGGGCGCTGGAGACCACTCGGGACAATCGAGTGACGCCACCGGCACCGGCGATGACACCCCACCGCGGCTCCGGAAGCGCGAACTTGGCATAATCCACAGCAATGCGCAGGTCGCAGGCCAACGCGATTTCAAGCCCTCCGGCATAGGCAAGACCGTTAATGGCGGCAATGATCGGTTTGGTCGTCGGCGAACCGCGGTTGATACCGCAAAAGTCACCATCGTCCAGTTCCTTGACCGCCCTCTCACGCAGATAGGGCAAGAAGGTGCCGATGTCGGCGCCTGAACAGAAGGCCTTGGTGCCGGCCCCCGTCAATACCACAACCTGGATCTCGTCATCGGTATTGATCCGCGACCAGATCTCCTGGAAGGCCAGATGCGTGTTCAGGTCAATGGCGTTCATGGCCTGAGGACGATTGATCGTCACCAGGGCGACAGGACCTTGTTTTTCGAAGTCGATAGCCATGATTATCCTCAGCCCTGCGGCTCAAAACGTTGACGGAGTTCGCGCTTGAGAATCTTGCCGTTGTGGTTGAACGGCATATCCGCGTAGGTGATGAATTCGACACGCTTCGGCAGCTGGTAACTAGCCAGATGCTCCCGGGCATGCGCGACGAGCAGCTCAGGATCACCGACCACCCCATCGTGCAGCACGATGATCGCGGTAACCTCTTCACCCCAGCGCTCGTTGTTCAGACCGATCACTGCAACTTCGCGAACGTGATCATGTTTTGCCAGCACGGCCTCGACTTCCTGGGAATAGACATTCAGCCCGCCGGTTTTGATCATGTCCTTCAGACGGTCGTAGAAGTACACAAAACCGTTGGCATCCATGTGCGCAAGGTCGCCAGTGTGTAGCCAACCATCCTGGTCAATCGCATCAGCCGTCGCATCGGGGCGGTTGTGGTAGCCCAACATGATGGTAGGACCCCGCAGGACGATCTCGCCAATCTCGCCTGGAGGTGCAATGTTGCCCTTGTCGTCAACGATAGCCACCTCGATGTTCTGGAAGGCCCGGCCAATCGATCCACGAGCGCGGTCGTAATCCTCCTCCTTGAGCACCGTCGCAATCGGGCCAGCTTCAGTGAGGCCATACTGGTAGTAAATCTTCACGCCAGGGATGCATGCTTTCATGGCGCTGCGGTCGTTTGCGGTAAGAATGCCACTGCCTACGTACCACCGGGTCATGGAACTCACATCCAGCTCCTTGGCGAGCGGGTGCAAGACGAACTCGCGTGCCAGCGAGGGCGGCATGAAGGTGTTGGTAACGCGCTCTTTATCGATGACGCACAGCACCTCTTCAGTGGCATATTTCTCAAGCAGCGTAGCGGTAGCCCCGAGGTACAAGTGGGGGAGCAACCAGCAATTGAGCGCTGCAGAATGGTGCAACGGCGTAGCGATCAACGTGTTATCGCCCTCCACCATGTCTGTGTCGATGATTTCGTTGAGCGAGTTCCAGAAGAGATTGGAATGGCTCAGCAGCACGCCTTTGGATCGCCCGGTCGTGCCTCCGGTGTAGAGAATCACGGCAGGATCATGTTCGCTCAGGCGGTCTGTCGGGTGGGGAGCGTCTGCATAATCTGTTTTGAACGCATCCAGCGACTCCAGATTCACCACGGGAAATCGCAGCGTTTCCAGCAACCCACCAAAGGCTTCAACATGTTGCTCGGATACGAACAGCACCTTTGAGCCACTGTCCTCGAGCATCATGGAAATCTGCTCAGGCGTTTCCCGATAGTTCAGTGGCACGGCTACGGCACCGATCTTGACGACCCCGTAGAACGCCTCGACCCATTGGCGGCTCGAGCTGGCAAGGAACGCGACCTTGTCTCCATGTGAAACACCCTGCGCCAGGAGCGCGTGGCCTACTCGGTTGGCACCGGACTCGAACTCTGCGTAGGTCGTGCGTCCGACCTTATCGATCAGGGCCACTTTGCTGGGGAAACGCTTGGCATTGTGGGTGATGTGACCACCCAGCAGCATACGGCTAGACATGAAAAATCCTCTTGTAATTGTTTTGAGGCTCCTCAGCGCGCAGATGTTCACGCAGCGTCCGAGCCGTCTGGACGCCCAGAATAACTAACCCACGTTAGTTTGCAATAGGGGAAACGCCGGATTTTTAGAACAAGAATGCCTACAGACAGCCGGGATCCAGCGGAAAAACAGGCCACGCAAGGCCTGAATACCTTGTAATTCAAGCGAAAGGAGATAAAAATAACGCTTGTTAGTTTCCTATACCAAAAACAAGATGAGGACTCACCATGCTAGACCTTTCACTACGCCTCGATGATGCAATCGTGCTGATCACGGGAGGCGGCCGAGGGAATGGCGCATCCCTCGCCCATGGTTTTGCCATCGCCGGCGCGACCGTCATCGTGACCGACATTGACATGAACACCGCATCAGGGACAGCCAAAGCCATATGCGACGAAGGTGGTAAGGCTCATGCATTTGCCCTCGATATCTGTGACGAGGCCGCTTGTATCAATCTCGCAGATCTCATAAGGCGTGAAATCGGCAGTATCACGGCGCTGATCAACAATGCGGGCCTGCTCTTCCGTGCCCCATTCGCCAGCGAAAAGAGCCCGGAGCAGTGGCGTCGAACCCTGGCAGTGAATGTAACTGGCATGTTCAATGTCACCCATGCCTTCCTTGCGCACTTGAAAGAAACGAAAGGCTCAGTTCTCAACATCGGCTCCATCCACAGCTACACATCCGGCTTGGCCTCACTGTCCAGCTACGTGACGTCCAAAGGGGCGGTCTTGCAATTTACCAAGGCACTGGCGTCCGAATTGGCCGCTGACGGTATCCGTGTAAATGGACTCGCGCCAGGCTCGTTCCCGACGGCTATGTCGCAAGAAACACGGCAAGATCCTGGCAAGCTTGAGGCCTTTCTCAGTCACGTGCCCATGGGGCGTACGGGGGAACCGCACGAGCTGGTAGGGCCGGCAGTGTTCTTGACCTCGCACCTGGCAAGCTATATTACTGGCGCGATGGTTCCTGTGGATGGTGGCTATCTGACCCGCTAAGCCGCCCTCCCATTCTTGAAGAGACATTTACCTGATGCGACCTGTAGGCGCGAAACGAGAAGTCACCGAATTGGCCATTCACACCGCTGGCGTGGACTTGATTGCCAAGTACGGCTACGAGGCGATGACCCTGAGAACCCTTGCGGAGCAGGTCGGCATCAAAGCTGCCTCCCTCTACAACTACTTCAGCAACAAGCAAGAGTTCCTAGCCACAGTCCTCAAGGCCGTGATGCGCGATCTGCTGATGGAATTCACCGAAAAGGTGGACCTTCAGCCATCCACATATCAGCGTTTTGAGGCCATGGTAGGCGTGCATCTGCATTTCCATACTGAGCGCCGCAAGGAGGTCTTCATCGGCAATATGGAGCTTCGCAGCCTGGATGAGGACAATTACCGCATGGTTACCCGCTTGCGCTCAGAGTACGAGCGTCGGGTTCGTCAAATCATCGAGGATGGCGTGCAGGAAGGAATCTTCAATGTCTCTGACTGCAACCTCACAACCAAAGCACTGATCTCCATGCTGACCGGTATCTGCACCTGGTATCAGCCGGGGGGGAAGCTCGGGCTGGAGGAGCTGGAGCGGCAACACATCGAACTGTCGCTCAGAATGGTAGGATTTAAATCCACTTGAACCCAAAACCCCACCTCGAAGGTGGGGTTTTCACTGCCAGCTTGCGTCAAGCCTTTTTGTAACGCTCCAAGCTACCACCATGCATGACCTTGCCGGGTAGCTGTCGACCGAAGATATCCTCTGCAAGTTTTGCGACTTCGATCAAGGCGTCGAGATTGACGCCAGTTTCAATACCCATCTCCTCACACATGAATACGAGGTCTTCGGTGCAGATGTTCCCTGCAGCACCGCGATGGCCTGCGAATGGGCAGCCACCCAGCCCCGCACAGGAACTGTCGTATTTCGCAACGCCCAGCTTCAGCGCGGCGTACACATTCGCCAAACCTGTCCCCCGAGTGTCGTGAAGGTGGAGACCTAACGCCAGGTCGGGCCACTTCTCGCGAATGGCGCCAATCGTCCTTTCCATCATCAATGGATTTGCCCAGCCAACGGTGTCAGCAAGGTACACACCCTTGAGCTGTACATCGGCTTCGGTCGCCAGATCCAGCACCTCTCCCACCATTCGGACAACCTGGGGGATGGGCATATAGCCTTCGTAGTTGCACCCGAAAGCAGTCATGACGTAGCCCCACTCAACTGGAACACCATGCTCTGCGTATGACTTCAGCCAAGCGCGCTGCTCATCGAGCGTCTGCTCGATGTTCTTGTTGGTGTTGTTGACTGAAAACGCTTCTGACGCAGTTACCCGGATCGCGCCGATGATATCGAGCTGAGATTTGTAAGCACGCTCTAGCCCTTGCTGGTTCAGCCAGAGACCGGTGTAGCGCACGCCAGGCTTCTTGTTGATGGCAGCCGCCAGCTCATCAGCGTCCGCCATCCCTGGAACGCGCTTCGGATTGACGAAAGAAACGCAGTCAATCTGCTTCAGGCCCGTCTCAGCGAGCGCTTCAATCAGCTCAGTCTTCCGATGCAGTGGGATAGGATTGGCTTCGATCTGGAACCCTTCACGGGGCCCCTCTTCGTTGATCAAGATTTTCTTTGGCAGGTCGCTCATTTGTTTACTCCAGATTCTGACCAGCGTGTACGCCTTCCAGGAACTTGTTCGGGCGAAGGAAGAAGGAAAGCACCAGCGCCCCATTGGGCGATCGCGCCAGATGCTGATTACCGCGAGGACGCCAAACGAAGTCGCCTGCGACCACCTCACCCTCGTCATCTACGATGCTGCCTTCCAGCACGTAGGTCTGCTCCACCTCGACATGCTCATGCAAAGGAAGCTTGGTGCCAGGCGCCCAACGGAATAATGCAGTGAGCAGGCCGCTTTCCTTATCCTGCAATAGAATTTTCATGTCGATGCCAGGTGTTGGCGTAGGCTTCCAAGGGAGTGATTCAACGTTGATATAGCGCGACGCCAGTTCAGCGAGACCTTCAATGCCCGGCACGTTGGGTGTGGTAACAGCCATGACGATCTCCTCTTAAGCTTGTTGTTCTGCGGCGACAGCGAACAGGCTTTCGCTGTGCTCATCAATGAAGCGAGTGTGAACCTTTGCTTCGAGATACGCAGGTTCAGCCAACACGCGGAGCAGGAACTGACGATTGGTTTTCAGGCCGGAAATCTTGAGCTCGGAAAGTGCTTTTTTGAGGCGAGAAACTGCCTCTGCACGGTCTTTCCCATGAGCAATTATTTTCATGATCATCGGGTCGTAGAAAGGCGTGATTCGATCACCGGCTACGAACCCGCCATCAATCCGAACGCCCTCGACCTGAGGCATCTCGAGCGCTTCGATCAGGCCTGGAGCAGGCATGAATTTCTTCTCAGGAGACTCCGCGTAGAGACGGGCCTCAATGGCGTGCCCATTGCGCTGGATCGATTGCTGCGTCAACTCAGCCTCCACGCCCTCCCCCAGCGCATGACGAATTTGAGCTTCAACCAGGTCTACCCCAGTCACAGCCTCCGTGACAGGGTGCTCTACTTGAATACGCGTATTCATCTCAAGGAAGAAATACGATTTCGATTTGTCGTCGTAGAGAAACTCTACGGTACCGGCACCATCGTATCGGCAGAGTTTGGCGAGGTTTACGGCAGCTTCCGCCATGTGCGCCAGGACATCCGACGGCACGTTCGGCGCGGGAGACTCTTCAAGCACCTTTTGGTAGCGGCGCTGGATCGAGCAATCGCGCTCAAAGAGGTGCACAGCCTCACCATTGCCAAAGCCAAACACCTGCACTTCGATGTGGCGAGCACTTTCAATCAGCTTTTCCAGGAAGACAGTCCCATCGCCGAAAGCACGCTCGGCCATACGCTGTGTTGCAGCGACCGCCTCAACCAGGTCAGCAGGCGAATGAACAGGCTTGAGCCCGATACCGCCACCACCCGCTGAAGCTTTGACCAAGAGTGGGTAACCCACCACTCTGGCGGCATTGATCAGCGCCTCAGGATCTTCGGCAGTAACGTTTTCCGCGGCGGGTTGCACAGGAACACCCGCTTTGATGGCCAGGTGACGGGAGCGCTGCTTGTCCCCCATTGCCTTGATCACCTCAGCGGTGGGGCCAATGAAGGTAATGCCGGCAGCAGCGCAAGCGTCGGAGAAGTCGGTGTTTTCAGACAAGAAGCCATAGCCGGGGTGTACCAGTGTTACACCGTTCTCTTTGGCAACTCGCAACACCTTCTCCGCATCTAGATAGCTTTCCGCCGCTTTGGACGGGCCAATCAGAAACGCCTCATCAGCAGCCTTCACGTGCTGAGATTCGGCATCTGCTTCGGAATACACCGCAACGGTAGGAATTCCGAGAGCCTTGGCGGAGCGAATCACCCGGCATGCGATCTCGCCGCGATTCGCGATCAGTAGTTTTTGTTCTGTCACGATCATCTCCTAAAACTAACAGTTGTAAGTCACTAGCATCGATACGTTCGCCTCTGCTTGTGCGCCGCTATCTCTAGGCAATGCGACCATAAGCTGAAAAACGACGACCAGGCTTGTGCTGGAAACAAAGCCTAGCTATACTCTCGAAAACTAACAACGGTTAGTAAAACAAAAAAGGAGAATCCCTTGAGCACAACGCAGCTCCTGGTCGAGCGCCAAGGCCCCCGCGCCACCATCATCCTGAGCAATCCTGCCAAGCGAAATGCGATCGCCACCGCAACTGCCAGGAACCTGGTCGACACGTTGATACAGCTGGATGGTGAGCAGGACATCCGAGTCATTGTCATCACGGGTGAAGGCGAGTGCTTCTCCTCTGGCGGTGACCTCGACGAATTTCTTTCGACTGTCGATGCAGGTGGTACCCAGCTGTGGGAAACCGGCGAACCTTGGCAGCGCCTTTTCAGCGTAATTCCGACCCTGAGTAAGCCGGTGATTGCCCGCGTCGTTGGCCCAGCCATGGCTGGAGCGTGCGGCCTGGTCGCTGCGTGCGACTTTGCGTATTGCACCGAAGGCGCCAAGTTCGGCTCTCCGGAAGTGAAGATTGGCCTCTTCCCGCTTTTCATCCTTCCGGCGCTTCTAGGTCGGCTGGGAGAGCGCCACGCCCTGGATCTGGCCCTCACCGGCCGCACCATTGATGCCCAGGAGGCCTACCGCATGGGCCTCGTCAATCACGTTGCGACGGCTGATGAAATCGACACGCTGGTAGACCAGCTGGTGAAAACCTTCACACATCTGGAGCCCGCCACTGTCCGTCGGGGCAAGCACGCGTTCAACAAGATCTCGTCCGTCGGCCTGATTGAAGGCTTGGAACTGGCCCGCGGCCTGCGTCCTGCCTTCATGTGCTCCGAAGAGCTTCGTCGCGGTATCGAGAAATTTTTTGCCAAGAAAGAGGTGAAGGCATGAGCGGCTACGAAAACGTAAAAGAACTGCAACGTCGCGTCGAAATTGCACGCGCCGGCGGTTCAGACAAAGCAAAAGAAAAACACCAGGCTCAAGGTAAGATCCTGGTCCGCGACCGTCTCAACATGCTCTTCGACAACGGTGAGTACCTTGAGGACGGTTTGCTGGTCGGCGCATCTCGCGGAATGCCTGGCGACGCCGTGGTAACTGCAATTGGCAAGATCAACGGCCAAGAAGTCGCTGTCATTGCAAACGACATGACTGTCAAAGCGGGCACTTGGGGCTACCACACCTTCCGTAAAATCGTTCGCATGCAAGAAATTGCTGTGGATGCCAAGATGCCAATCATCTACCTCGTGGACAGTGCTGGCGCTCGTATCGACAGCCAGTTCGATTGCTACCTGGGAAGGATCGCATGGGGCAACATTTTCTACACGCAAGTGCAAATCTCGGGGGTAGTACCCCAGGTCTGCGTCATGTTCGGCCCCTCTCCCGCGGGTTCTGCCTATGTACCAGCGTTGTGCGACCTGGTCATCATGGTCGACAAACAGGCAACTGCTTACCTGGGTTCTCCGCGGCTGGCTGAAGCGGCAATCGGCGAGAAGGTAACTGAAGAGCAAATGGGCGGTGCTCGCATGCACTGCGCCATGAGCGGGCTCGGCGACTACCTGGCGCAAAATGAAGAAGAAGCACTCAAGGCAGCGGCTGACTACCTTCGCTTCTTCCCAAGCCACAACAGCCAGCTTCCTCCTCTGCGTGAGCCGAAACAGCCCGCGTCCAAACGTTCGATCACCGAAATCGTTCCCGCAGACCAGAACCGTCCGTTTGAGGTGAGGGAGCTCGTTGAATCGCTTGTGGACGAAGACTCGATCTTTGAAGTGAAGGCGCTCTTTGCCAAAGAGATCTACACCGCGTTCGCTTACCTGGGCGGCCGCCCTGTCGGGATTATCGCGAACAACTCGAAGAACAAAGGCGGTGTTCTGTTCAACGACAGCGCAGACAAAGCTACCCGTTTCATCTGGGCGTGCAACGCCTTCAACATTCCACTGCTTTTCCTGCAGGACATCAGTGGCTACATGATCGGTAGCGCCGTGGAAAAAGCGGGGATCATCCGTCACGGCGCCAAGCTGCTGCATGCCGTGTGCGAGGCGAAGGTGCCGCGCATCTCCGTCATGGTTCGCAAAGGTTACGGCGGTGGCTACCTGGGTATGTCAGGTGGTCCGACCATGCCTGACGCACAGCTCGCCTTGCCGGGTGCAATGCCGGCTCTGATGGGCCCAGAGGCTGCCATCAACGCCATCCACTACAACGAGATCCAGGCCCTGGAAGGTGAAGCGCGAGCTGCGTTCATCGATGAGAAGCAGAAGGCCTACGCCAAGGACATCAACGCGTTCGATCCTGCGGATCAATTCTCCTTCGAAGCGGTTATCGATCCAGACGATCTGCGTGACGAGCTGATCAAGCGCTTTGCCTTGTACAGCCGCCGTGAAATTCCTCGCATCGATCGCCGCAACGGCATCTACCCGGTTTAACCCCTGACAATTAGAAAGGATTTAGCTGATGAGCGAAATCAAAGCACCCATGGCCGGCAACATTTGGAAGATCAACGTTCAGGTGGGGCAGGAGATCAACTTCGGCGATGAAGTCATCATCATGGAATCCATGAAGATGGAGATCCCGGTAGAGGCCGATGACTCGGGCGTCGTTAAAGAAATCAAGGTCGTAGAAAACGACACCGTCGACGACGGGCACGTTCTCATTGTCCTGGGTTAATCCTGAGAGATTTTGTCCATGAAAATTGCATCCTTCATCTATGACGGGCGCAGTTCGTACGGTGTCGTTGATGGCGACACCGTTTCGGACGCCGGCGCAGTGCTCGGTCAACGTTATTCCGATTTGCGCTCCGTTCTAGCGTCCAGCAACGGTCTGGATGAACTCGCTGCGCTGCGCGATGCGCCGACGCTGAGCGTAGACCAGGTCCAATGGCTGCCAGTCATCCCAAACCCCGACAAGGTGCTGTGTGTCGGCCTGAACTACCTGAAGCATATAGTCGAGACTGGCCGCGAAGTACCAAAGCACCCCACCCTGTTCACTCGATTCGCGAGTGCTCAGGTTGGTCATGATCAGCCACTCATCCAACCCAAGGCCTCTGCTGCTTTCGACTTTGAGGGCGAGCTGGCGATCGTCATAGGCAAATCGGGTCGGCACATCTCAAAAGAAAATGCGCTTCAGCACGTAGCCGGTTACAGCCTTTTCAACGACGGATCCATTCGTGATTGGCAGCGACACACCCTGCAGTTCACTGCAGGTAAGAATTTCGTCGGGAGCGGTAGCTTTGGCCCTTGGCTCGTCACCCAGGACGAAATCACCGATATCGACAGCCTCGTCCTGGAGACGCGCCTGAACGGTGAGGTGGTTCAGCGTGAAGGCCTTGATGATCTGCTGTTCAAGATCCCTGAGTTGATTGAATACATCTCAACCTTCACCGAGCTTCTGCCGGGAGATGTGATCGCAACTGGAACCCCCGGTGGCGTAGGTGCATTCCGTACCCCGCCATTGTGGATGAAACCTGGTGATGTTGTTGAAGTTGAAGTGGAGGGAATCGGAACACTCAAAAATACCGTAAATGCTGAGTAATACTTAAATGGTGGAAGGCGTCCACGCGCGCCTTTCATTCGAAGTCCGCACAATAACAACACTGGACTCACCATGAAATCGACGATCGACGCCTCCAGCTGGCGCCTTGCTGAAGCTACCGCAATCAATCGTGTGCTGTTTCGAAAAATAGCACTGCGGGTTATCCCTCTGATCTTTGTCGCCTACATCTTCGCCTTCCTTGATCGGGTGAACATCGGCTATGCGAAGCTTCAGATGCTCCCCGACCTAGGCTTGACCGAAAGCCAATACGGCTTCGCGGCGGGCATCTTTTTTATTGGCTACGCGCTGTTCGAGATCCCAAGCAATCTACTGCTAGACAAGATAGGCGCCCGCAAAACCATGACGAGAATCATGGTGCTCTGGGGGCTTGCATCGGCCGCTACCATGCTTGTCACGACCGCACAGCAGCTCTATCTCTTGCGTTTGCTGCTTGGCATCTTTGAAGCTGGATTCTTCCCCGGCGTGATTCTCTATCTGAGCTACTGGTTCCCAAGCTATATGCGCGGTCGAGTCACCGGCACGCTTCTGCTTGCCACACTTGTTGCGCCGATCCTGGGGGGCCCAATCTCCGGCATCATCATGGAGTCAATGAATGGTGTTTCTGGCTTGGCGGGATGGCGGTGGCTGTTCTTGCTTGAAGCCGTACCCATCATCTTCATCGGGATCGCCTGCTTCCTGTTGCTTTGCGATAAGCCCGAACAGGCGCGCTGGCTCAGCACCGATGAGAAGGCTCTGCATCAAGAGCTGATGGCTCATGACAAGGCAACGCTCGACCCGGATGCGGTCAACCCACACAGTGGCCAGGCGATATTCAGCGCGCTCATCGACCCGAAAGTCTATGTGCTGGCGTTCCTCTATTTCAGCTCCGCTCTCGGTACCTACGCGTTCAATTTCTGGCTGCCGACCACGATCCAAAAGCTCGGTGTTTCCAGCATCACCCACATTTCGCTCTACGCAATGCTCCCCTTCACCTGCGCCGCCCTTGGGATGATTTTGATCGGTCGCAGCTCTGACCTGCGACGCGAGCGACGCATGCATTACTGCATCAGTATCTTGTTCGGGGCAGCAATGCTGTCCCTCTCTACCTTCTCTACTTCCCTCCCCCTGTCCCTCGCCTTGTTGGGTGGAGCAGCGTTCGGGTTCAGTGGGGCAATCATCGTCTGCTGGGCAATTCCAGCGACCTACCTCAAAGGCAAAAGTGCGCCGGCAGGGATTGCATTGGTCAGCTCGTTGGGCTCGCTCTGCGGTTTCGCTGCACCTTCGATCATTGGTCTTGCGCGCGAATTGACGGGTAAGGATCACGCGGGCATGTATGCGATCAGCCTGATCATGGTGATCGCAGCGCTCTGCATGCTCACGCTCATGCCTAAGCATGCCCTTGCTGTCGGTAAACCTGACTGACTGATTTCCTCTCCAGTGGCCGGGAAGGCACATGGCCCCGGCTTCTTCGCAATCAATAAGCCCAGGAGACTAGGATGTTCTTGAACCTATCCGAAGAAGAGCAGCTGTACTGCGATGCAGTGGAAGGCACGATCAACAGGGTGGCTCCCGTTGAGCATGTACAGAAGCTGGATAATGCCAAGAAATTTGATTTCGACCTGCATAAAGCACTGGCTGAGCTTGGCGTCTGGGGCGTGGGTATCGACGAAGACTTCGGGGGATCCGGGGGAACGCCCAAGCTGCAGGTTCTGACCCTGGAGGCGCTAGGCCGCAGGGCCACCTCCATGGCAGTCTTCGGCGTCGTTCAGTTCATGGCTACGCGACTGCTCAGCCAATACGGGACGCCACAGCAGCAAGATCAATACCTGGCTAGACTTTGCGCTGGCGAGATCAAAGCATCGTTCTGCCTGACTGAAGAAAGTGGTGGCACTGACATCCTGCAGGCGATGCGCACCAAGGCCAAGCGAGTTGATGACGGTTGGCGACTCACCGGTGGCAAATATTGGATCAGTGGCGCGATCCACGCTGACCTGCTCATTGTCCTCGCTCGCACCGGCGACCACCGCTCGCGCGGCGTAACCATGTTCCTCGTCGATAAGTCAGCACCTGGCGTTTCGGCCTCAGAGATCAATACCTTCGCTATCAACAGCTACGACACCTGCTCTGTTGCCTTCGACGACGTAAAGCTCTCGGATGACGCAGTGCTGGGCGAAGTCGATCAGGGTTTTATCCAAGTGTTGAGCACGCTCAACGCTGAGCGGCTGAACGCCGCTGCAGTTGCCGTTGGGATTGGTCGAGGCGCTCAGCAGCTGGCAGTTGAGTACGCCAAGGATCGCAAAGCGTTCGGGCGACCTATCGGTCAGTTCCAGGCGCTACAGCATCGCCTGGTATATGCCGGCGTCGCGCTGGAGCAGGCGTGGCTCACGACCCAAATGGCTGCGATTGCAGAGGAGCAAGGCCATCAGAATATCGAAGTTTCCAGCGCCGTCGCCAAGCTTGCCGCCAGTAAAGCTGCCAACGAAGCGGTCAGGGTTGGCATGGAGTCAATGGGGGGAGCTGGCTTTGATCTGGAATATCCGATGCAACGCTACTACCGCGATATTCGCCTCTACTCTTTTGCACCACTGACCGACGACATGCTTGCAAACCTGCTGGGTGAGCGCTGGCTTGAGTTGCCTCGATCATTTTGAAATCAAAACCTCGCGATGGGTACTAGAGCGCCGTTATTACAGCTTCAATGCCGCAGGCATGCGTGCATGCCTGCGTAATAGTACACACGCGCACACGAATGAATGAGCAACCTCAAACGACAATTCGTGGCCCTAAAACGCTCATAAACATGCGTTACCTCCCCAAACAACAACAATAAGGAAGGTACATAAGATGTCACGCCATTGCGCAATGCTGATGGGCGCTCTCTGCATCTCCTCATTTCAGGCAAATGCAGCGGAAAACCCATTCTTAGATGACGCAAGACTCCGGCTTACCCATAAGAATTTTTTCTTCCACCGAGATTTCCGTAACGGCAGTTCAAGTGCAACCGGCACAAACGCCTTCAAGCCCGTTAACGAAAGAAATGGTTACGCACAGGAGTGGGCCCAAGGCTTTCTTCTGGATTATCAGTCCGGCTTTACACCCGGAGCAATCGGTCTTGGGGTAGATGCCAATGCCATCTTAGGCCTCAAGCTGAGTGCAGGAGGCGGTACGGCAGGCTTGCGACTGCTACCCATCGACGGCGATGGCAAGCCTGGCGATGAATATTCCAGGGTGGGTGGCGCGCTAAAGCTTCGTGCATCAAAAAGCACGCTGAAGTATGGCGAACAGATGCCAATGACACCTGTACTGGCGGTGAATACTGTTCGGCTATTCCCCAGCGCCGCCACGGGCCTTCAGTTAAACGTTAACGAATTTGACAACTTCACTGTGGAGGCAGGCCACTACACGAGACAGACCGGCGTTGACGCCTCCAACAGCGACGACAAATTCACGACTGACTACGCCCTCAAGCGTGGAGGGACTGCCATCACCTACGACTCGGCTAGTTTTATTGGCGGGCGATACCAGCAAGATAATTTATCGTTAGCTCTCTATGCAGGTCAGTTGGAAGAGGCTTGGCACCAATACTACGGCAACAGTAAGTACGCTTACGCCATTGATGAAGGCCAAAGGGTCGCTTTCGACTTCAACATTTACCGTACCTTAAACTATGGCAAAAGCATCGCGGGCCCCATCAACAACACGTCCTGGTCATTTTCCAGTGCCTACACTACCGGCGGCCATACATTCTCAGTCATTCACCAGCGGGTCAACGGTGACGAACCCTTGGACTGGATCGGCTTTGGCACCATGGGCGGAACCATTACCATCGGGAATGCTGTCCAGTACGCGACGTTCACCGAGGCCAATGAGCGATCCTGGCAACTGAGATACGACTTCGACTTCGCAGCCCTAGGCATACCAGGGCTTAGCTTCATGACGAGATATGTCAGGGGGGATGGTATGAACAACGCGCACAGTCATAACCCCTTCTACACCGCTCGCCACGTGTACGACAACGACAAGGATAACAAGCATTGGGAGAGAAATTTCGATATCAAGTACGTGATCCAGTCTGGGCCGGCGCGCGATTTATCATTTCGTCTCAGGCAATCCACTCACCGGGCTACCAGCGGTTACAGGTACCTCGACATCGATGAGGTCAGGCTGATTACCGAATTTCCATTGAATATTTTCTAAGCTCGGGCGCCGTAGGCGCCCAGGCCATAAGGGATCTCAAAAGCACGTCTTCAAGTTGAATTCATGGCGCCTGTGACCCCTTAGCGGGTGAACCCGCGCCCACCGGGCCGGCCTGTTCACCCCTCGTCCCGCATACTCACACACAACTCCAGAAACCGCGCCGCCGCCCGCGACGGCGTGGCCGCATGCGGCATCAGGATGGAAAACCGCCTGACCAACCCGTGCGGCAATACCTGCAAACGGTGCAGCGCCCCATCCTCATGGCGGATCGACATCGCCGAGACAAAACCGATTCCCATCCCGGCCCGCACCGCCTCCTTCACGCCTTCCACCCCGGCGATCTCCAAGGCCACCCGCATCGCCACGCCATCACGGGCAAACGCGCGCTCGACGATTTGCCGCACCCCCGAACCGCTCTCGCGCAGCACCAATGGGTAGGCCCCCAGCGATGCCAGTGTGTGCTGGTCCTTATCAGCCAGTGGATGGCCGCGCGGCACAATCGCCACGATCTCGTCCTCGCGCCACGCCGTCAACGCCGTACCCAACGGCAGCTCCTGGCCGGGCGGGCCTTCGATCAGGGCAATATCGACACCGTCCAGGGCAGCGACTATCTCCGCCGTGTTGCCATGCGTGGTGGTGACCAGCACGTCCGGATAACGCCCATGAAAATCGGCGATCAGGTAAGGCAACAGGTAGCTGGCCGGGGTGGTACTGGCGCCGATGCGCAAAGTGCCACGCTCCAGCCCCTGCATGGCCTCGCGCAGCGCCTGCGCCTGGCGGAAGGTTTCACGCAGGCGTTCGGCATGCGCCAGCAGCTGCTCGCCAGCCGCCGTCAGCCGCACGCCGCGGCCGGCACGTTGGTAAAGGGGCTCGCCAAACGCTTCCTGCAGCAGCTTGAGCTGGCCGGACACTGCCGGCTGCGACAGGTGCAGGGCCTGAGCTGCATGGCTGATGTTGCCGTGCTCGGCAACCGTGGCGAAAGTTATCAGCTGTTCAGGGGTCATGATTAGAAAATA
Source organism: Pseudomonas sp. DCB_BI (assembly GCF_026240995.1). NCBI lineage: Bacteria > Pseudomonadati > Pseudomonadota > Gammaproteobacteria > Pseudomonadales > Pseudomonadaceae > Pseudomonas > Pseudomonas sp. DCB_BI. The sequence continues at coordinate 238,056 of NZ_JAPFCG010000007.1, read as the reverse complement.
TCAGCTATTCGGATATTTGCCATTTTAAATTACGATTTTTTATAAGCTTATAACCGTATTAACGTAGCCCTTGTCGAAACACCTTTCCGGAGGACTCACATGGCCACGGTTCCGTCCAACCCTGCTTACGCCCCTACCCTTTCTACCAAAGGGCGGCTCAATGGCATTCTGTTCGTCGCGCTGTTCGCGCTGGCGGTCACGCAACTGGCGGCCATGCCCGCTATCGCCAACCTCGGCATCAGCCCGCTGATCGTCGGTATCGTCGCTGGGGCGCTGTATGGCAACGCGCTGCGTGACGGCGTACCGGCAAGCTGGGCGGCAGGTATCAACTTTTCGGCTCGCGGCCTGTTGCGCATCGCCGTGGCGTTCTTTGGCCTGCGGGTAAGCCTGCAGGAAATTGCCGAAGTCGGCTGGTCGGGGCTGATCGTGTCGCTGCTGGTGGTTGGCAGCACCCTGCTGATCGGCCTGTGGTGCGGCATGAAAGTGTTCAAACTGGACCGCGACACCGCCTTGCTGACTGCCGCCGGCAGCGCCATCTGTGGTGCCGCCGCCGTCCTGGCCTTCGAATCGGCGCTGCGCAGCGCCCCGCACAAAAGCGCCATGGCAGTGGGTAGCGTGGTGTTGTTCGGCACCTTGTCGATGTTCCTCTACCCCCTGGCGATCAACGCCGGCTGGCTGCACCTGGACACCATGGGCGCCGGGCTGCTGCTGGGCGGCACCCTTCATGAAGTCGCACAGGTGGTTGGCGCCGCCAGCAACGTCAGCCCCGAGGCCACGCATATCGCCACCATCGTCAAGATGACCCGGGTCATGCTGCTGGTGCCGGTGTTGCTGCTGGTGGGCCTGTGGATCAGCCGTTCGCGCCAGGCCGGCCAGGCGCAGGGCAACGGGCGCATCGCCATGCCCTGGTTCGCCTTCGGCTTCCTCGCCCTGGTGCTGGTGAATTCGCTGCAGGTATTGCCTGGCAGCGTGACCCAGGCGGTCAACAGCCTGGACACCTTTGCCCTGACCATGGCCATGACGGCCCTGGGCATGGAGACCCGTTTCAGCCAGATCCGCCAGGCCGGGCCACGGGCGCTGGCTACCGGGGCGCTCCTCAACCTGTGGCTGGTGGGGGGTGGCCTGGCGATTACCCTGGGGGTACAGAAGCTGTTGGGCTGAGCCAATCCCAAGGTTTTTCGCAGCCCCCCTCGTGGGAGTCCAATTTTCTAGGTATGGTGGTGTCAAAGAAGGATGTTTTACCCGCACAGGAAAGACTTAGATGCCTCAACGCCATGTCATCAATGCATCCGTCAGCCCCAAAGGCAGCCTGGAGACGCTGTCACAACGTGAAGTGCAGCAATTGAGTGAAGTCGGTACCGGTAGCCTTTACACCCTGTTCCGCCAGTGCGCCCTGGCCATCCTCAACACCGGCGCCCATGTCGACAATGCCAAGACCATTCTCGAGGCCTACAAGGACTTCGAGGTGCGTATCCACCAACAGGACCGAGGCGTACGCCTGGAGCTGCTGAATGCCCCGGCTGACGCGTTTGTCGATGGCGAGATGATCGCCAGCACCCGCGAGATGCTGTTCAGCGCCCTGCGCGACATCGTCTACACCGAAAGCGAACTGGCCAGCCAGCGCATCGACTTGGAAAGCTCCCAGGGCATCACCGACTACGTATTCCACCTGCTGCGCAACGCCCGCACCCTGCGCCCCGGTGTGGAGCCGAAGATGGTGGTGTGCTGGGGCGGCCACTCGATCAGCAGCGAGGAGTACCAATACACCAAGAAGGTCGGCCACGAGCTGGGCCTGCGCAAGCTGGACGTGTGCACAGGCTGCGGCCCGGGTGTGATGAAGGGCCCGATGAAGGGCGCCACCATCGCCCATGCCAAGCAGCGCATGCACGGCAGCCGCTACCTGGGCCTGACCGAGCCGGGCATCATCGCTGCCGAGGCACCCAACCCGATCGTCAACGAACTGGTGATCCTGCCGGACATCGAGAAGCGCCTGGAAGCCTTCGTACGTGTCGGCCACGGCATCATCATCTTCCCCGGCGGTGCCGGTACGGCAGAGGAGTTCCTCTACCTGCTGGGCATCCTCATGCACCCGGACAACCGCGACGTGCCGTTCCCGGTGGTGCTCACCGGCCCGCGCAGTGCCGAGCCTTACCTGCAACAGCTGCACGCTTTCGTCGGCGCCACCCTGGGTGAGGCGGCGCACCGCCTGTACGAGATCATCATCGACGACCCGACGGAAGTCGCCCGGCGCATGGTCGAAGGGCTGAAGGCGGTGAAGCAGTTCCGCCGCGAGCGCAATGATGCCTTCCACTTCAACTGGCTGCTGAAGATCGAGGAGAGCTTCCAGCGCCCCTTCGACCCGACCCACCAGGCCATGGCCGAGCTGGACCTGCGCCGAGAGCTGCCTGCGCATGAGCTGGCGGCCAACCTGCGCCGGGCCTTTTCCGGCATTGTTGCCGGCAACGTCAAGGACAAGGGTATCCGCCTGATCGAGGAGCACGGCCCCTATCAAATTCACGGCGACAGTGCCGTGCTCGACCCGCTGGGCCGGCTGCTGCAGGCGTTCGTCGACCAGCACAGGATGAAGTTGCCTGGCGGCGCGGCCTATGTACCCTGTTATCAAGTTGCAACCTGACCCATCTCGATCTGGCTTTTGATCTTGATGTTCGCGACTTTCAGGAGGCCGGACGCAGGCCTCCTGAAGCCGCAATCTGCGGCACCTCTGCTACCGCGCGCTTAGAAGCAAATCAACGCGAGCGCGACGGGATCTTGCCTTGTGTCTGGCTCAATGTCCCGCCGACGCCGGCCCCGCCTTGGCGGTAAACGGTGGCTTGGCAAACCACACCAACAGGATCAACCCGGCAAACACCCAGGTCATCAAGGTGAAGTAGTCCACCGTCGACATCATGTAGGCCTGCCCGTTAAGTATCTGCTCCAGCTGCGCATAACTCTGCGGGGTGGCACCACCCAGTTGTTCAAGGGTATGCCGCGTTGCCGGGTCGAACTGGCTGATGTTCTCGCTCAGGTAGGCATGATGCTGGTCCGCCCGACGAATCCAGATCCACGTCGTCAACGAAGCGGCAAAGCTCCCGCCCAGAGTACGAAGGAAGGTCGCCAGCCCCGAGCCATCGGCAATCTGGTGCGGTGGCAGGTCGGACAGCAGGATGCTCAAGGTCGGCATGAAGAACAGCGCCACCCCTATCCCCATGAACAACTGCACCAACGCCACATGTTGGAAATCCACCTCGCTGGTGAACCCCGCACGCATGTAGCAACTGGTACCGATCGCCAGGAACGCCAGCCCCGCCAACACCCGCAGGTCGAACCGGTGGGCATACTTGCCCACGAACGGCGACATGATCACCGGCAGCAGGCCGATAGGCGCCACCGCCAGGCCCGCCCAGGTCGCGGTATAACCCATCTGCGTCTGCAACCACTGCGGCAGGATCAGGTTGATCCCGAAGAACCCGGCATAACCACCGACCAGCACAATCGTGCCAACGCGGAAGTTACGGTGCACGAACAGGCGCAGGTTGACCACCGGGTGCCGGTCGGTCAGCTCCCAGATCACGAACACCGCCAGGAACACTACCGAGATCAGGCTGCCGACAATGATGAACGACGACTCGAACCAGTCCAGGTCGTTGCCTTTGTCCAGCACCACCTGCAAGGCCCCCACGCCGATGATCAACGTCATCAGCCCGATGTAGTCCATCGGCTGGCGGCTGGTGACCACTGGCCGCGCGCGCATCTGCTGGCGCACCACAGCGGCGGCGAACAGGCCGATCGGCACGTTGATGAAGAAGATCCACGGCCAGCTGTAACTGTCGGTGATCCAGCCCCCCAGAATCGGCCCGGCGATGGGCGCCACCACCGTGACCATCGCCAGCAGTGCCAACGCCATCCCCCGCTTCGCCGGGGGGTAGACAGCAATCAGCAACGTCTGGGTCATCGGGTAAAGCGGCCCGGCGACCACACCTTGCAGCACACGAAAGCCGACCAGTTCGGGCATCGACTGCGCGATACCGCACAGGAACGACGCCAGCACGAACAGCAGCGTGGCCCAGATGAACAGTTTCACCTCCCCAAAGCGCCGGCTCAGCCAGCCCGTCAATGGCAAGGCGATGGCATTGCTCACCGCGAACGAAGTGATGACCCAGGTGCCCTGCTCGTAGCTCACCCCCAGGTTGCCGGAAATGGTCGGCAAGGCGACGTTGGCAATGGTGGTGTCCAGCACCTGCATGAACGTCGCCAGCGACAGGCCGATGGTGGTCAGCAGCAGGCTTGGCGGCGTGAACTGCGCAGCGGCATTGTTGCTCATCGCTGCGCCGTCTTGCCCGGAGCGCTGTTTTCATGAATCAGCTGGGCGATCAGGTGGTCGGCTTCGACCAGCTGGCGGTCATAGACCTGGGTGGTGTAGCTGGCTTGCTGGGGTGGCTGCTGGGCTAGGGTCGGGCCGCTCTGGTCGTGCAAGTCGACCTCCACCACGGTGGACAGGCCAATACGCAGCGGGTGGTCCTTGAGCTGGTCCGGGCTCAGGTGAATTCGCACGGGTACGCGCTGGACGATCTTGATCCAGTTGCCGGTGGCGTTCTGCGCCGGCAACAGGGCGAAAGCGCTGCCGGTACCAGCGCCGAGGCTGTCGACCGTGCCGCTGTACTTGACGTCGCTGCCATACAGGTCGGCACTGATTTCCACCGGTTGGCCGATGCGCATGTCACGCAGCTGGGTTTCCTTGAAGTTGGCGTCGATCCACACCTGGTCGAGCGGGATTACCGCCATGGTCGCAGTGCCCGGCTGCAGGCGCTGGCCCAACTGCACGGTACGTTTGGCGACGTAGCCGGTGACCGGCGCCACCAAGGTAGTGCGGGCGTGGTCGAGGTAGGCTTGACGCAGGTCGGCTGCGGCCGCCATGACCTCGGGGTGCGAGGACACCACGGTGTCGTCGACCAGCGCGCTGCTGGTGCTCAGCTGCTGGCGAGCACTGTTGACCGCAGCCTGGGCCACGCTCAGGTCATCGCGGGCGTGGGACAGTTCTTCTGCGGCTATCGCCCCGCTGTCGGCCAGCACTTTGCGCCGGTTGAAGTCCTGCTGCGCCTTGCGCAGTTCGGCCTGGCGCGTTTCCAGCTGGGCCTTGAGCGAGTCGACGTTGCTGTACAACCCGCGCACTTGCCGCACAGTACGTGCCAGCTTGGCTTCTGCGGACTGCAGGGCCACTTCGCTGTCGGCCGGGTCGAACTGCAGCAACACCTGGCCAGCATGCACCAGGTCGCCGTCATCGGCGCCAATGCTGGTGACCGTACCGGTGACCAGCGGGGTGATCTCCACCACGTTGCCATTGACGTAGGCATCGTCGGTGCTTTCGTGCCAGCGACCGACCAGGCTGTACCAGGCCCAGGTGCCGATACCGGCAAGGATCACCAGTAACAACAGGCCAAGCAGCCAGGCTTTACGCTTGCGCGAAGGCTCGGGCGCGGCGGAGGGAGTCGGGGTGTCTGCGGGAGTAGCCATGACAATACCTTGGATAATTCGTGACAGGGTTCAACGGTCGCCAAAGCGGCGGATCGTCAACGGGTCGCCAGCAGCGAGCAGGACTTTGGCCAGCAGGCCTTCCAGGGCCTTCAACTCCTCTGGGGCCAACGCACCGCACAATTCGTTCATGGCGCCAGCGCCGATTTCCGGCAGGCGGTCGGCCAGGCGCTGACCGTCGGCAGTCAGCGCCAGGCGCACCAGTCGGCGGTCATCGGCACAGCGGGTGCGCACGATCAGGCCCTTCTGCTCGAGGCGGTCGAGCATGCGGGTCATCGAACCGCTGTCCAGACCCAGGTAGCGGCAGAGCTCCGCTGGGGTATCCACCTGGTACTGGGTGACGATGATCAGCACCTTGAACTGCGCGGCAGTGACGCCCTCAGATTCAAGATGCCAGTCGAGGATGCGGTCCTTGAGGATCGCCGCCCGGCCAAGCAGCATGCCGATGGCGCAGGTCTGGAAGTTTTCGGGAGAAAAATGGGCCATCAGGGACTGCTCGGGTAATTGTGTAAAAATATTACTGCCTAGGCAGTGAATGTCAAAGCTTTGATTAGCCTGCTATGGAAAATTCATGATTTTGCTTCGATGGGCTCAACACGAACCGTGAGGCACAACAGAACCCGAGTCGCAGTTACAACGCTCGCAGGCCCAACGCTTCGACCGCCCCGCAGGCAATGGCCATGCCCACCAACTCTGCCAGGCTGGTGGCCTGCAGGCGCTTCATCACTCGACCGCGGTACAGGTCGACGGTTTTCACGCTGATGCCCAGTTGCTCGGCGATCTCACGGTTGTTCAAGCCTTGGGCCAACGGCACGAACACATCCCGCTCACGTGGGGTCAGGCTGTCTATACGCGCTTGCACCAGTGCTTGCGCCTGGTCGCCCTGCCGCGCCCGCCCGGCGTGCTCCAACGCCGCCTGCACACTATCGAGCAGCAACTGGTCGTTGTAAGGTTTTTCAATGAAGTCGCAGGCTCCGGCCTTGAACGCCCGCACCACGATCGGCACATCGGCATGGCCGCTGACAAAGATTACCGGCAGCCCCAGGCCACGCTCGCGCATCGCCTGCTGCACGGCCAAACCGCCCAGCCCCGGCATGCGTACATCCAGCAACACACAGGTGGGGCCATCATCGACGCAAGCATCGAGAAACGCCTGCCCGCTGGCGAACGGCAGGGCCTGCAAGCCCACCGACTGCAGCAGCCAGACTGTCGAGTCACGCATCCCCTGGTCATCATCGACCACATACACTTTCGCTTGCACCGCCACACTCCCCCCTTATCCCCTGCTGACCGCCAGCCGGCAGCACAGTACCAGACCACCGCCGTCACCCGCCCGCGCCCACAGGCTGCCGCCGAAGCCTTCGATCAGGCTGCGGCTCATGCTCAAGCCAAGGCCCAGGCCGTCCGCCTTGCTGGTGGTGAACGGCGTGAAGATTTCATCCAGCCGTTCAGGTGCAACGCCCCGGCCTTGGTCGGCGACCTCGATCTGCACGCCGTCGCCCTCGCGCGCAGCACCGAGCAGGATACGTGACGGCCGCTCGCCATGCTGCTCGCGGTTGGCATCGATGGCATTGCGCAGCAGGTTGAGCAGTACCTGCTCCAGGAGCACCCGGTCGGCATAGACCAAGGGCAACTGCCCCTCCATGCGCAATTCCACCTGCACCTGGTCACGCGCCGCTTCCCACGCACACAGGCGCATGGCTTCACCGGCCACCTCGGCCACATCCAGGGCCTGCAGGCGCCGTGGCCCTTTGCGCAAGAAGGCGCGCAGGCGGCGAATCACCTCGGCCGCATGAGTAGCCTGCTGGCTGATGCGCAGCAGGCCTTCCCCTACCCGTTCGCGGGCCAGGGGATCGTGCTCCAGGCTTTGCAAGTAGCGCTGACTGGCGTTTGCATAGTTGACCACCGCGGCCAGTGGCTGATTGATCTCGTGGGCAATGCCCGAGGCCAGCTCACCCAGGGTGGACAGGCGCGCACTATGGGCAAGGCTTTCCTGCGCTTCGATGCGCAAGGTGATGTCGCGAGACACACTGACTACCTCCACTACCGCGCCGGTGTAGGTCTCGCGGATCGCCCGGCTGGCGATTTCGAACCACCGGTAGCCGCCGCTCGCCTGGCGTACCCGGCAGGTCATGGTGTGGTAGCCGTCCTGGTCCAGAGCCGCGGCCGCCTGGCGCAGCACCTGGCGGCGCTCCCGCGGGTGCAGCAGGCTGTGCACGCGCAGGCCACGCAGTTGCTCGGGCCACAGCCCCAACAGGCGGTAGGCGGCCGGTGAAGCATCGAGAAAGCGGCCATCTGGGCTGTGCCGCGAGATCAGGTCGGTGGTGTTTTCGATAATCAGCCGGTACAGGCGCCGTGCGCGGCTGGCTTCGCGTGCACCTTGGCGCTCTTCGCTGGCGTCACGGCAGCGGCCCAGCACGCGCTGGCCCTGATCGTCCGGCATGAAGGTCCACAGCACGACGCGCTCGCCAACCTGCACCTCGACGTCACTGATTGCCCGGTGCTGCCGCAGGCAGGCACGTACCAGCGCCGCGCAGTTTGCCGGCAGCCAACTGTGCAGCGCCGGCCCTTCGGCGACCCACGCCTGCAATGCCGGGTTTAGCGCCAGTGGGCTGGCATCGCCGGCCAGCAGCAGGCTGGGTTGGGGGTCGTTGGCGAGCAAGGGGGAAACAGTGTTATCCAAAGTGGCCGGCTCTTTTTATAGTAGTTTTACTATATTGCTATAGTCGATATTCCTACTACCATAGCGAATCGCGTAAAACTGCGACAGAGGGAGCGGCCCACCGTCCGGTTCCCTGCACCCTGAACAGAGCTAACAATCAGCCACCGGGGGCCAGGCAGCACAGCTGCGCCTGCCTCCCTTACAGGACTACCGCATGTCGATCTATGCCCAGGGCCTGATGCCCGCTGCCGTCAACCATATCGCCTTGACCCCGCTGAGCTTCATCGAGCGCACCGCTGCCGTGTACGGCAGCTACCCCGCAGTGATCCACGGCGCCATCCGCCGCAACTGGCAGGAAACCTACCAGCGCTGCCGGCGCCTGGCCAGCGCCCTGGCCGGCCGCGGTATTGGTCGAGGCGACACCGTGGCGGTCATGCTGCCCAACACCCCCGCCATGCTCGAAGCCCACTTCGGCGTGCCCATGACCGGTGCCGTGCTCAATACCCTGAACGTTCGCCTGGACGCCGAAGCCATCGCCTTCATGCTGCAGCATGGCGAGGCCAAGGTACTGATCACCGACCGCGAGTTCCACACCGTCATCGAGGCTGCCCTGGCGCTGCTGCAGCACCCGCCGCTGGTAGTCGATGTGGATGACCCGGAGTACGGCGAAGGCCGCGCGGTCAGCGCGCTGGACTATGAAGCCTTGCTCGCCGAAGGCGACCCGGAATTTGCCTGGGAATGGCCGGATGACGAGTGGCAGGCAATTTCGCTGAACTACACCTCCGGCACCACGGGCAACCCCAAGGGCGTGGTCTACCACCACCGTGGCGCCTACCTGAACGCCCTGGGCAACCAGATGACCTGGGCCATGGGCCACCGCCCGGTGTACCTGTGGACCTTGCCGATGTTCCACTGCAACGGCTGGTGCTACCCCTGGACCATCACTGCCCTGGCCGGTACCCACGTGTTCCTGCGGCGGGTCGATCCGCAGAAAATCCTGACCCTGATCCGTGAACACCGGGTCAGCCACTTGTGCGGCGCGCCGATCGTGCTCAACGCGCTGGTCAACATGCCCGAAGCGGCCAAGGCTGCCATCGAGCACCCGGTACAGGCCATGGTCGCCGGCGCCGCACCACCTGCCAAGGTCATTGGCGCAGTGGAAGAAATGGGCATCAAGGTGACCCACACCTATGGCCTGACCGAAGTCTACGGCCCGGTGACCGTGTGCGCCTGGCACGACGAATGGGACGAACTGCCACTGGAAGCGCGCGCACGGATCAAGTCCCGCCAGGGCGTGCGTTACCCGACCCTCGATGGCCTGATGGTCGCCGACCCGCAAACCCTCGAACCGGTGCCGCGCGACGGCGATACCCTGGGTGAGATCTTCATGCGGGGTAACACGGTGATGAAGGGCTACCTGAAAAACCCCGAGGCCACCGCTGAAGCCTTCCGGGGTGGCTGGTTCCACACCGGTGACCTGGCGGTGTGGCACGCCGACGGCTACGTCGAGATCAAGGACCGGCTCAAGGACATCATCATTTCGGGTGGCGAGAACATTTCCACCATCGAGGTCGAAGACGCGCTGTACAAGCACCCAGCAGTGCTCGAGGCCGCCGTGGTAGCCCGCCCGGACGAAAAATGGGGCGAAACACCGTGCGCCTTCGTTGCCCTCAAGCCAGGCCGGGAAGACACCCGTGAGGCCGACCTCACCACCTGGTGCCGCGAGCACCTGGCCGGGTTCAAGGTGCCGAAGACCGTGGTGTTTGGCGAGTTGCCCAAGACCTCCACCGGCAAGATCCAGAAGTACCTGCTGCGCGACCGGGCCAAAGCACTCTGACGCCCGCGCGGTCAACCTCACTTTTTCAAGAGCAACCGATGACCACCTATTCCGCCCCCCTGCGCGATATGCGCTTCGTCCTGCACGACGTGTTCAACGCCCCGGCCCTCTGGGCCCGCCTGCCTGCCCTGGCCGAGCGCATCGACGCCGACACCGCAGACGCCATCCTCGAAGAAGCCGCCAAGGTCACCAGCCAGCTCATCGCACCGCTCAGCCGCAACGGTGACGAGCAAGGCGTACGCTTCGATGCCGGTACGGTTACCACCCCCGATGGTTTCCCTGAAGCCTGGAACATCTACCGCGCGGGCGGCTGGGTGGGCCTGGGCGGCAACCCAGAGCACGGCGGCATGGGCATGCCCAAGATGCTCGGGGTGCTGTTCGAAGAAATGCTCTATGCCGCTGACTGCAGCTTCAGCCTGTATTCGGCGTTGAGCGCCGGCAGTTGCCTGGCAATCGACGCCCACGCCAGCGAGGCACTCAAGGCCACCTACCTGCCGCCACTGTACGAAGGCCGCTGGGCTGGCACCATGTGCTTGACCGAACCCCATGCCGGCACCGACTTGGGGCTGATCCGCAGCCGCGCCGAACCCCAGGCCGATGGTAGCTACCGTATCAGTGGCAGCAAGATTTTCATCACCGGTGGCGAACAGGACCTGACCGAGAACATCGTCCATCTGGTGCTGGCCAAGCTGCCGGATGCGCCTGTCGGCGCCAAAGGTATCTCGCTGTTTCTGGTGCCCAAGTACCTGGTCGAGGCCAATGGCGGATTGGGCGAGCGCAACGCTGCCCATTGCGGTTCGATCGAGCACAAGATGGGCATCAAGGCGTCGGCCACCTGCGTGATGAATTTCGACGGTGCCACCGGCTACCTGGTCGGCGAGCCGAACAAGGGCTTGGCAGCGATGTTCACCATGATGAATTACGAGCGCCTGTCCATCGGCATCCAGGGTATCGGCTGCGCCGAAGCCTCCTACCAGAGCGCCGCCCGTTATGCCAACGAGCGCCTGCAAAGCCGTGCGGCCACAGGCCCGCAGGTGCAAGACAAGGTCGCCGACCCGATCATCCACCACGGCGATGTGCGGCGCATGCTGCTGACCATGCGCACCCTTACCGAAGGCGGCCGGGCGTTCGCCGCCTACGTTGGCCAGCAGCTTGACCTGGCGCGCTACGCCGAGAATGCCGGTGAGCGCGAGCATGCCCAGGGCCTGGTGGCACTGCTGACCCCGGTCGCCAAGGCATTTTTCACCGACAACGGCCTGGAAAGCTGCGTACTCGGCCAGCAGGTGTACGGCGGCCATGGCTATATTCGCGAATGGGGCCAGGAGCAACGCGTGCGTGATGTGCGCATTGCGCAGATCTATGAAGGCACCAACGGCATCCAGGCCCTCGACCTGCTCGGGCGCAAGGTGCTGGCTGATGGCGGGCAGGCACTGGCCAGCTTTGCCGCGGAGGTGCGGGCGTTCAGCGTGAGCGCACCCCTGCACCGTGAGGCTTTGCAGGCCAGCCTGGCGCGGCTGGAGGTGACCAGCGCCTGGCTACGGGCACAGGCCGTTGAAGATGCCAACCTGGTCAGCGCGGTGGCGGTGGAGTATCTGCACCTGTTCGGGCTGACCGCCTATGCCTATATGTGGGCGCGGATGGCGGCAGTGGCGCTGGCCAGGCGCGAGCAAGACAGCGCTTTTTACGGGGCCAAGCTGGCGTGTGCGGCGTTCTTCTTCCAGCGGGTATTGCCGCGGGGGTTAGGGTTGGAGGCCAGTATTCGGGCAGGCAGCGCCAGCCTTTACGGGCTGGAGGCAACGCAGTTCTGATGAACCGCCGGGGGCGCATTGCGCCCCCTTCCCGACCTGATGCCGCTCTCCCACCTCAGGCACAGGCGCGCGAAGGGTTCTCAAACACTGGAAAACCGTTGCAAATCCGACGAAAAACCGTCACAACTGATAGTCATTCGCCATTACGCCGGTTCTCGGGGGCCCTTCAGCAAGGGTAGAATGCGCAAAACCCGGAGCCGCAATGAACCACGACCGCCTCAATCCCAGCCCAGACGATGCCATCACCGACGCCGCCGCGCATTGGTGCATGCGCCTGCATGCCGAAGATTGCACAGCGGCCGAGCGTGAGGCATTCGCCCGCTGGCAGGGGGCTGACCCGCGGCATGCCGAGGAATACCAGGCGATGCTGGAAATCTGGCAAACCGCCGATCTGCTGCCGCGCACGGCCACCGTCATCGACTTCAATCCGCCCGTCAGGCCAGCCGCGCGCCCGCGCAGCTGGCGGCCGCTGGCATCGGCCGCCGCCATCGCCCTGGCGGTGCTGCCGCTGGCCGGCTGGATGGGGTGGGAGCAGGGCTGGCTCCCCAACCACTACCAGCACTTCGAAGCCGGCGATCGCATGCAGACCGTAGAGCTGAGCGACGGCAGCACGGTGCAACTCAACCTCAATACCGAGCTTACCTACCTCAACTACAAGGATCAGCGCCAGGTCACGCTCAAGCGTGGCGAGGCGTTCTTCAAGGTACAGCACGACAGCAGTCACCCGTTCGTCGTACGTGCAGGGCGCGGCCAGACGCGCGTCACCGGCACCCAGTTCAACGTGTGGAAGTATCAGGACCAGGTCAAGGTGACGCTGGTGGAAGGTTCGGTGCTGGTTTCCAGCGACGGCAGCGCCGGCGGCTATCGCCTCGGCCCTGGCATGCAGGCCAGCTATCACAAGGGTGATTTCGAGCCGCAACTGGAACAGAGCGACGACTACAGCAATAGCCTGGCCTGGCGCAACGGCAAGCTGGTACTCGACAACCTGAGCCTTGAACAGGCACTGCCGATGATAAACCGCTACCTCGATGCGCCGCTGCTGCTGGCCGATGCCAGCACCGGGCGCATTCGCATCAGCGGCGTCTACAACACCCGTGAAGTGGGGCGCCTGGTCAATAACCTGCCCAAAGTGCTGCCGGTCTACCTGACCCGCAGCAAGGACGGCAGCACCGTGCTCAACCGCATCTCGCCGCCGCCCGACAAGGGCTGACGCCCTCCCCGTCTTACAAGGTCATCGCCGCCAGCCAGCCGAACACCAGCAGTGGCAGGTTGTAGTGGATGAAGGTAGGCACCACGGTGTCCCAGATGTGGTGGTGCTGGCCATCTACGTTCAACCCCGAGGTCGGGCCCAGGGTCGAGTCCGAGGCCGGCGACCCCGCATCGCCCAGGGCACCGGCAGTGCCGACGATGCACACGGTGGCCAGCGGGTCGAAGCCCAATTGCACGCACAGCGGCACAAAGATCGCGGCCAGGATCGGCACAGTGGAAAACGACGAACCGATGCCCATGGTCACCAGCAGGCCCACCAGCAACATCAACAACGCGCCAACACCCTTGCTGTGGTCTATCCACTGCGCCGAGGTTTCCACCAGGCTTTGCACCTCACCCGTGGCTTTCATTACGTCGGCAAAACCGGACGCGGCAATCATGATGAAGCCGATCATGGCCATCATCTTCATGCCTTCGGTGAACAGGCCGTCGGTATCCTTCCACTTGACGATGCCCGACAGCGAGAAGATCAGGAAGCCGACCATGGCGCCGATGATCATCGAATCCAGCAACAACTGGACAATGAACGCGGCGGCGATTGCCAACCCGGCCACCAACAAGGTGAGCGGGTTGTACTGCACACTGACCTGCTCCACCTGCTCGATGCGCGCCAGGTCGTAGTCACGCTTGCGGCGGTAGCTGACGAACACCGCCAGCAACAGGCCGACGAGCATGCCGGCGGCCGGAATGGCCATGGCATGGGTGACATTGACGCCACTCACATCGATACCGGCCCGGGCGACGTTGGCCAGCAGGATTTCATTGAGGAAGATGTTGCCGAAACCCACCGGCAGGAACATGTACGGGGTGATCAGGCCGAAGGTGATCACGCAGGCGATCAGGCGGCGGTCGATGCGCAGACGGGTCAGCACGTACAGCAGCGGTGGTACCAGCAGCGGGATGAAAGCGATGTGGATGGGCAGGATGTTCTGCGATGAAACCGCGACCACCAGCATCAGGCCGATCATCAACCATTTGACCTTGCCGCCATGGGTGTGGCCCTGGCGGTCGATCATGGCCAGGGCACGGTCGGCCAGGGCATGCGCCAGGCCGGACTTGGCAATCGCCACGGCAAAGGCGCCGAGCAGCGCGTAAGACAAGGCCACCGTGGCGCCGCCACCCAGGCCGCCGTTGAAGGCCTTGAGCGTGCCTTCGATACCCAGGCCCCCGACCAGCCCACCGACCAGGGCCCCAATGATCAGGGCGATGACCACGTGCACGCGGGACAGGCTGAGTATCAGCATGATGCCGACCGCGGCGATCACTGCATTCATGGTTGGCTTACCTCATTGCGACAGAAAAAAGCGCGAACTCTGAAGCAGTGGGCGGCAGATGTCAAAAATGCCACGTCGCGGCGGCTTACCAATGCCTGGCGCGAGGACCGCATCGGCAGAAATTAAATTGAACGTTTGAATAAAGAAAAATGCACGCGCGCCGACACAGTCGCTAGCCACACTCTTATTACAAGGGATCCGCCCCATGCCTTTGCGACAACTTTCCATCCAGTGGAAGATCACCCTGCTCGCCGGTCTCTGCCTGGCCGGCATCGTTACCCTGCTCGTCGGCCTGTCGCTGTACCGCATGGACCACAGCTCGGACCTGGTCAAGGCCAGCAGCATGCAGATGCTGAGCGAAGCGGCGCAGTCACGCATCGAGTCGCAAGGTGAAGTGCAGGCGCTGAACATCCGTCGCCAGTTCATGGACGCCTACCAGTACGGCGCAGGATTTGCCCGCCAGGTGCTGTTCCTGCGCGAGCAGGCAGAAAAACGCTTTCTCGATGCGTTCGACCTGCGCGAGGACATGACCCGCCAGGTACGCGCCGCCCTGCAGGCCAACCCCGACCTGCTCGGCCTGTCGCTGGTGTTCGAGCCTGACGCGCTGGACAACAAGGACAGCCTGTTCGCCGGCAAGGCAGAACTGGGCAGCAACGAAACCGGGCGCTTTGCCCTGTATTGGTCGCAACCGCGCGCCGGCCAGTTGACCTCGATGGCCCTGCCCGAACATGACATGGCCGACACCAAAATCGGCCCCAGCGGCCAGCCGGCCAACACCTGGTGGGTATGCCCGCGTTCGTCCGGCAAGGTCTGCGTGGTCGAACCCTATTTCTACAACATCGATGGCCAACAGGTGCTGATGACCAGCATCGTCTTCCCGCTGGCGGTCGATGGCAAGATCATTGCCACCCTGTCCATCGACATCAACCTCGACAGCCTGCAGGCCCTGAGCCAGGAGGCCAGCCGCAGCCTCTACGAAGGCCGCACCACGGTCGGCATCCTCAGCCCGGTCGGTTTGCTGGCCGGCTACAGTGCCGACGCCAGCAAGCTGGCCCAGCGCTTCGACCAGGTCGACCCGGCCAAAGGCGCCGAACTGGTACGCAAGCTGGCCGATGGCAAGCTGAGCATCCTGCACGACCAGCAGCGCCTGAAGGTGCTGGCGGCATTCCGGCCGATCCCCGACGCTCAGCCTTGGGGCGTGTTGCTGGATGTACCGGAAAACGCCCTGACCGGGCCAGCCGAAACCCTGAAGCAGGAACTGGACGCGCTGAACACCAGCGGCACCCTGCTGGAGCTGGGCCTGGGGCTGGCCGCCGCAGTCATCGGCCTGCTGCTGGTCTGGCTGATGGCCCGTGGCGTTACCCGGCCGATCCTGGGCGTGGCCGCCATGCTCAAGGACATCGCCAGCGGCGAAGGCGACCTGACCCGTCGCCTGACTTACCAGAAGCATGACGAACTGGGTGAACTGGCCGGCTGGTTCAACCGCTTCCTCGACAAGCTGCAGCCGACCATCGCCGAGGTCAAGCGCTCGGTGCAGGCCGCCCGCGGCACTGCCGACCAGTCCTCGGCGATTGCCACGCAAACCAGCGCCGGCATGGAGCAGCAGTACCGCCAGGTCGACCAGGTAGCCACGGCCTCGCACGAAATGAGCGCCACCGCCCAAGACGTCGCTCGCAGCGCCGCCCAGGCCGCGCAGGCCGCGCGCGAGGCTGACCAGGCGACCCGTGAGGGCCTGGCAGTGATCGACCGTACCACCACCAGCATCGATACCCTGGCCGCCAACATGAGCGACGCCATGGCCGAAGTCGAAGGCCTGGCACAGAACAGCGAGAAGATCGGCTCGGTGCTGGAGGTGATCCGCTCGATCGCCGAACAGACCAACCTGTTGGCGCTCAACGCCGCCATCGAGGCAGCCCGCGCCGGTGAGGCCGGCCGTGGATTTGCGGTCGTCGCTGATGAAGTGCGTAACCTGGCCCAACGCACCCAGGAATCGGTGGAAGAAACCCGCCAGGTCATCGAAGCGCTGCAGAACGGCACCCGTGAAGTGGTCGGTGCCATGGACCACAGCCACCGCCAGGCACAAGGCGGCGTGGAACAGGTCGGCCAGGCGGTCACCGCACTGCAGCGCATCGGCCAGGCGGTCACGGTGATCACCGACATGAACCTGCAGATCGCCTCGGCCGCCGAGGAACAAAGCGCGGTGGCCGAGGAAATCAACAGCAACGTGGCAACCATCCGCGATGTGACCGAGTCGCTGTCGGGCCAGGCCAACGAGTCGGCGCGGGTCAGCCAGTCGCTGAACAGCCTGGCCAACCAGCAGCAGGCACTGATGGACCAGTTCCGCGTTTGAGGCAAAGGGGCTACGCCTGTGGCCCCGCAGCTGGCTTCACCTCGTCGTCTACACTTGCCTCCACTGTCGACGACGAGGTATGCATGAAAAGAATTCCAGCACTGCTGGCCGGGCTGCTGATGACAGTGGGCCTGGCCAGCACCGATAGCGCCGCATCCGCAGAAAAGCCAGCCCCCATCCATTTTGGTGCCATCACCTGGGAAAGCGGCGCACTGACCACCGAAATCCTGCGGGTTATTGTCGAGCGTGGCTACGGCTACCCCACCGACACCCTCCCAGGCAGCACCGTCAGCATGGAAGTGGCTTTGGCGCGCAACGACATCCAGGTAATCGCCGAGGAATGGGCCGGGCGCAGCCCTGCCTGGGTCAAGGCCGAACAGGCCGGCCAGGTGATCGCAGTGGGCGACACGGTGAAGAATGCCGAGGAAGGCTGGTGGGTGCCGGCCTATGTGATCGAGGGCGATGCTGAACGCAAGCTGAAACCCGTGGCCCCCGAGCTGCGAAATGTCGAAGACCTGAAACGCTACCCGCAGGTGTTCCGCGACCCCGAATCACCCGACAAAGGGCGTTTTCTCAACAGCCCCAGCGGCTGGACCTCAGAGATCGTCAACACCCAGAAGCTCAAGGCCTATGGGCTGAATGATCTGTATAGCAACTTCCGCAGTGGCTCCGGCGCTGCCATGGATGCCGAGATCGCCTCGGCCATCCGCCGCGGCCAACCGGTGTTGTTCTACTACTGGAACCCGACGCCGCTGATGGGCCGTTACAAGCTCATCCGGCTGGAAGAACCACCATTCGACGCCCAAGCCTGGGCTACGCTCACCGACGCCAGCAACCCCAACCCCAAGGGCAGCCGCTCCCTGCCGGCGAAACTGTCAATCGGCGTGTCCAAGGCCTTTCATGAACAATACCCACAACTGGTAAGCGTGTTCGAACAGGTCGACCTGCCCATCGACAAGCTGAACAAGGCCTTGGCTGAGATGAGCGAGCAACGCACGCCGGCGCGCGAGGCTGCCCTGGACTTCCTGCGTGATAATCGCGAGGTGTGGAAACCCTGGCTGCCGACGGACGTTGCCGCCAAGGTCGAGGGCAGCCTGTGAGCGGGGGCTTTCCGCAATCCCTGCAGTTCTCGTTTGCCGACATCGTCAACCGCCTGGTCGACTGGCTGGTGCTGAACTACGGCGACCACCTGCGCAGCGTCTCTGACCAACTGCTGCAAGTGCTGGTCGGCCTGGAAAACCTGCTGCGTCTGATTCCCTGGTGGCTCCTGTTGCTGCTGGTCGGGTTGCTGGCCTGGCATGCCAGCCGCAGCCTGCTGCGCAGCGCCGTGCTGGTGGTACTGCTGGCACTGATCGGTATGCTCGGGTTGTGGGACAAACTGCTGCAGACCTTGGCCCTGGTGCTGGTGAGCACCGGCTTGTGCGTGCTGGTAGGGGTGCCGCTGGGTATCCTGCTGGCTTACCGGCCAATGGCCAGGCGGTTGCTGTTGCCGGTACTGGATGTGATGCAGACGCTGCCGGCTTTCGTCTACCTGATTCCGGTGCTGATGCTGTTCGGCCTGGGCAAGGTGCCCGCCGTGTTCGCCACGCTGATCTATGCCCTGCCGCCGCTGGTGCGCCTGACCGAACTGGGTTTGAGCCAGATCGACCCGTCGTTGCTGCAGGCCGCGCACGGCCTGGGTGCCAGCCGCTGGCAGCGGTTGCGACGCATTGCCCTGCCGCTGGCGTTGCCGAGCATCATGGCCGGCCTGAACCAGTCAGTGATGATGGCCTTGTCGATGGTGGTGGTGGCGTCGATGATTGGCGCCCGCGGGTTGGGTGAAGATGTACTGGCCGGGATCCAGACCCTGAATGTCGGCCAGGGTGTAGAGGCAGGCCTGGCCATTGTTGCCCTGGCCATGGTGATCGACCGGATCAGCCAAGCCTATGGGCGCAGTACACGCTAAGCGGTGTTGACCGCAACCGACCACGGAACACTGACCATGCTGCACCTGCTGCTGACCACCTTGCTACCGATCATCCTGCTGATTGCCCTGGGCACTTTCCTGCGCCTGAGGGGGTTTCTGGCAGAACACTTCTGGCCCGGCGCCGAGCGCCTGAGCTACTACGTGCTGCTGCCGTCACTGTTCCTGCACGGCTTGGCCACCGCCAACCTCGATGGCGTACCCGTGCTGGGCATGGTCGGCGCACTGATGCTCTCGACCTTGGCCGGTGCAGCATTGCTGGTGCTGTACCAGGGAATGGTGAGCCACGATGGCGCCGACTTCACCTCGGTGTTCCAGGGCGGTATCCGCTTCAACAACTACATCGGCGCCACCCTGGCCGCGGGCATCTACGGCAGTGCCGGGATTGCCCTGGCGGCGGTGGCCAACGCGGCCATCGTGCCCTTGGTCAACCTGCTTTGCGTGCTGGTGTTCGCCCGTTTCAGTGCCCGCCACAGCTCACCGGCCGACGTACTGCGGGCGATCTTCGCCAACCCGCTGATTGTCGGCTGCGCGGCCGGCCTGCTGCTGCGGGTTACCGGCCTGGGTCTGCCGCCGGGCATCGAACCCACCGTCAAAGCCTTGGGCCAGGCCGCCCTGCCACTGGGCCTGCTGTGCGTGGGGGCGGCACTGGGTGGCGCCAGCCTCGGGCAGCAAGTGCGCCCGCTGATGGCGGCGTCGATGTTCAAGTTCATGGTCATGCCACTGACCACCTGGGGCCTGTGTCGTTTGCTCGGCCTGAGTGGCCAGGCGGCGGTGGTGGCCGTGCTGTTCCAGGCGCTACCTACCGCTTCGTCGTCCTATGTAATGGCCCGGCAGATGGGCGGCAATGCACCTCTGATGGCGACCATCATCGCCCTGCAGACCGTGGCGGCCGCCGCCACCCTGCCTTTGGTGTTAATGCTTACGCTTGACTAGACTGTGACTCATCCCACAGTTCGGAAACTTGCCCATGCGCTTTTCGTGGATGGTGATCGGTTTGATCTCGGCCCTGCTCGCAGGCCCATTGCATGCGGCCGATCCGGCCAAGGCCGCGGTTGCCGAGGACAAGGCCGAAGCGCTCGAAGAAAAGGTAGTCGAGGATGCACCACCGCCGCAAAAAGCAGAGAAGCTGACCCCGAGCGAAGCACAGGCGGTCGACCCGGCTGGCAAGGCACCGCTGGATGACAGCATCACCTGCCTGGCCCGCACCATCTACTGGGAAGCCAAAGGTGCCGACAAGGAAGATATGACGGCCGTGGCCAGCGTGGTGCTCAACCGACTGGGCCACGATGGCTTTCCGGATACCATCTGCGGTGTGGTCAAGCAGGGTGTGGAAAGCAAGGCCTGCCAGTTTTCGTGGTGGTGTGACGGGCGCTCGGACCAGGTCGAGGAAGCGCAACGCTACGACGTGGCCAAGGAGATCGCGCGCAAGGCGCTGAACCAGCAGTTACCGGACCCTACCGGGGGCGCGTTGTACTTCCATGACCGCACGGTGAGCCCGGATTGGGCCAAGGCTTATCGCCGCACGGCCAAGACCACGCATTTCCTGTTCTACAAACCCAACCAAGCGCTGGCCCGTTGAACAGGCAGATCAGAAGGCGATGCTGCAGGTTGACGTTGCCGTTCGCGCCGGCACTGGTCGGGCTGGGTCCGATAAGTTTCGGCATTGCTTCCAGCCGATGTTACGAATGATTACCAAGTAGTCGCACTTTTCCGCAGGCCAGTGGTCTACTCCCTCTTTTGCCGCCAGCAACGATTGCCGGCGTTTTCATTGCTTTGCACGAGCCCGGGCCAAAAGCCGCGGGCTTGTGTAGGATGAGCAGCGCATACCACGACGCTGCCAGTCATAGGGAGATCCACATGCGCGTCCTGTCATCCGTTGCCGCCTTGTCGCTGGGCCTGCTCGTTTCGAGCGGGGCACTGGCTGCCACCGGCGAAGAGGCGCAACTGATCGATTCGATCAATGTCTACCGCAGCCAGGCCCAGCCCTGCGGCGGCGAGGCATCGCTGGAACTGCCGCCCCTCAACAGTGACACTCGCCTGGCACTGTCGCCAGAGGGTACCCGCGACCTGCAGCAGGCGATGACCCGCGCCGCCTACCCCATGGTCAACGTGCAGGCCATCAGCCTGTCAGGGCCGCGCGATGCGCGTGCGGCCATGCATGCCATCGAAGAAAGCTTTTGCCAGGTGGTGCTCGACCCGCAGTTCGTCGATATCGGCGTCAGCCAGGAAGGCCGCGACTGGCGCATCGTGCTGGCCCGGCCACTGCTCAGCGGCCGCCTCGGCGACTGGCAGGCCGAAGGGCAAAAGCTGCTGCAGGAGATCAACGCTGCGCGCCAAGTACCGCGCCAGTGTGGCGGCCAGCCCTTCGCCGCTGCGCCGGCTTTGAGCTGGAGCACGGTACTGGCCGGGGTCGCCGCCAACCATACGCGGGCCATGGCCAACCAGAACTTCTTCGACCACATCGACAAGGATGGCCGCACCCCCGGTGACCGGGCAGAACTGGCCGGCTACCTGTACCAGCAGATCGGTGAGAACATCGCCGCCGGGCGTGATACTGCGCGCAAGGTGGTCGATGGCTGGCTGGACAGCCCAGGGCACTGTGCCACGCTGATGAACCCGGACTTCCGCGAGCTGGGAGCCGCCTATGCGGTAGACCCGAAGAGCGATGCCGGCATCTATTGGACAGGGTTGTTCGGCACGCCGCAGTAAGCCTACCTGAGGGCGATCGATGCGGGAGTGAGGAATGGCGCAGGGCTTCAGACCGCTTGCCTGCCCTCACGCAGCCCCAAGGCGGTACAGCCGAACCGCCGACGTATGCACTTGCCCAAATGGCTGGCATCCCCCAACCCCACTTCATCCGCAATCTGCGCCAGGCTGTGGCTGGAATTGAGCAGCCGCCAGCGCGCCTGTTGCAGGCGTATTTCCAACCACCAGGCCTTGGCGCTGACGCCGTGGCTGGCCTGAAACTGCCGGTCTAGCTGGCGCCGGCTGATGCCCAGCTCTGCGGCCAGTTGCTCCACGGCCAGCGGCGAACCCAGGTGATGACGCATCAGCGCCTGCGCCCGCTGCACCTGGCGCCCCTGCCCGGCATCCAGGTCCAGCGAGCGCAAGGCATGACGGCTGTCACGGGTTTCGTCCACCAGCATGTCGGCCAGCCCCTTGAGCGCGCGCGTTCGCCCACAAGCCCCTGACAGCAGCGCGACAGCGAGGTCGATGGCAGCAGTGCCGCCGGCACAGGTTATGCGATTACCGTCGATGCAGTACAACTGCTCACGCAGTACCTGCAAGTGCGGGAATGCAGCGCGAAACTCGGCTTCGTGGCGCCAATGCACCACCACCTTACGCCCCCGCATCAGGCCGCAGGCGGCCAGCAGGAAGGCGCCGTTATCAACCCCCACCAGCTTGACGCCGGCCTTGCCGGCCTGCCTGAGCAATGCCTGGTAGCGGGGGGCCAGTGCGGCCGTGGCCATGGCATTGCGCCCGCCAAATACTACCAGGTAGTCGAAACTGCCCAGGTCGAGCTGGCCGGCAACGGCCTCGACCTGCACTACTGCGCCGCTGCTCGATGTCACCGGGTCAAGGCTGAGCCCTGCCACGGTCCAGCTGCAGTAGCGTTGCTGGCTATAGTCCTCGTCATCGGCGCTGAAGCGCAATTTGTCGAGAAAGGCGCCAAATGGGAGCAGGGCAAAATCCGGTAACGGCACGATCAGCAAGCGGATGTCGGGTTGCACGGTTAACGTCCAGGAACGACCATTGAATGTCCAGATCATACTCTTGCAGATTAAGGGGTGCGCCATAGACTGACGCCCTCCCTGTCTTCTGGTATTTCCGGCATGGCCCTCGACACTTGGCTCATCTACTTGCTCGCCAGCATCGGCCTGTCGCTGACCCCTGGCCCGAACAGCTTGCTGGCGCTGACCCACGGTGCCCTGTACGGCGCGCGGCGGACATTGTTCACCATCGTTGGCGGGGTGTTCGGCTTCAGTGCCCTGATTGCCCTGGCAATGTTCGGCCTCAGCGCATTGCTGCAGACCTCGGCCTCTGTGCTGGGTGTGCTGAAGTGGGTCGGTGGGGCTTACCTGGTCTGGTTGGGCGTTCAGCTGTGGCGCAGCCCAGCCCTGCACCTGGAGCTGACCGGCCGCAGCGCACAACTGGGTAACGCGGGGTTGTTTCGCCAAGGCCTGCTCTCGGCCATGGCCAACCCCAAAGTGCTGCTGTTCTATGGCGCTTTCCTGCCACAATTCATCGACCCGCAGCGCGGGCTGGTGCTGCAGTTCGTGGTGATGGCGGCGACCTTTGCGAGCATCGAGTTTCTGGTGGAATACCTGCTGGCGCGCCTGGCGTTTCGCATTCGGCCCTGGCTGGCCAAAGGGGGCAAGGGCTTCAACCGTTGTTGCGGCAGTTTGTTTGCGTTGATTGGCGTGGCATTGCCGCTAAGCCGATAGCCTGCACCGCCCCTCTTGCCGCGACTGCCTTGGCGGGTTAGCGGTCACCCCTGACGTGCCTTGAACAGAAACACCAGCAACGCCAGGCCCGGCAGCGCGGCCCCCACCAGTGCCACCCCCGTCCAGCCAAACTGGCTGAACAGCGCGCTGGCCACTGCAGAGCCCAGGGCCCCGCCCAGGAAGATGCTGGTCATGTAGACCGCATTCAGCCGGCCGCGGCTGGCCGGGTCCAGCGCGTACACTTCACGCTGGCCGATGACCATGTTCATCTGCACCGCAAAGTCCAGCAGCACACCGGTCAGGCCCAGGCCAATCACGCTGTAACCCGGCACCGTCAGCCCCAGCAACAAGGCCACCGGCGCCAGCAGCAGCGCCAGCAGCGAACCGGCGCGGGCATGTCCGGCATCGGCAAGGCGACCGGCCATCGGCGCCGCAACCGCACCCACCGCACCGACCAGGGCGAACACGGCGATCTGGCTCTGCGACAGGCCATGCGCACCGGCCAGGGCCATCGGCACCGCCGTCCAGTACAGGCTGAACGCAGCGAACATCAAAGCCTGGTACAGCGAACGCTGGCGCAGCAGTGGATAACGGCGCAGCAAGGTCAGCAGCGACAACATCAGCCCGGCATAACTGGCCTTGTGCTCGGGGCGCCGCTGCGGCAGGGTCAGCGCCAGCAACAGGATGATCGCCAGCATGACTGCAGCGGCGCCAATGAATACCGCGCGCCAGCCAAAGTGGTCTGCAACCAGGCTCGACAATGGCCGCGCCAGCAGGATACCCAGCAGCAGGCCACCCATGATGTTGCCGACCACCCGCCCCCGCTGCTGCTCCGGCGCCAGGTGCGCGGCCAGCGGGATCAGCATCTGTACCGCCACTGAACTGAAGCCGATCAGCAATGCATAGGCCAGGAACAAGCGGCCCTGGCCGCTACTGCTGGTGCCCGCCAGCAGCAGGCTGATGCAGGCCAGCACCGCGGTAGCCACCATCAGGCGGCGGTTTTCCAGCAGATCGGCCAGCGGCACAAGCAGCAGCAGGCCCAGGGCGTAACCCAACTGGGTGAGGGAAACGATCAGGCTGGCATGTTCGGTGGACAGCCCGAGGTCCGGGGCGATCAGGCCGACGATGGGCTGGGCATAATAGATATTGGCGACGATTGCGCCGCAGCAGAACGCCAGCAGCACGATTAGCGCCCGGCTCAGGCCGGCGGCGGCCGGTTGCGCTGCGGCAAGTGAAGGGTTCATGGGTGGTTCCTCGACAAGCAGTGGAATATGTCGGCCACCTTACCCTTGCGCCATGGCGCCCGGAATCCAGGCCCGGCGCAATGCGCCTTTGCGTACTGCGCAACACCGCACGCCCTAGTTCAGCAATTTTGCGCAAAACTCGATAAAGGCATTCACTCGCCGCGAGCCACGGTGGTTGGGCAGGTAAAGGGCACTGATACTGTCGCTGGCCGTGCCAGGGCTGGCTTGCCAATCGGTGAACACCCGCTGCAGGCGCCCGGCCTGCACATCATCACGCACCAGCCAGTCAGCCAGCAGCGCGATGCCGCTGCCCGCCAGCGCCGTTTCGCGCAACATGTCGGCATTGGCACTGCGCAACGGCCCGCTTACGTCCAGCTCCAGGCTGTCCTGGCCGCGCGCCAGGCGCCAAGGTCGCGCTTTCTGCCCATAGCGAAAGCGCAGGCAGGCATGGTCGAGCAACTGGCTAGGGTGTTGCAGCGGCTCGCGCCCGGCCAGGTAAGCCGGGCTGGCCACCAGCCAGCGCTGGAAGCGACCCAGCTGGCGGCATACCAGTTCGTCATCGGGCGCGGGGTCACCCAGGCGTATTGACAGGTCATAGCGCCCGTCGAGCAGGTCATCCAGGCGGTCGCTGAGGTCGATATCCAGTTCCAGGCCCGGGTAGCGTGCCAAAAACGGCCCCAGGTGCGGGGCAATGACCCGCCGGCCAAACTCCACCGGCAGGCACAGGCGCAAGACACCGACAGGCTCTTCGCCGCGATCGGCGACGCTGGCATCGGCCTCGTCCAGCGCCTCGAAGATACCCCGTGCACGTTCGTAGTAACGGGCACCGGCCTCGGTCAGGCTGACCTGACGCGTCGAGCGGTTGAGCAAGGTAGCGCCCAACGCCGCTTCCAGGGCATCGACCAGGCGCGTCACCGACGATGTCGCCAGCCCCAGCCGGCGTGCGGCAGCAGAAAAGCCTTGGGCATCGACGGTAGCCACGAACATCTTCATCGCCATGAGTTTGTCCATGTGCTGGCCGCCTTCCAAAACTCGGAAAGTTCTTACAAATCGCTGGGTAGGTCAAGCAGCGCGGAGCACGGCAATTGCGTCCATAGTGGACTTATCTCCATCCAAACGAGGCATGCCATGACACCGACCAACCTGCTGACGCCACTGCCACCTTGCGACCCTTCCCGTGCCGAGCAGGTCGACGAACTGCTCAACCGCCCGGGTGTGCGCGTGGAGCGTATCGTCTCCAGCGGCCAGGCCAGCCCGCCTGGCTTCTGGTACGACCAGGCCGAAGGTGAATGGATCGTGTTGGTCAGCGGCGCGGCCGGCTTGCGGTTCGAGCACGAGCCCCACACCCGCCTGCTGGCCCCGGGCGATTGCCTGGATATCCCGCCCCACTGCCGCCACCGGGTCGAATGGACCGCACCCGGCACGTCCACCGTCTGGCTGGCGGTGTTCTACAGCAGCGCGACCCCTTGGCCAGTTTGAGATGGCTGCTGCCACGGCGGGAGGAGGATGCAGCACGCCATACCCGACCAAAGTATGAATCGCATTGCATTGCATATATGAACACCTCGTTTAATGCATTTTTCGCCGCCTGATCTAGACTTTTCACCACAAACCAGCAAGTTCAGCCCTGCGACAATCAGCCTCACAAAATTATGTACCAACTTGTTAATTAGCAAGCTAAGGGCTTAAACTGCGCGCATTCCACCTGCTGAGATCCCTGGCATGAACGAAACTCCGCGCGCCTCTGGCGCCACAAACATCATCCTGATCGGCCTGGGCGTAATCATCGCCCTGCTCGGTCTCCTCCTGGCTGCGGGTGGCGTCAAGCTCGCTGGCCTGGGTGGCTCCTGGTACTTCCTGATCGGCGGCCTGGCCATGGCCATCGCCGGTGTGCTCATTGCTCGCCGCAAGAAGGCAGGCGCCTGGCTGTACGCCCTGTTCCTGGTGGGCACTGCCATCTGGGCGCTGATCGACGCCGGCCTGGTGTTCTGGCCACTGTTCTCGCGCCTGTTCATGTTCGGCGCGATCGGCATGGTGGTGGCATTGGTCTACCCGCTGCTGGCGCGCGCCAATGGCGCGAGCGCTGGCCGTGGTGCCTACGGCATCGCCGCAGTCATGGCAGTGGTGCTGGTGATCGCCGCAGGCAACATGTTCGTTGCCCACCCAAGCGTCGCCCCTAACGGCAAAGGCCCGGGCATGACCCCGGTCGAAGCCGGCAAGGAACAGAAGGACTGGGCCCACTACGGCAACACCGAGGGGGGCAGCCGCTTTGCCGCGCTGGACCAGATCAACCGTGACAACGTCAACAAGCTGAAAGTGGCCTGGACCTACCACACCGGCGACGTGGCGGTCAGCGACGGCAACGGTGCCGAAGACCAGCTGACCCCGCTGCAGATTGGCAACAAGGTGTTCATCTGCACCCCGCACAACAACCTGATCGCCCTCGATGCCGACACCGGCAAAGAGCTTTGGAAGAACGCGATCAACGCTCAGTCCAAGGTCTGGCAGCGCTGCCGTGGCATGGCGTACTTCGACGCCACCGCCGCCATCGCCCAACCAACCCAGCCGAACAGCTCGCCGGTCACCGGCGGTACCGTACCGGCTGGCGCCAACTGCCAGCGTCGCCTGCTGACCAACACCATCGATGGCCGCCTGATTGCCGTCGACGCTGACACCGGCGAGTTCTGCCAGGGCTTCGGCAACAACGGCCAGGTCAACCTGATGGCCGGCCTGGGTAACGTGCCAGACTCCTACTACCAGCTGTCTTCGGCACCGCTGATGGCCGGCACCACCGTGGTGGTTGGCGGCCGTGTTGCCGACAACGTCCAGACCGATATGCCAGGCGGCGTGATCCGCGGCTTTGACGTGATCACCGGTGAGATGCGCTGGGCTTTCGACCCGGGCAACCCGGAAGACCGCCAGGCTCCGCAGGGCGACAAGACCTACGTGCGCAGCACCCCGAACAGCTGGGCACCGATGTCCTACGACCCGGCGATGAACACCGTGTTCCTGCCGATGGGCTCGTCGTCCACCGACATCTACGGTGTTGAACGCAGCAAGCTGGACCACACCTACGGCGCTTCGGTGCTGGCCCTGGATGCCGCCACCGGCAACCAGAAGTGGGTGTTCCAGACGGTGCACAACGACCTGTGGGACTTCGACCTGCCGATGCAGCCGAGCCTGATCGACTTCACCAAGGACGACGGCCAGTCGGTACCGGCGGTGGTGATCGGCACCAAGGCCGGGCAGATCTACGTGCTCGACCGTGCTACCGGTAAGCCGCTGACCCAGGTCGACGAAGTACCGGTCAAGCCAAGCAACATCCCGAACGAGCCGTACTCGCCAACCCAGCCGAAGTCGGTGGGCATGCCACAGATCGGCGCGCAAACCCTGACCGAATCGGACATGTGGGGCGCTACCCCGTATGACCAGCTGCTGTGCCGTATCGATTTCAAGAAGATGCGTTACGACGGCCTGTACACCGCGCCAGGCACCGACCTGTCGCTGAGCTTCCCGGGTTCGCTGGGTGGCATGAACTGGGGCAGCCTCTCCACCGACCCGGTGCATGGCTTCATCTTCGTCAACGACATGCGCCTGGGCCTGTGGATCCAGATGATCCCGTCGCAGAACAAAGGTGGCGCGGCTTCCGGTGGCGAAGCACTGAACACCGGCATGGGCGCAGTGCCGCTCAAAGGCACCCCGTATGCGGTGAACAAGAACCGCTTCCTGTCGGTTGCCGGTATTCCATGCCAGGCGCCACCGTTCGGCACCCTGACCGCTATCGACATGAAAACCCGTCAGGTTGCCTGGCAGGTCCCGGTGGGCACCGTTGAAGACACCGGTCCGCTCGGTATCCGCATGCACCTGCCGATCAAGATCGGTCTGCCAACGCTGGGCGGCACCCTGTCCACCCAGGGCGGCCTGGTGTTCATCGCCGGTACCCAGGACTTCTACCTGCGTGCCTACGACAGCAGCAACGGTAACGAAATCTGGAAGGCTCGCCTGCCAGTCGGCAGCCAGGGCGGCCCGATGACCTACGTCTCGCCGAAGACCGGCAAGCAGTACGTGGTGATCACTGCTGGCGGTGCACGCCAGTCGACTGACCGCGGCGACTACGTGATTTCTTACGCCTTGCCGTAAGACCGCGTCGCCCCCTTCGCGGGTGAGCCCGCTCCCACAAGGCCAACGCTGGCCATGCGGGAGCGGGCTCATCCGTGAAGTGCCCTGAATAACAACCCGAGACACAGCAATGCCATCCGCACTCCGCATCACCCCTACCCTGCTGCTGGCCCTGGCCAGCACCACTGCCCTTGCCAACGACGACCTGCTGACCCGCAGCACCCTGACCGGTGACTGGGGTGGCCTGCGCCACCAGCTGGAAGAAGACGGTGTGAAGATCACCGGCGACTACAGCGGTGAAACCGCCTACAACGCCCACGGCGGCCTGCACCGCTCGGCGCGCTACTCGCAGAACGTCAAGCTTGGCGTGCAGTTCGACCTGTCGAAACTGTACGGCCTGGACAACGGCGGCAAGGTCCAGCTGACCATCAACGACCGCCGCGGCAACAGCGCCTCGGAAGACCTGGTCGGCAACCGCCTGCCAATCCAGGAAAACTACGGTGGCCTGTACACCCGCCTGACCGAGCTGAGCTACGAGCGCACCCTGTTCACCCCCGCGCTCAACGTCAAGCTGGGCTACATGGCCATGGGCAACGACCTCGGCGGCCTGGACAGCGGCATCCTGTGCAACTTCATGAACGCCGGTTTCTGCGGCCACCCGCTGAACATGTCCGGTGGCAGCGGCTGGACCAACTACCCCAATGCCCACCTCGGCGTGCGGGTGAAGTACGACCTGTCGCCAGCCTGGCAGCTGCGCGTGGCGGCGTTCAACGTCGACCCCGAGAGCAACGGCAACTCCAGCCGCGCCTGGCACCTGGGGCCCAAGCACACCACCGGCACCGTTGTACCCGTGGAACTGGTGTACAAGCTGCAAGGTGAGCTGCCGGGCGAGTACAAGCTGGGCTACTACTACGACAGCTCAGACGTGAAACGCATCGGCAGCGACGACGAAGTGTCTGGCCGCGGTGGCCACTACCTGCTGGTCGACCAGGCGGTGTGGAACGATCAGGCCTCGCCTGGCCGCAGCCTGCACGCGTTCGGCCAGTACTCGGCTTCCAGCAAGGCCGCCTCGCCGTTCACCAAGTGGTATGGCGCCGGCGTGGTGTTGTACAAGCCATTCGAAGGCCGCCCGAAAGATACCCTGGCACTGGGTTACGGCCGCGCGGTGCCCAACCCGCGTAGCCGCGATGTGCTGGAAGATGCCGCGTTCGATGCAGGCCAGCAGTTCCCGGATATCGACAGTGCCGAGCAGTTGATCGAGCTGAGCTACGGCTACCAGGCCACGCCATGGCTGAACCTGCGCCCGGATGTGCAATACATCATCGAGCCGGGGGCGTTCTCCGGTAAGGATATCGACAACGCGCTGGTGGTAGGCCTGCAGGTCAAGGCTACCTTCTGAATCGCCAGGGCCGCGCTGCGGCCCATTCACCCCTGCCTGAGGTAATCCGCCAGCCGCAGCAGCATGGCATCACAGCCCTGCAACTGCTCGACGCTGACAAACTCATCCGGCTTGTGCCCCTGGTCCATGCTCCCAGGCCCGCAGACCACGGTCGGAATGCCCGCCTGGTCGAACAAACCACCTTCGGTACCAAACGCTACGGTGCCGAACTCCTCCGAGCCACTGAGCAACGCCACCCAACGCGCGGCCTCGCTGTCTTTCGGCGTGGCCAGCCCCGGGTAGGCACTGAGCGGTTCAAGGCGGATGTCGCTATCGGCGTGAACCTGGCGCATACGCGGCAGCAACTCGGCCTCGGCGTATGTCTGCAACTGGTCGGCCACCGCCTGCGCCTCGAACCCCGGCAAGGCGCGGACTTCGAAATCGAACGAGCACTCGGCCGGCACGATGTTCAGTGCCCTGCCCCCTTTGATTACCCCAGTCTGTACCGTGGAGAAGGGTGGGTCGAAACGCGTGTCGTGATGCGCCGGCAAGGCCAGCGCATCGCCAATATCGCCCAGCTTGCCGATCAGCCTGGCCGCATACTCGATGGCGTTCACCCCGTATGGCGCATACGCAGAGTGGCAAGCCGCGCCCTGCACCTGACAGCGCATGGCAAGCTTGCCCTTGTGCCCCAGCACCGGCTTGAGCTCGGTGGGTTCGCCAATCAGGCACAGGCGCGGCTTGTGCGGGCGCTGCTCCAGCGCTGCGAGCATGGAGCGTACGCCCAGGCAGCCCACCTCTTCGTCATAGGAAAACGCCAGGTGCACCGGCATGCGCAACGGCTGGGCAAGAAACGCGGGCACAGCGGCAAGTACCGAGGCAATGAAGCCTTTCATGTCGGCTGTGCCACGGCCATACAAACGGCCATCGCGCTCGCTGAGGGCGAACGGCTCCACGGTCCAGGCCTGGCCGTCCACCGGTACCACATCGGTATGCCCGGACAGTACAACGCCGCCAACATCTTTTGGCCCAATGGTCGCGAACAGGTTGGCCTTGGTGCCTTCCGGGTTGTGGAACAGCTCGCACACCACGCCCTGCTCTGCCAGGTAGTCACGGATGAAACCGATCAGCGCCAGGTTGGAGTCGCGGCTGACCGTGGCAAAGCCGATCAGCCGGGCCAGCAGCGCGCGGCTGGGGAACTCACTCATCGCCCGGCACCCCGTAGCTTGGCGCGGCGGTCGGGTTGAGCGCGCGGGTGACATAATCCTGCATCTGTGGGCGATAGGCTTGCCACAGGCCATCGAGCACCCCGATCGGGTCGCTATCGGCCCAGTCGACGCGCAGGTCCACCAGCGGCCAGGTCAACTCACCGGCGATTTTCAACGCAGCCGAGTGCACCGGCCCCGCCTCACCGCCAGCAGCCATCGCTGCGTGCATGGCAGCCAGAAGGCGGTCGGCCAGGTGCCCGCCGGCCTGCTCGAAGGCCTGCACCATCGCTTCGATCACCTGGGTCGAGGACAGCAGGTTGCCCGCCGCCGCGCATTGCTCGCCGGCCACGGCATTGTGCGTACCCAGCGCCTCGCGCCCCGTGAACAAGGCTACCTGGCCATGACTGTCGATCACCGTCACCTGGCGATATTCGCTCCAGCCATTGGCGCTCAGCACGCGGTCCAGCGCTGCTGCGGGCGGTAACTGAGCCTGCTCCATGGCATCGAGAATCTGCGGGCCCAGCGCCGGCAGGGTGATGTTCTGAGTAGAGACTGCGCCTACGCCTGCACGCACCCACGGGCAACGGGCCCCCACGGCGATACTCGACGAGCTGATGGCGATACCGACCTGGCCGGTTTCCTGGCAACGACCGATGATGGAGAACGTCATGTCTTGGTTCCTGTTGTGCTGTGCGATACAGGGCATTCTGGGCGCAACGTTCTTCACCACGAAACCAACATTTTCCGAGGGGTTAGGCAGGAAAAAGCTAGGTTCTGCCAGCGTTCGAGCGCCGCCCGCGGGGTGTTCGAACCCTGCGCCATTTCAAAAACCACGACGTGCACTGGGTCGCCCTCACCGCAAGCCACAAAATCCAAGGCCTTCGCCGTTTTATCGGCAAGCAGCAGCTAAATACTATTTTCGCCATTTCCACAGCATCCCTAGTCTGGCCCCAGGCAACGGCGGTCCTCCAAACCGACCTGACAAAAACCGCCTGAACAAGGGCTCGGACATGACACTGAACAATCTCGAAATCGATACCCTCGTGGTCGGCGCCGGCCAGGCCGGCGTGGCCATGAGCGAACACCTGAGCAAACTTGGCGTGCCGCACCTGGTGCTGGAGCGCAACCGCATCGCCGAAGCATGGCGCACCGGCCGCTGGGACTCGCTGGTGGCCAACGGCCCGGTTTGGCACGACCGCTTCCCGGGGCTGGAATTCAACCTCGACGCCGACGCCTTCGCCGGCAAGGACCAGGTGGCCGACTACTTCGAACAGTACGTACGCAAGTACAACCTGCCGGTTCGCACTGGTATCGAAGTGAAGAAAGTGCAGCGCAACAGCGACCGCCCCGGCTTCACCATTGAAACCAATGAAGGCGTGATCCGCGCCAACCGCGTGGTCGCCGCAACCGGCCCGTTCCAGAAACCGGTCATCCCGGCCATTGCACCGAAAGACCCCAACCTGCACCAGATCCACTCCGCTGCCTACTTCAACCCCGAGCAACTGCCTGAAGGCGCTGTGCTGGTGGTGGGGGCCGGCTCTTCCGGTGTGCAGATCGCCGAGGAGCTGATGCGTGCAGGCCGCCAGGTGTACCTGTCGGTCGGCGCCCACGATCGCCCGCCCCGCGCCTACCGCAATCGTGACTTCTGCTGGTGGCTGGGCGTGCTGGGTGAGTGGGACGCGGAAATCGCCAAGCCCGGCCGCGAGCACGTGACCATCGCCGTGAGTGGCGCGCGTGGCGGCCACACCGTGGACTTCCGTGCCCTCGCCCACCAGGGCATGACCCTTGTCGGCCTGACCCAG
The DNA here is from genome assembly GCF_026240995.1 of Pseudomonas sp. DCB_BI. NCBI lineage: Bacteria > Pseudomonadati > Pseudomonadota > Gammaproteobacteria > Pseudomonadales > Pseudomonadaceae > Pseudomonas > Pseudomonas sp. DCB_BI. Next base: position 205,165 of record NZ_JAPFCG010000007.1, on the reverse strand, counting down.
TCGTTCGAAAACGGCGTGGCGCGCTTCCAGGACAACCTGGTCGACAACATCAACCGTGGCGACGAGAACTACCTGGCCCTATTGGATGCCGCCGATGCCTACATCGAGCGCAACGGCCTGGACCTGCCGGAAGAGCCCGAAGCGCGCCAGCGCCTGGCCGACCCAGCATGCATGGTCAACCCGCTGCAGCAACTGGACCTCGCCAAGGCCGGTGTCAGCAGCATCATCTGGGCCACCGGCTACGGCGTGGATTTCAGCTGGCTGCAGGTCGATACCTTCGATGCCAACGGCAAGCCCCAGCACCAGCGCGGCGTGGCCCGCGAGCCGGGTGTTTACTTCCTCGGCCTGCCATGGCTGTCACGCCGTGGCTCGTCATTCATCTGGGGCGTGTGGCACGACGCCAAGCACGTCGCTGGCCATATCGCCACGCAGCGTACCTACACCGCCTACCGCGACCGCGATCAGCGCGCAGCGGATGAGCAACAACCCGCCAAGTTCAGCAACGTCAGCACCCTCGGAGCCCACTGATGCCTACCCATACTCGCATCCGCATGTTCAACACCAAGGAAACCTACCCCAACCAGACCCTGGACAACGACCTTTGCCAGGCGGTGCGTGCCGGTAACACCATCTATGTGCGTGGCCAGGTCGGTACCGACTTCGAAGGCAAGCTGGTGGGCCTGGGTGACCCGCGGGCGCAGACCGAACAGGCGATGAAGAACGTCAAGCAACTGCTTGAGGAAGCCGGCTCGGACCTGTCGCACATCGTCAAGACCACCACCTACATCACCGACCCGCGCTTCCGCGAGCCGGTGTACAAGGAAGTCGGCAAATGGCTCAAAGGGGTATTCCCGATTTCCACCGGGCTGGTGGTGGCGGGCCTGGCCCAAGCCGAGTGGCTGATGGAGATCGATGTGATCGCCGTGGTACCCGATCAGGCTTGACCGGCAGCCGGCGTGGCGGGTGGCGACGGCCGCCCGTCACGCAACCACGCCTGGGTTACCTGCCCCGCCGCTTGCAGGCGCTGTTCAGCGTGCACGCCGGCACCAGGCACTTCCACGCTGATACACAGGTCCTCAGGCAAGGCCGCGAGCAACTGCGCCAGCGGCAGTTGCCCTTGCCCCGGCAGCAGGCGCCCCTCACGGGCTTCCGGAATGATCAGGCTGTCGGCAGGTGCCTGCAAAGGCGCATCGCACAACTGCACCGCTTGCAGCAAACGCGGGTCTACTGCCGCGATATCCGCCACCTGGCCACCAGAACGGAACAGGTGCAAGGCATCCACCAGCACGCCAGCGTTGCCCTGCGCCGCCCCTGCAACCACCGCGCAAGCCTGGTGCAGGTTTGCCACCGGGCGCCAGCGCATGAATTCCAGGTCCACGCGCAAACCGTGGCCTCGCGCCATTTCACACAACGCGGCAAAGTTGCCGGTCAGCCGCGCAAAGTCGTCATCGTCCCCGGATACCGTCAGGCTGTGCGCGCCAAGTTCGGCGCCTGCTGCCAACAGCGCCTCGTAGTCGGCGACCTGTGTCTGTGCCGTCAACGAAACGAACTCGATGTCGGCAACACGCACACCTTCACCCGCCAGTACCGCGCGCAGTTCACGCATCACCGGGCTACCGGCTGCCACCGGGTAGGCCAAGGCCCCCGGCAGCACCGGGTGCAGGCGCAGGCCGACCGCGCTGAAGCCGGCACGCCGCGCCTCACGCACCAGCCTGGCCGGCGCCAGCTGCAACGCCGTCAGGTGTGCGACACCCAGCCCTCTCAATAGGTCGCCCTCCCGCCACTGAGGTCGAACACGAAGCCGGTGGTAAAGCTGCATTCCGGGCCGGCAATCCAGCTGACCATGTTGGCGATCTCCTCGGCCTTGAGAAAGCGCCCCATGGGGATCTTGGCCTTGCTCGCAGCGATGTGTTCTGCGGTCATCTCGGCCATCAGCGGCGTCTCGACCATGGCCGGTGCCACGCAGTTGAGCAGCACCCCGTCCTGTGCCAGCTCCTTGGCCGCCGCCTTGGTGAAGGCGATGACCCCGGCCTTGGCGGCGGAGTATGCCGAGATGTACTGCACGCCATCCTTGCCGGCCATGGAGGCGATGTTGACGATGCGCCCGTAGCGGTTCTGGCGCATGTGCGGGATGGCGGTACGGCAGCAATAGAACACACCGTTCAGGTCGATGGCGATGACCTTGTCCCACGCTTCTGGCGGGTATTCCCACGAGGCTACCACTGGGCCGTTGATGCCGGCGTTGTTGACCAGGACATGCACCTGGCCAAGGCGCGCCAGCGTCTCGGCGAAAGCCGCCTCTACCGAGGCCAGCGAGGCGACATCCACCGCTTGGCGCAACACCGGCTCGAAGCCGTTTTCGGCGTGGCTCCAGCCATCGACGGCGAGGTCCCAGATCACCACCTGGGCGCCGGCAGCATGCAGGCGTTGGGCGATTGCCAGGCCGATGCCGCGCATGCCACCGGTCACGATTGCGGTCTGGCCTTGCAGGTACTGGCTCATTGTCTTGCTCCATTTTCAGCAGAAGGAATATCCGGCAAGCGACGCAGGTCGCTGACCATGAACAGGTAGCACAGCGCCCCGAGCACGGTGATCGACGCCACGAACGCCAGGGCCCAGACGAACGAGCCGGTCAGCGAAACGATGATGCCGATGGTCAATGGCGTGACGATGCCGGCCGCGTTGGCGAACAGGTTGAACAGGCCGCCGCTGAGGCCCAGCAGGCCTTTGGGAGCGATGTCGGAAACGATCATCCAGGCCAGCGCCGACATGCCTTGGGCGAAGTAGGCAACGCACAGGATGGCGATCACCAAGGCATCGGACTCGACATAGTTGGCCAGCACGATCACCGAAGCGGTCAGCAACCCGGCGATCACGGGCAGCTTGCGCGCCACGTTCAGCGAGTAGCCCCGGCGCAGCAGGGCATCGGAAAGCCAGCCGCCGACCAGCGTGCCCAGCGAAGCGGCAATGAACGGTAGCACCGCCACCCAGCCGACCTTGAGCCAAGGCATGTGCCGCTCGGTCACCAGGTAGGTGGGGAACCACGTGAGGAAGAACACGTTGGTCGAGTTACAGGCGAACTGGCCAAGACAAATGCCGAGCATGTTGCGGTGTTTGAGCAGCGCCGGTATCTGCGACCAGCTGAACGACGTGGCTTTCTGCCCGCCATCGACGACCCCGCCGCCCGCGGCGATGTAGTCCAGCTCAGCCTGGTTGGCCGTGGTCGACTGGTACGGCTCGTGGTATTTGCGCCACCACACCAGGCCATAGAGGATGCCCAGCAGGCCCACGGCCATTAGCAAAAAGCGCCAGCCATAAGTGTGCAGCACCCAGAACAGAAGCGGCGTCAGGAACGCCAGGCCGGTGTATTCAGCGAAGGTGTAGATGCCGGTTGCCCTGGCGCGCTCGCTCTGCGGGAACCAGGTGGCCACCACCCGGCTGTTGGTGGGAAAGCACGGGGCTTCGGTCGCGCCCACCAGAAAGCGCATGCCCAGCAGGGACAAAAAGCCCTGTGCCAGCCCCTGCAGGCCGGTGAACAGCGACCACAGGGTCAGTGCCAGCCAGTAGGTCAGCTTGGTACCCAGCCGGTCGATGAGGATGCCACCCGGGATCTGCGCGGCGGCGTAGGTCCACGAAAAGGCGGAAAAGATCACCCCCATCATCGCTGCGTTCAGGCCAAGGTCGGCACTGATGCTGGGTGCGGCAATGCCCATCACGCTGCGGTCGAGGTAGTTGATCATGGTGCCGCCGGAAATCAGCGCCAGGATCATGAAACGGGTGCGTGTGCGCTGCTGGGCGCGCGCCGGCGTGTCGAACACCCCGAGGCTGGCGTTCTGTTCAGTGTTCATGACGAATGCTCTCTTGTTATTGGAATGGCAAAATCGCGCGCTTGCAAGCGTGGGGTCCGTGGGGCTGCCATTGGCTGACAGACATCAGTCTTCAGCCGAACCCGAACAACCGACAGGGGGTATCCCACATCACCGCGCGGCGCTGGCGGGCATCGGGCATCAGGTGTTCGGCAAGCTTCAGCAACGGGCCGTAGTCCACCCGCGAGCGCTGGCGAATGAAGGGCCAGTCCGAGCCCCACACGCAGGCCTCGGCGCCAAACGCTTCGAGCAGGGCCTGCACATAGGCGCGGCTCTCTTCCAGCAAGGCATCGGCCGCAGCGAACTTCTGCATGCCCGACAGCTTCACGCACGCGCGGCCACTGTCGGCCAGCCGCAACAACGCTTGAAAACCGGCTTGCTGCACCCCGGCCGCTACCTCGGGGCGGCCGCAGTGGTCGATCAGCAGAGGTGCCTTGGCGTTTTGCAGCAAGCCATGCAGGGCCAGCAGCTGGTCTTCGCACACTTGTACCTGGGCGAACATGCCAAGCTCGGCCAACTTGCCGAACAACGGGTCAACGCCCTGCAGGCTGGAGACGCCGTACAGCGCAGGGTTGAAGGCGATGCCGACCACGCCTTGCGCCTGCAATGCCGCCAGCGCGTCGAGGGTGATATCCGCCTCGACCACCGCCACGCCCTTGAACCGCCCCTGGCCGGTGGCCAGGGCATGCAACAGGCAGCGGTTGTCGGTGTGGTAGCCACTGTTGGGGCCCACGAGCAAGGCGTGCTGCACCCCGTAGGCGTCCATCACCCGGGTGAACTGCGCCTGGGTGGCGACTTCCTGGCCGGAGGGTGCATAGGGCGCGTCTGGGTGGTAAGGGAAACGCTCAGGGTCAAACAGATGGTTATGGCAATCGATCTTCGCTTCATCAAAGATGTTCACGCAGCACTCCCTTCAAGCGCCACTGCGCTTGCTTGCAGATCTTGTTATTGTGCGCCGCAAGGGCGATCAGGACGGGTTCACGATACTGTGTGGCGGGGTTTGGCGCTCATACCCAGATGGCGAAAACCATAACCAAAGGTAATACACATGCTGCTTGGCAACGAAGGCGCAGATACCAGCCCTATGGTGTTCAAACTGCGGCACATGGAGGTGTTCCGGGCGGTGATGCTGACCGGCTCGATCAGCGCTGCGGCCAAGTTGCTCTACGTGTCGCAACCAGCGGTAAGCAAGCTTATCCAGTACATCGAAGGGCGCCTGACCTACCCGTTGTTCGAGCGGATCAACAACCGCCTGGTGCCCACGGCCGAGGCGCAGGTGCTGTTCCGCGAAGTGGAGCGGGTGTACCAGGCAGCGCTGGAGGTCAACGAGTGCGCCCTTGCCCTGGGCGCTGGCGGCCAGCGCAAACTGCGTATCTCGTGCAGTGCATCGTTGTCGACGGTGGTAATTCCTATCGCCCTGGCCCAGCTCAAGCGTGAATCACCGTCGCTCAACATCGAATGGCAGACCTCGCTGATGGGCGAAATGCCCAACCAGATCCTGTCGAAGAAGGTCGACTTGTCGATTGCCGCCCTGCCGGTGGTACACGACCACCTGCATTCACAGGCGTTCATGCGCGGGCGGATGGTGGTGGTGATGCCACCCGACCACCCGCTGGCCGGGCAGCCCGCGCTGACCCTGCAGCAGCTGGAAGGCCATGCCCTGCTGCTGTTCCGGCCCGACATGCCGTTTGGCAAACTGCTGGCCGGGCATATCGAGCGGCGCGGTTTGCAACTGAAATCGCTGTTGTCGTTTACCAACGCCAACGAGGCTGTAGCGCTGGTCAGGCAAGGCATGGGCATCAGCGTGATCGACGAGTTCGTGGCACAGGACAGCGGGCTGGCGGTGGTGCCACTGGCCGATGAGATTCACTTTGATATCAGCTTCGTCCACTCGCGCTTCGAGCCCCCGTCGCATGCAGCGCTGCATTTGATGAGGGTGCTGCAGGGGCAGGCGCAGAAGCTGGGGCGGGCCATCTCAGATTGAGGTCATTGGGGGGCCGCACAACGGCCCCGGGCGTTTGAGCTAGAAGCCGACTGTCGCCGACAGCAGATAGGTGCGCGGCGTGGACAAGGTCAACCCCGGCTCGCTGTCATCCGATGCCCCCGCCGAGCTCCAGTAGCGGTCATCCAGCACGTTCTCGACACTGGCGCGCAAGGTCACCTCGGTTGCATCCACCTTGAACGCATAACGCGCGCCCACGTCATAGCGTTCCCAGCCATCGATCTGCTTGCTGTTGTTCTGGTCCAGGTACTGCGAGCTGGAATGAATGCCGCGCGCCGTGAGGGTCAGGCCGTTCACCCCGGGCACGTCCCACTCGGCACCGAGGTTGACGTTGTACTCAGGCGTGGCCGGCGCGCGGTTGCCATCGTACGCCCCGCCGACGGTGTCGGTCAGTTCGCTGTCGATGTACATCACCCCACCCAGTACTCGCACGCCCTGCACGGGCTCACCGAACACACTCAGCTCGATGCCACGGTTGTCACGCTTGCCATTGGCACCGAACACCCGCGTGGTGGGGTTGGTCTCGTAGGCCGGCTGGCGAATGCGGAAGGCACTGGCAGTGAATGCCAGCCGGCCAAAGTCGTACTTGGCCCCTACCTCGACCTGCCGACTGATGAACGGCGGGAAGATCTGATCTTCGTTGATCGAGGTCGACGGGGCGATCTTGCCTTGGCTCAGGCCTTCCATGTAGTTGGCGTACACCGACAGCTGGTCGGTGACCTTGAGCAGCACACCGCCCGAGGGCGACACCTTTTCTTCGTCGTAGGCCGTGGCCCCCTTGATCCCGTCACTCCAGTCATCCACCTGTACCCGCTGCCAGCGCGCGCCCAAGGTCAGCAGCAAACGGTCGTCGAAAAAGCCCAGCGTGTCGGCCAGGGCTACACCCGAGAAACGGTTTTCCGTGTACACCTCGGGGTCGATGCGGGTGGGCGTGCCCGGCGTCGGTGTGGCCACCGGGTTGTACAGGTTGCTGGGCGCCGAGGCATAGCGCGCACCGCCGTTGGTGAAATCCATGTAATAGTAGCTGGCGGCCAGGTTCAGTTCGTGGCTGACCGGCCCGGTATGGAACCAGTTGCGCAGGCCGGCCATGGCGGTGCGTACCGACTCGTCCCGCGTGAAGTCGCGTGGCTGCACGGTGAAGTCGCCAGCATCATTGGTGATCGACACGTTGTGGCGCAGGAAGTCATGGTTGCTCTTGCGCGCGCCGACCGCGCCATAGGCCAGCAACGACTCGCTGATGTCGTACTCGGCATGCAGCGCGCCAAAGGTGTCGTTGGTGCGTGCCTTGCTCCAGGCCTGGGCATAGTTGCGGCGTACCTCGTTGGCATCCGGTACCCGGGCATTGGCACCGATCAGCACGCGCTCCTGCGGCGCATCGGTATTGCGCTCGGTGTGCCCCAGGTCTGCCGAGAGGCGCAGGCGCTCGCCGCGAAAATCCAGGCCCAGCACGGCCATTTCACGCTCGACGCTTTGATGATCCCATTCGGTATCACCTGACTGCTTCACGCCGTTGAAGCGCACGCCGAACTGGTCGCCCTCGCCAAAGCGGCGCCCGATATCCACGGCGCCGCCGGCCTGGCTGCCGGAGGCATAACTGCCGGTGAACTCGGTAAGCGGCGTGTCGCCTGCGCGCTTGGGCTGCACATTGATGCCACCGCCCACGCTGCCACGCGGCGAAATACCGTTGATCAACTGGCTGGGGCCTTTGATGATGTCGACCCGATCGGCCATTTCCATGTCGATGGAATAGGTCGGCAAGATGCCGTACAGGCCGTTGTAGGCCACATCGCTGTTGAACAGGCTGAAGCCGCGGATGGTGAATTGCTCGAAACGCCCGCCGGCCGGGTTGGTGGCGCGTACCGACGGGTCACTGGCAATCAGCTCGCCCAAGGTGCGCGCCTGCTGATTCTTTACCAGCTCGCTGGTATAGCTGGTGATGCTGAATGGCGTTTCCATGAAGTCACGAGAGCCGAGCAGACCTTGCGCCCCTTGGCGTGCGACCTGCCCGCCCGCATAAGGTTGCGCCTCGCCGCCAGTCGCCAGGCCGCCAACAATACTGGTCGGAGCGATTTCCAGCGCCTCGCCCGCCTGGGGCGCAGGCACCAATGTGAAGGCGCGCTCACTCACCGGCAGCAACTGCAGGCCGCTGCCGCGCAGCAGTTGGGCGAAGCCTTCGTCGATACTGTAGTTGCCAGACAGGCCGTTGCTTTGCCGGCCTTGCACCAGTGCCGGGTCCAGTGAAAGGCTCACGCCCGCCTGATCGGCGAAGTGGGTCAGTACGGCCCCAAGGCTGGCTGGCGCTACCTGATAGGTGCGGCGGACGGGTTCATCGGCCCAGGCCGGTGAACACATCAACAGGCTCATGGCGAACAACGGATGCGCGGCACGCGCCAGTGGGCGCAGGCGGCAAGACTTTACTGCAGGCATTGAACAAGGCTCCCCTTTATTTTCTCCTACCGGTAATGACCGGCGAGTGAAAAAAAGGGGACAGCCTTACGCACGATTTTCTCGCGCAGACAGGGTGACCCAATAACGTGTGCGTGACTGCACCTGCAACGGCAGGCTGGCAGCAAGCAAGGCCAGCACCCGGTCGGTATCGTCCAGGCGGAAGGTGCCGGTCACGCGCAGGCGCTCAAGCGCTGGCGCCCAGCGCAGAAGCCCGGGGCGGTACCTGCGCAGTTCCTGCAGCAACTCGCCCAGCGGGCGGTCGTCCAGCCGCAGCACGCCTTCGCGCCAGCCCAGCGGCCAGGTGTCAAACGGTCTCGCAGGGCCGACGCCCGCCGCCTGCAGGCTGGCCTGCTGCCCGGCCTGCAGCAGCACCGTCGAGGCCCGCAACGGCTGCAGGCGGGCCGCACCGTTGAGCACCGACACCTGGCAGGCATCATCGAACAGACGCAGACAGGCCTCACCGTCACTGAGCATCACCTGGCCGTAAGGCACCTGCAAGGCCAAGCTCAAGTCAGCGGGCACCTTGACCGCCACTTCGCCCCGCAGCAGTGTCAGGCGGCGGGCGCCCAGGTCAATATTCACGGCACTGTCGGTGTTCAACTGCACGAAAGTACCGTCGCTCAGCAGCACCTGCCGTCGCTCCCCTACCGACGTGCGCAGGTCGGCAGCCCAGGCATCCAGCGGCAGTTCCCGGCTCACCAGCCATGCTGCGGGCAATAGCGCCGCCACGCCCAGGGCCTGTTTGAGCAACGCACGGCGGCCAGCATCCGGGCGGTCCAGGGTGGCCATCGCCAACGCCCCGGGCAACCCGGAGAACCGCGCACGCAACGCCGCCGCCTTTTGCCAGGCGTCTTCGTGCAGGCTGTTGCTGGCACGCCATTGCGCCAGGCGCCGCAAGTCTGTTTCACTGGCGCCGCCAGAATCCAGCAACGCCAGCCAACGGGCGGCAGCACGCACCGCCTCGCGGGTTTCGGGAGCATGCTGGGTCACTGCAGGTCGGCCAGCAGGCAATGCTCGTAGGCCTGCGCCATGTAGCGCTTGACCGAGCGCTCGCAAACGCCCAGGCGCTTGCCGATTTCGGCGTAGCCCAGGCCTTCCAGCTGGCTCCAGAGAAAGGCCTTGCGTACCGGCGCCTTCAGGCCGTCGAGCAGTTCATCCAGTGCTTGCAGGGTTTCCAGCACTATCCAGCGTTGCTCTGGCGAGGGCACATGCTGTTCGGGTAGTTGCACGATGGCATCAAGGTAGGCCTGCTCAAGGCTGCGGCGCTGATGGAAGTTGCTGAGCAGGCGCTTACCCACGGTCAGCAGGTAGGCGCGTGGTTCGCGAATGTCTGCCAGCGGCTGGGCACTGGCCAACACGCGCAGGAACGTATCCTGGCTGAGGTCGGCGGCATCCCAGGCATTGCCCATGCGCCGGCGCAGCCAGCTCTCCAGCCAGCTACGATGCTCCCGGTACAGGGCAGGCAGGCTTGGCTCCGGTGGCGGCGCGGCGTCGATCATGGGGAAGGCCCTGCGGCGGCGTAAATAGGATTAATTCTAATTTACATCGCGCCACAGAACCAAGCGGTTTGTTACCGGTCAGGCAATTGCCGCGTCCACCAACACCTGGGCTTCCTGCACCAGGCGCTGCAAGTGCGCCTCGTCGATGAAGCTTTCGGCGTAGATCTTGTAGATGTCTTCGGTGCCCGACGGGCGCGCAGCGAACCAGCCATTGGCGGTCATCACTTTCAGGCCGCCAATGGCCTGCCCGTTGCCTGGGGCGTGGCTGAGAATCTGCACGATCGGCTCACCGGCCAGTTCGGTCGATTTCACCTGCTCCGGCGCCAGCTTGCTCAACAGGGCCTTTTGCCGGGCGTCGGCCTTGGCCTCGACACGGGTGGCGAATGGCTTGCCCAGGGCTTCGGTCAGGTCGGCGTAGGCCTGGCTCGGGTTGCGCCCGGTGCGGGCGGTCATTTCGGCGGCAAGCAAGGCCGGGATCAGCCCGTCCTTGTCGGTGGCCCACACCGAGCCATCGCGGCGCAAGAACGAAGCACCCGCACTCTCCTCGCCACCAAAGCCCAGCGAACCATCGAACAGGCCCTGGGCGAAGAACTTGAAGCCAACCGGCACTTCGTACAACTTGCGGCCCAGGCGCTGGGTAACGCGGTCGATCAGGCCACTGGAAACCACGGTCTTGCCAACGGCGGCGTCGCTGCGCCATTGCGGGCGGTGGCGATACAGGTAGTCGATAGCAACGGCCAGGTAGTTGTTCGGCTGCAACAGGCCGTCGGCGGTCACGATGCCATGGCGGTCGTGGTCAGGGTCGCAGGCAAAGGCCACGTCGAAGCGCTCGCGCAGGCCGATCAGGCCCTGCATGGCGTACGGCGAGGACGGGTCCATGCGGATCTGGCCGTCCCAGTCGACGGTCATGAAGCGGAAGGTTGGGTCGACCTCGGTGTTCACCACTTCCAGGTCGAGCTGGTAGTGCTGGGCAATCGCCGACCAGTAGCGCACCCCTGCCCCACCCAGCGGGTCAACGCCCAGGCGCAACTTGGCATTACGGATGACGTCGAAGTCGATGACGTTCTCCAGGTCGGCCACATAGTTGCTCAGGTAGTCATGGCGCTGGGTGGTGGCTGCCTGCAGCGCCTGGGCATGGTCCATGCGCTTCACGCCCGCCAGGTTTGCCGCCAGCAGCTCGTTGGCCTTGGCCTCGATCCACTTGGTGACGTCGCTGTCGGCCGGGCCGCCATTGGGCGGGTTGTACTTGAAACCACCGCTTTGCGGCGGGTTGTGCGACGGGGTGATGACGATACCGTCGGCCAGGCCTTGGGCGCGGTCACGGTTGTGGCAGAGGATGGCGTGCGACACGGCCGGCGTTGGCGTGTACTCGTCATCTTTGGACAGCATCACCTGCACGCCGTTGGCGGCCAACACTTCCAGGGCGCTGGCAGTGGCCGGTGCCGACAGGGCATGGGTGTCGGCGCCAATGAACAGCGGGCCATCGATGCCCTTCTCCTGGCGGTACAGGCAAATGGCCTGGGTAATGGCCAGGACGTGGTACTCGTTGAAGCTCAACTCAAGTGAAGTGCCCCGGTGCCCCGAGGTGCCGAAGGCCACCCGCTGGGCCGCCACGGCAGCGTCGGGGCGGCCGGTGTAGTAGGCGGTGAGCAGCCGGGGAATATCGACCAGCACGCTGGCCGGAGCCGGCTTGCCTGCCAAAGGACTGAGCGTCATGCAAAAACCTCGAGTTCAACGGATGTTGGTATTTGAGCATGCAGTGTACTGAGAGTTGCAATGCCGTGCGATGGGCGACCTCAAAGAAAACAGCAGGTAACGCGCCCCTTTCCTGGGAGCGGACTGCCGTCGCCCAAAGGCCGCAAGGGCGACCCCACAAACACCCTGTGAACCAGTACCCAGGCCGCAACGGTCTAGAGTAGAAGCCACACCCACAGTAAATGAGGCCCCATGGCTTTCCACCGCCTGACCCGAACCCACCCCCGCCTTAGCCTGGCCGCCGCCGTTGGCCTTCTCGGCGCCTGGCTGATCCCCGCCGGTGACACCGTGCAGCACATCCTCGCTGGCTGGAACCTTGGCGTGTGGCTGTACCTGCTGCTGGTACTCTATCTGACCTGTACCGCCAGGCCGGAAAAGGTCCGCAAGGTTGCCCGCGTCGAAGACGAAAACGCAGGCATCGTCCTGCTCACCGTGTGCATCGCCGCCATCGCCAGCCTCGCGGCAGTCACCCTGCAGCTGGTGTCGAGCCGTGGCCTGCAAGGCAGCGCGCTGGCACTGCATTACCTCTACACCGGCCTGACCGTGGCCGGCTCGTGGCTGCTGATCGGCTGCATCTTCAGCCTGCACTACGCCCGGCTGTTCTACACCGGGCAAAACCACGAACCACCGCTGCGCTTCGCCGATGGCCAACGCAACCCGGATTACTGGGACTTCCACTATTTCTCGTTCACCATCAGCGTGGCCGTGCAAACGTCCGATGTGGGCGTTGCCGGGCGGGGGTTGCGGCGCGTGGTGCTGGCGCATTCACTGGTGGGGTTTGTGTTCAACACGGCGATTTTGGGTTTTACCATCAATATCGCCGCTGGCTTGCTGGGCTAAGCGCACCGTTCGTCTGAAAGCGCTGAGCGTGCAGCGTCGGTGAAATCGGTAAAAACCACCGGAACCAACGGGGCATTCCGGCCGGGAAAACGTTTGCCATGCGGCCCCTTGAAAACCTGCAGCCGAGACAATGATGTGACGCTAGTCATGCATTAGCACATTTGTCGTATTTGCAGCCGAGAATCGCGCGTGCCAAGTGCTATGTTTACTTTCCCGGCGGCCGCATCGATGTGGCCACCCGCTCACCACGTCCAGGCACGGACAAGGAGGCAGGCATGAACAAGATGACGTTCCCAAACGCCTGCCAGGTGATGCGCTGGCATTTCCACCCGCTGGGGTTCGAGGCCAGCATGGATGCGCCACGCAGCATGATTGCGCGGCTGTTCGACCGCGCCACCGGTGAAACCGTGCTGGCGATAGCCGGCATCCCCTGTGCGGCAATCATGGCCGCCGCCGATGTAGAGCGTATCATCGAGGCCGTCGAGGCGGAGATGGATGCGTTCATCCCCGCCTTCACCTTGCGTGACGCTGTTTAACCCGTAGCCCTGCTTTCCTGGCCAATGGCCTGCAACTTGCCCATGAACTGCTCGGGCGGTACTGGCTGGCCCAACAGGTAGCCCTGCAGCGAATCACAGCCCAGTCGGGTCAGGAAATCTTGCTGCCGGTCGGTCTCTACCCCTTCGGCAACGATGCGCAGGCCCAGCGCCTGGCCCAGCGCGACAATCGCCGAGACGATCGCCGCATCGTCGCTGTCGTGCTCCAGGTCGCGCACGAAGCCACGGTCGATCTTCAATTCGTTGGCCGGCAGCCGCTTGAGGTACATCAGGCTGGAATAGCCGGTACCAAAGTCATCGATGGACAGGTCCACACCCATGTCGGACAAGCGCTGCAACACGGTCAGGCTGGCATCCGCGTCGTGCATGGCGGTGGTTTCGGTGATTTCCAGGGTCAGGCAGTTGGCTGGCAGGCCGTTCTGCTGCAGGGCCCGGGCGACGCTCTCGACCAGCCCGGCGTGGCAGAACTGGATAGCCGACAAATTCACCGCCATGCGCCAGCCATGATGCCCCTGGTCCAGCCACTGGCGCATCTGCCGGCAGGCTTCATCGAGCACCCACTCACCGATAGGGATGATCAGGCCGGTCTTTTCTGCCAAACCGATAAAGCGGTCAGGCAGCAGCAGGCCCTGCTGCGGGTGCTCCCAGCGCAGCAGCGCCTCGGCCCCGATCGGCTGGCAGGCCTGGGCGTCGAACTTAGGCTGGTAGTGCAGGCGGAACTGGCGCTGCTCCAGGGCCTGACGCAAATCCTGCAAGAGTTGCAATTGCTGGCGGGCGTTGCTGTTCATCGACACGTCGAAGAAGCTGTAACCGTTCTTGCCGGCGCTCTTGGCGTGGTACATGGCGGCGTCGGCATTGCGCAGCAGTTCATGCTGGTCCTGGCCATTGCCCGGGTACAGGACGATGCCCAGGCTCGCCGACAGTTGCAGGTCATGCTCGGCCACGCGGAATGGGCGCGACACCAGGTTGACCTGCTTGACCGCCACGTCCATGGCATCGTCCGGTTCCTGCAGCTCTACCAGCAGCACGAACTCGTCGCCACCGATGCGCGCCAGGGTGTCCTGGCTGTGCAGGTGGCCGCGCAGGCGCGCCGCCACGGCCTTCAGCAGCAAATCGCCGATGTGGTGGCCAAAGGCATCGTTGACCGGCTTGAAGCCGTCCAGGTCGATGAACATCAGGGCAAAGCAGCCGCCCTGCTCCGCCACCTTGGCAATCGCCTGCTCGATGCGGTCGGCCAGCAGGGTACGGTTGGGCAGGTCGGTGAGGGTATCGTGCAGGGCCAGCTGGGTGAGTTCCTGGTTGGCCAGGGTCAGCGAGCGGGCCAGCTCGGCAGTACGCGCTTCCAGGCGGGCATCCAGCACCGAGGTCAGCAAGGCCGCCGCCAATACCGCCAGGGTGGTGATCAGCACCAGGTAAACCAGGCCGTCGCCTTGCAAGCCGCCACCCGCCAGCGCACCACAGAAGCTGCCATCAGGGAAGTTCGCTGCCGCCATGCCGGTGTAATGCATGCCAACGATCGCAAAGCCCATCACCACCGCCGCCAGGCCCCGAATCTGCCGCACATAGGGGGTGTGCGCACGCAGGCGAAAGGCGATCCACAACGCCGCTGCCGAGGCCCCCACGGCGATCAGCAGCGAGGCGCCAAACAGCGTCGGGTCATAGTCGATGCCCGGCAGCATGCGCAGCGCAGCCATGCCGGTGTAATGCATGCACGCGATACCGGCGCCCATGATCAGCGCGCCAAACGCCAGCTGCAGCCCCGGCATGCTCGGCTGGCTGACCAGCCACAAGGCAAAGCCCGAAGACAACACGGCAATCAGCAGCGAGAACGCGGTCAGGGCCAAGTCGTAGCCCAGGTCGATGGGCAGGCTGAAGGCGAGCATGCCGATGAAATGCATCGACCACACACCGATGCCCATGGCCAGCGCCCCGCCGCCCATCCACAGGTAGGCAGCGCGGCCCTTGGCCGTGGCGATGCGGCCGGTCAGGTCAAGGGCGGTGTAGGACGCCAGGATCGCCACGCACAGCGAGATCAACACCAGCGAAGAGGAGTAGCTACCGGTCAGCATTGGGAGTACCAGCATCGGGACAAGGGGGCCCGGAAAAGGCTGACGATTGTACTCAAGCGTTGGCGAAACGCACGGGGTTTTTGCGAATGGGAATGGATCCAAAGGAAGAACCCGATACGCTCCGCCAAACACCGATGTGTAGCCCATCGCTGGCAAACCCACTGCCACTGCCAGTGCGCCGCTGCAAAGGCCTGCGCCTGAGCGGCTGGAGCTGGTTTGCCGGCGCTGCGGCCTGCACGGTCAATACGAGGACCAGATTACCGGCCCTGCTCGGCAAATGCCTGCCCTGCATCCCAGCCACCGCCCAGCGCGGCCACCAGTTGCACGCTGGCCACCAGCCGCCCTTGCAGCAGGTTCAGCACGCTGCGCTCGTTGCTCAGCGCCGTGGTCTGCACGTTGACCACATCCAGGTAGCCGATCAGGCCCGCGCGGTATTGGTTCTCGGTCAGGCGCAACGACTCGCGGGCAGCGTCCAGTGCCTCCTGGCGCACCACCGCTTCATCGCCGTACACCTTCAACTGCACCAGCAGGTTCTCCACTTCCTTGAAACCGTCCAGCACGGTCTGCCGGTACTGCGCCACGGTCTGGTCATACACCGCCACCGTGCGGTCCACCTCGGCGCTGCGCTTGCCGGCGTCGAACAGCGTCAGCGCCAGCTGCGGGCCTACCGACCAATAGCGGTTGGGCAACTCGATCCAGTTGCTGAAGCTGCTGCTGGAGTATCCGCCGCTCATGCTCAGGCTGAGGTCCGGGAAGTACGCCGCCCGCGAGACACCGATGTTGGCGTTGGCGGCCATGACGTTACGTTCCGCAGCGGCAATGTCCGGGCGCCGCTCCAGCAATTGCGAAGGCAGCGCAACCGGTATCTGCGGCAGCGCCGGAATATCCTTGCTGTCGGCCAGGGCGAAGTCGGCCGGGGTCTTGCCCAGCAACACGGCAATGGCGTTCTCGAACTGCGCGCGCTGCCAGATCAGGTCGATCAGGTCAGCCTGGGTGCTTTTCAGCTGGGTACGCGCCTGGGCCACCGCATCCGGGCCGGCAACACCGGCGCGGTACTGGTTTTCGTTCATCCGCAACGAGCGCTCATAGGCCGCCACGGTGGCTTCCAGCAAGCGTTTCTGCTCGTCGATGACGCGCAATTGCAGGTAGTTCTGCACCAGTTCCGACTGCTGGCTCAAGCGGATCGACGCCAGGTCGGCGAAACTGGCTTCGGCACTGGCCTCGTTGGCATTCAGGGTTTCCCGCAGCTTGCCCCACAGGTCGATCTCCCAACTTACGCCCAACTGCGCGTTGTAGGTATTGCGAATGCCACTGCTGTTGTTGGAAAGGCTGGAGCTGGAGCTGCCGGTACCCTGCGCCGAGCGGTTCTTGCTGGCGCTCAGGTCAAGGCTTGGGAACAAGGCCGCACGGCTGCTGCGTACCAACGCCTGCGCCTGGCGATACTGGGCTTCCGATTGGGCCACGGTCTGGTTGCTGCGGTTGAGCTCCTCGACCAGCGCATTGAGCCCGGCATCGCCATAGATTTCCCACCAGGCGCCACGGGCGATGGCATCGGAAGGCGTAGCCTGGGTCCAGCCTTCGGCGTGCTTGAACTGCGCCGCCGTGCTGTTCAGCTCGGGGCGGTGGTAGTCCGGGCTCAGGGTGCAGGCACTGAGCAGGGCCACGCACAACCCGGCGCCGAGCAGGCGCGAGCCACGCCCACGGGTCAGCGCTTGCAGGGCACGGTGAAGTGGGGTCTGGGCAAAAGTCATAGCGGGGTTTCCAGGGCGGCGTCGGTGCGCACGCCGCGCCAACGGTTGAAACGGTGACGCAGGCGGTCGAGGTACAAGTAGACCACCGGTGTCGTGTAAAGGGTGAGGATCTGGCTGAAGACCAGGCCGCCGATGATGGTCAGGCCCAGCGGCTGGCGCATTTCTGCGCCTTCGGCCTGGCTCAGCAGCAGCGGCAAGGCGCCAAGGATGGCCGCCAGGGTGGTCATCAGGATCGGCCGCAGGCGCAGCAGGCAGGCGCGGCGGATCGACTCCTCCGGCGATAGCCCTTGGTGGCGCTCAAGCTGCAGGGCCAGGTCGATCATCAGGATAGCGTTCTTCTTCACCACGCCAATCAGCAGGAACAGCCCCAGCAACGAGATCAGGCTGAACTCGCCACCGGTGACATACAGCGCCAGCAAGGCACCGACGCCGGCCGAAGGCAGCGTCGAGAGGATGGTCAGCGGGTGGATGTAGCTTTCATACAGAATGCCCAGCACCAGGTACACCAGCAGCAACGCCCCCAGGATCATGAACGGCTGGCCCTGCTGCGTCTTGGCAAAGGCATCGGCGGTGCCACCCAGCTTGGCAATCACTTCCTCGGGCAGGCCAAGGGTGGCCACTGCCCGCTCCACAGCAGCCATGGCCTGGTCGGGGCTATAGCCTTCGGCAACGTCGAAGGCGATGTCCTCGGCGGCGAACTGGCCTTCGTGGCTGACCCGATCGTTGGCCAGGCTGTTCTCGTAGTGGGCAATGGTCGACAGCGGCACGCGCGCGCCGTCGGCGGTAATCACCTGCACTTGCTCCAGGGTACTCGGGTCCCAGGCATATTTCGGGTTGATCTCCAGCACCACCTGGTACTGGTTGAGGCTGTCGTAGATGGTGGAGATCTGCCGCTGGCTGTAAGCGTTGTTCAGCACGGTGGTGACCATGTCCATGTCGATACCCAGGCGCTTGGCCTGGTCGCGGTCGACCACCAGCGTCACCTGCTGGGTGCCGGCACCGTCGCGGGCGTCAATGGCGGTCAATTGCGGCAGGGCGCGCAGGGCCGCAACCACCTTGGGGAACCACTCGCGCAAGGCCGTCAGGTCGCCACTTTGCAGGGTGTACAGGTATTGCGACGAGGTCTGGTCACGGCCACCGCCGCCCAGTTGCAGGTCCTGGTCGGCCATCAGGAACAGCCGCCCGCCCGGCACCTTGGGCATTTCCTTGCGCAGGCGCTCGATCACTTTCTGGGCGTCCAGCTTGCGCTCGCTGATCGGTTTCAGGCGCACCAGCACCATGGCATTGTTGGTGCCGCTGTTGCCGCCGATGAAGCCGGCAACGCTCTGCACCGCGGGGTCGGCAAGCAAGGCGCGGCGGTAGATTTCCATCTTCGGCTGCATCACGCCGAACGACAGGCCATCGTCCCCCCGGATAAAGCCCATCAGCTGACCGGTGTCCTGCTGTGGCATCAGCGTCTTGGGTACCACCACATACAGGGCGATATTGAGGCCAATGGTGGCCAGCAGGCTGAACAGGGTCAGACGCCTGTGGCGCAGCGCCCAGCCCAGGCTGCGGTCATAGGCGTCGACCATGCGTTGGTGGAGCTTGTCGCTCCACCGCTGCAGGCGGGTCTGCTCGGCCTGGTGGGCCTTCAGCCAGCGTGCGCAGAGCATTGGGGTGAGGGTCAGCGACACCACCAGCGAGACGATGATCGCCGCGGCCAGGGTAATGGAGAACTCCTGGAACAGGTTGCGCACGATGCCACCCATGAACAGGATGGAGACGAACACCGCCACCAGCGACACGTTCATCGACAGCAAGGTGAAGCCCACTTCCCTGGCGCCGAGGAAGGCCGCCTTCATCGGCGGCTGGCCGTCCTCGATATGCCGGGAGATGTTCTCCAGCACCACGATGGCGTCGTCCACCACCAGGCCGGTGGCGAGGATGAGCGCCATCAGCGACAGGTTGTTGAGCGAAAAGCCACACAGGTACATGACCGCGAAGGTACCCACCAGCGACACCGGCACCGCCAGGCTGGGAATCAGCGAGGCGCGCAGGCTGCCGAGGAACAGGTAGACCACCAGGATCACCAGGACCACCGCGATCAACAGGGTATGCTCGGCTTCCTTGAGGCTTGCCTTGATCACCGGCGAGCGGTCCATGGCCACGTTCAGTTGCACACTGGCTGGCAGCAGCGACTGCAAGGCTGGCAGCTGCGCCTTGATCTGGTCGACCGTCTCGATGATGTTGGCACCCGTCTGGCGGTTGACCACCAGCAATACCGCAGCCTGGTCGTTGAAGAAGCCACTGTTGTAGCGATTCTCGACCCCATCGGTGATGGTTGCCACGTCGGTCAAGCGCAAGATGGTGCCGTTCTGCTGGCGGATCACCACCGGCTCGTAGTCCCTGGCCGTTTCCAGCTGGTCATTGGCCCGCACCTGCCAGTTGCGCTCGGCATCCTCGACAAAGCCCATGGGCCGGCGCTGGTTGGCATTGGACACGGCAGTGCGCACTTCATCCAGCGACAGGCCGTACTGGTTGAGCAGCTGGGGCTCGACGGCAATGCGCACCGCCGGCAACGAACTGCCACCGATTTGCACCTCCCCTACCCCAGACACCTGCGCCAGGCTCTGCGACAGGATGGTGTCGGCCAGGTCATACAACTGGCCTTTCTGCAGCACGTCCGAGGTCAGCGACAGCACCATGATCGGCGCTTGCGACGGGTTGATCTTCTTGTAGGTGGGCATGCTGCGCATGCCACTGGGCAGCAGGTTGCGGGTGGCGTTGATTGCCGCCTGCACCTCGCGCGCCGCCCCGTCGATATCACGCCCCATCTCGAAGCCGATGATCACGCGGGTCGAGCCCTGGTTGGAGCTACTGGTCAGCGTGGTCACCCCGGCGATACTGCCCAGCTTGCGCTCCAGGGGCGTGGCCACGGTAGAGGCCATCACCTCGGGGCTGGCGCCGGACAGGTTGGCCGACACCACAATCACCGGGAAGTCCATTTCCGGCAGCGGTGCAACCGGCAGCAGCTTGAAGCTGACACCGCCCAGCAACATGATTGCCAGGCTCAACAGCATGGTCGCCACCGGGCGACGAATGAAGGGTCCCGACAGGTTCATGCCTCGGCCTGCTTCGCGTCAGTGGCCGGGCGCCAGCGGCGTGCCAGGCGGTCGAAGTACAGGTAGATGACCGGGGTGGTGAACAGCGTCAGCACCTGGCTGACCAGCAACCCGCCCACCATCACCAGGCCCAGCGGCTGACGCAACTCGGCGCCGGAACCGGTGGCGAGCATCAACGGCACGGCCCCGAACAGCGCCGCCAGGGTGGTCATCAGAATGGGCCGGAAGCGCAGCAACGCGGCCTGGTAGATGGCATCGCGCGGGGTCATGCCCTGATGGCGTTCGGCCTCGAGGGCGAAGTCGATCATCATGATCGCGTTCTTCTTGACGATACCGATCAGCAGGATGATGCCGATAATGGCGATCATGCCCAGGTCGTTGCCGCTGATGAGCAAGGCCAACAAGGCACCCACCGCTGCCGAGGGCAGGGTCGAGAGGATGGTCACCGGGTGGATGTAGCTCTCGTACAGCACCCCCAGCACGATGTACATGGTCACCACCGCCGCCAGGATCAGCAGCAAGGTGCTCGACAGCGACGCCTGGAAGGCTTCTGCCGCGCCCTGGAAGCGGGTTTGCACCCCTAGCGGCATGCCGATGTCCTTCTGCACCTGCTCGATCACCTGCACCGCCTCGCCCAGCGAAGCACCGTGCGCCAGGTTGAAGGACATGGTCACCGCCGGGAACTGGCCAATATGGGAAATGGCCAGTTGCGCCTGGCGTTGTTCCACCCGCGCCAGGGCCGACAGGCGCACCTGGCCGCCATCGGCGGCCTTGACGTGGATCGACTCCAGCGCCTGTGGGCCGATGACTGCTGCATCTCTGGACTGCAGCACCACCCGGTACTGACTGGCCTGAGTGTAAATGGTCGAGATCTGGCGCTGGCCAAAGGCGTCGTACAGGGCGTTGGTGATCTGCGACACGCTGATGCCCAGGCGGCTGGCCATGTCACGGTCGATCAACAGGTAAACCTGCAGGCCCTTGTCTTGCAGGTCGCTGGCCACGTCGGCCAGTTCCGGGCGCTGCTGCAGCGCCTGTACCAGCTTGCCGCTCCAGTGCGCCAGCAGGTCGGCGTCGGGCGACGACAGGCTGAACTGATACTGGGTGCGGCTGACCCGGTCTTCGATGCTCAGGTCCTGTACCGGTTGCATGAACAGGCGGATACCGACCAGTTTGTCGACCTGTGGCTGCAAGCGGCTGATGACCTCGCCGGCAGTGACATCGCGCTCACCATGGGGCTTGAGGTTGATCAGCAAGCGGCCGCTGTTGAGGGTCGCATTGTCGCCGTCGACGCCGATGTAGGACGACAGGCTCTGCACGGCCGGGTCCTGCAGGATCACCTTGCTCAGCGCCTGCTGGCGTTCGCTCATGGCGGCGAACGACACGGACTGCGGCGCTTCTGAAATCCCCTGGATCACGCCGGTGTCCTGCACCGGGAAGAAGCCCTTGGGCACCACCATGTACAGGAACACGGTCAGCGCCAGGCTCGCCACCGCGACCAACAGGGTCAGCGGCTGGTGCTTGAGCACCCACTGCAGGGCGCCGCCGTATTGCTTGATCAGCCAGTCAATCCAGGCGCCACTGGCGCGGTAGAAGCGGCCCTGCTCCTGTTCCTTGGGTTCGCGCTTGAGCAGCCGGGCGCACATCATCGGCGTCAGGGTCAGGGACACCACCAGGGAAATCAGGATGGCCACCGCCAGGGTGATGGCGAATTCGCGGAACAGGCGGCCGACCACGTCAGCCATGAACAGCAGCGGGATCAGTACCGCAATCAGCGAGAAGGTCAGCGAAATCAGGGTGAAGCCGATCTGCCGGGCGCCCTTGAGGGCGGCCTGCATCGGCGTCTCGCCTTCTTCTATATGGCGAGAGATGTTCTCCAGCATGACGATCGCGTCATCCACCACGAAACCGGTGGCAATGGTCAGCGCCATCAGGGTCAGGTTATTGACCGAGAAACCCGCCAGGTACATCACACCGAAGGTGCCGATCAGCGACAGCGGCACGGCGATCGACGGAATCAGGGTGGCACTGAAGCGACGCAGGAAAACGAAGGTGACCATGACCACCAGGACGATCGCGATCAGCAGTTCATGCTGCACGTCCTTGACCGCGGCGCGGATGGTCTGGGTGCGGTCGGTCAGTACCGAGACGTCAAGGCCGGCCGGCAGGTTGTCAGTAATCGACGGCAACAGGTCCTTGATGCGGTCGACCACTTCGATCACGTTGGCACCCGGCTGGCGCTGGATATTCAGCAATACGGCGTGGTTCTCGTTGGCCCAGGCGGCCAGGCGCTCGTTCTCTGCGCCATCGACGATTTCTGCCACATCCTTCAGGCGCAGCGGCGCACCATTGGTGTACGCCAGGATCAGGTTGGCGTATTCCTCGGGGGAACGCAGCTGGTCGTTGGCATCGAGCATCGACACCCGGGTCGGGCCGTCGAAATTGCCCTTGGGCTGGTTGACGTTGGAGGCACCGATCAACGTGCGCACGTCATCCAGGTTCAAGCCGTTGGCCGCCAAGGCATCGACATTGACCTTGATTCGCACGGCCTGGCGCTGGCCGCCAGCGATGCTGACCATGCCCACGCCACTGATCTGCGCCAGCTTCTGCGCCACGCGGGTATCGACCAGGTCGTTGAGCTTGGGCAGCGGCATGGTCTTGCTGGAAATGGCCAGGGTCAGCACAGGCGTATCGGCCGGGTTGACCTTGTTGTACACCGGCGGTGCCGGCAGGTCGCTGGGCAGCAGGTTGCTGGCAGCGTTGATCGCGGCCTGCACCTGTTGCTCGGCCACATCCATGTTCATGTCGAGGTTGAAGCGCAGGGTCAGCACCGAGGCCCCGCCGGAGCTGGTCGACGCCATTTGCTCCAGGCCCGGCATCTGGCCGAACTGACGCTCCAGTGGCGCAGTGACGGCACTGGTCATCACTTGCGGGCTGGCCCCGGGGTACAGGGTCATGACGCGGATGGTGGGGTAGTCGACCTGCGGCAAGGCCGACACCGGCAGCAGCTTGTAGGCGATCAGGCCGGCCAGGACGATCGCCAGCATGCTCAGCGTGGTGGCGACCGGCCGCAGGATGAACAGGCGCGAAAGGTTCATGCGCCCGCCTTGCCTGCTGCTTTACCAGGGTGCGCTTCACCGCCCTGCGCCGAGCCATTGGCATCCTGCCCCTGCAGGTGCTGCCCAGGCGTGGTGGGCACTTGCGAGCTGTCTTCGACCACCTCCACCTTGGTGCCTTCACGCAGGCGGTCGGTGCCTTCCAGTACCAGACGGTCGCCGGCCTTGAGGCCGTCGAGGATGACGCTGTTTTCGCCATCGCTGGCGCCAACCTTGAGCTTGCGCACGTTCACGGTATTGTCGGCGTTGACCACGTAGGCGAAGGTGCCGTCGTTGCCGAACTGGATGGCTGCTGCCGGAGCCAGGACCACCTGTTTGAGGGTATCGGCCAGCAAGCGAACGTTGACGAACTGGTTGGGGAACAGGGCCAGGTCCTTGTTCTCGAAGCGGCCCTTGAACTTCAAGGTGCCGGTAGTGGTGTCGATCTGGTTGTCGATGCTGCCAAGCACACCCGTGGACTGCAGCTTGCTGTCGCTGCGGTCCCAGGCCTCGACGGGCAGGCTGGCACCGCTGCGGTAGCGCTCGAGCACGGTGCTCAGCTCGGTTTCCGGCAGGGTAAAGGCGACGCTGATTGGCTCGGTCTGGGTAATCACCACCAGCGCGGTAGTGTCGTTGGCGGCTACCAGGTTGCCCAGGTCGAGCTGGCGCAGGCCTACACGGCCGTTGATCGGTGCGCGGATCTGGGTGAAATCGAGGTTCAGGCGAGCATCGTTGACCTGCGCCTGGTTGGTCTTGACCAAGCCGAGGAACTGCGCGACCTGGGCTTCGGCGGTATCGAGGGTTTGCTTGGCGATGCTGTCTTCGGCATACAAGCCTTTATAGCGGGCCAGGTCGACCTGGGCGTTCTTCAACTGCGCCTGATTCTGCGCCAGCGTGCCTTCGGCCTGTTGCAGGGCAATACGGTACGGGCGCGGGTCGATTTCGGCGAGCAGGTCGCCGGCCTTGACCTGTTGGCCTTCCTTGAAGTGAATCTTCACCAACTCACCCGCCACACGGCTACGCACGTTGACGGTGTTGGTCGCGGTGACCGTACCCAAGGCCTTGTAGTACAGCGGGAAATCACCCACCTTCACCGGTTCGACGCGCACGGGCACCGGGTCGGTGGAGCCGCCAAAACCTGGGCGGCCGCCCATGCCCATGCCCACGCCTTTGCCACCGCGCCCACCACCGGCTTCTTTATGCACAGGCGCCGCTGCGGGCCACAACCACCAGGCGAGGGCCGCCACCAGCAGCAGGATCAGCAGGCCGACGAGCCAGCGACGAGGGGAACGGGAATTGGACGCTTGCATGGGTTGAACGAACCTTGTTCGGAATGACGACTTGGGGAGGATGAACCATAAGCACTGGCATTGTTTTAGCAAAGGGCCTTTACCAGAGGTTTACCTTTGGCTGACGTAGCCAAGATGCGGAATTTTAAATGAAAACGGCCCGGAACGTGTTCCGGGCCGTTACAGGGTGTTGCTTGGAGCGGTGGCGGGCTTAAAGGTTTCCATAGGCCTTACCGGCCTTGAAGCAGGCAAGCCCGCGCCAACGCCGGAACAGGCAACAAGTGCCCGCCCTGCCCCCCACAACCCTTACTTCAGTACAGCCAGCGCGGCGTCGTAGTTCGGCTCATCGGCAATTTCGCCAACCAGCTCGCTGTGCAGCACCTTGTCGTTCTCGTCCAGCACCACCACGGCACGGGCGGCCAGGCCGGCCAGCGGGCCGTCGGCGATGGCTACGCCGTAGTTTTCGAGGAACTCGCGGCCACGCAGGGTCGACAGGTTCTTCACGTTTTCCAGGCCTTCGGCGCCGCAGAAGCGTGCCTGGGCGAACGGCAGGTCAGCCGAGATGCACAGCACCACGGTATTGCCCACTTCGTTGGCCTGGGCGTTGAACTTGCGCACCGAGGTGGCGCAGGTCGGGGTGTCCACGCTTGGGAAAATGTTCAGCACCTTGCGCTTGCCGGCGTAGTCTTTCAGCGACTTGTCAGCCAGGCCTTCACCTACCAGGGAGAAAGCCGGTGCCTGGGCGCCGGCCTGTGGCAGGTTGCCGTTGACCTGGACCGGGTTGCCTTTGAGAGTCACTTGAGCCATGACGAAATCCTTATGCGGGGTTTGAAAAGGACACTGAGTTAAGCATGAAGGCGGCCGGGTGCCTATGGGGGGATGTGAAATTGTTCCAATTCCGGACTATTTTTGTGGACAAACCATGCCGCAATCAGCCGTCACGCCCCTGTTACTTTTCAGTTGGCGAGCGCCTGTCCAGAGCTCCAGATATGGGCCCGCTACAACGCGGGATATCTAATTGCTCAGGGCTGTACAAGCCTGCCATCACTCTTGAAGTAAAGATTCCTACAACCCTATCGGAACTTTCGCTAACAAGTTCACCTTGTGCATCTTCAAGATGACGCTACCATCAGGTGCGCGGCAAAAACAACACTTAATTGGGGATACCTAGATGAAATGAAAAGGTCCTATTTTTTGCTTTTCAAAACTCGGCAGTCGGCGGGATTGGTCGTATGAGCCGCCATCCGGCTTCCCTACAATGCCATTTGAATTCTGTGTTGCTAATTCTGATGTGTCTTTTAGGCGTATTTCCGTTAGATGTGATCCTGCCATCATTCCCAGCGCTCGCAGGCACATTTCGGGTCGACCCCAAGCAAATAGCGTATTCGGTGAGCGCTTTCGCTATTGGTGTCGCCATGGCGCAAATAGTGATTGGCCCTCTTTCAGATCGCATCGGGCGCAAGCGTTTGCTGCTTGCCGGATTGGGCGTATCCATTGCGGGGGCGCTCGGTTGCGTATTTTCAACCCGCTATGAAACGTTCATGGTCTTTCGTCTGGTGCAGGCCCTGGGTTGCGGCAGCCTCGTGCTAGGCCAGGCGCTTGTGCAGGACCTCTACAGCGGTACACAACGCAATGCCATGCGCATCCTGTTAACAAGCGCGAGCGGGTTGTTCATCTCCCTGTCACCGCTGGCAGGCGCTTTTCTTCAACAATCTTTCGGCTGGAAGGCAAGCTTTACGGTATTCGTGGTAATCGCTGTAATCGTTTCACTTTTATCGTGTGTGCTGCTTCATGACACACCTGCGTCGCATGACCGGGCGCCAAGTATATCCAGTTATCGGGTGATGCTGCGAGACACCAACTATCTCGCGCACTCCATACTGTCCAGCCTCGCCTTTGCCTGCCATTTTTCCTTCATCGTCATAGCGCCATTGCTGCTGATGGATAGGCTGGAGCTCACGACTTATCAATTTTCTATTGTATTTATCGGCTATGGGTTGGCCTACATCGCTGGCGGCATGGCTGCGACCTACCTGAACAGTCGCGTAAGCACGCAAGCTCAAATAAAAGCAGGCCTGCTGCTTATAAGTACTGCCGGCATTACCCTTTTGACGTGGGAATGGGTGGCAGGTTTATCTGTGCTAGGGGTTCTACTGCCGATGATTGTCTGTACCACCGGCACAACCCTGGTACGCCCCGCTGCAACGACCCAGGCTTTGGCGCGCTATCCGCGTCAGGCAGGTGCGGCAGCGTCGCTCCATACGACACTGCTGTTTGCTGGCGGCGGTTTGACGAGCAGTCTGGTCACAGGCTTCGAAAGCGCGCTGCCGGCGGGCCTGGCTGTGCTGTTCGTGATGGCCAGCCTGTGCGGAGGGTGGCTGCTTGCGTGCACCAAGGACGATGCAATGCAACGCTGCTGATACCTTGATGAGGCAAAAAAATGCCCGGGTGGCGACAAGCGACCCGGGCATTCTTGAATGAAACGGTGAATCAGCTTACAAGGCCGTACATCACCGAAGTCAGCGCAACAAGGCCCACCACCACAACGAACACGTTGGAGGCCGCACCGCTGTACTTGCGCATCGATGGCACCCGGCGGATGGCATACATCGGCATCAGGAACAACAGCACCGCGAGAATCGGGCCGCCGAGCGACTCGATCATGCCGAGGATGCTCGGGTTGAGGGTGGCGACTATCCAGCACACCACCAGCATCAGTGCAGCAACTACGCGGTCCAGGGCCTTGGCGCCCGGACGCGCACCGGTCTTGGCGATAATACCCTTCAGGCCTTCGCTGGCACCGATGTAATGGCCCAGGAACGACTTGGCGATGGCCACGAAGGCGATCAGCGGCGCAGCGAACGCGATGGTCGGGTTGCTGAAGTGGTTGGCCAGGTACGACAGGATCGACAGGTTCTGCGCCTTGGCTTCGGCCAGCTGGGCGCTGCTCAGGGTGAGCACGCAGCTGAACACGAAGAACAGCACCATCACCACCATCAGCAGGTGCGCGCGGCGCAGGATCTGGCCGCTGCGCTCATCGGCGTGTTCACCGTAACGGCGCTTCTGGTCGACGGCAAAGGCCGAGATGATCGGCGAATGGTTGAATGAAAACACCATCACCGGAATGGCCAGCCACAGGGTGTGCAGGAAGGCCGAGGCCGGCGGCACCTGAGTGGCGCTGTCGAGAATGCCACCGGTCCAGTGCGGCACCAGGTACAGGCCCAGCAACGCGAGGGCGACGATGAACGGGTAGACCAGCAGGCTCATGACCTTGACCGTGGCCTGCTCCCCGCAGCGCACGATGGCCAGCAGGCCGAGGATCAGCACGAATGACAGGATTGCCCGTGGTGGCGGCTGCATGTGCAGCTGGTGTTCCATGAAGCTGGACACGGTGTTGGTCAGCGCCACGCTGTAGATCAGCAGGATCGGGAAGATGGCGAAGAAGTACAGTACGGTGATCGAGGCACCGGCGTGACTGCCGAAATGCTCCTTGACCACTTCGGTGATGTCGCCGCCATCACGCCCGGAAAGGACGAAACGGGTCAGCCCGCGATGGGCGAAATAGGTCATCGGGAAGGCCAGCACGGCCAGGATCAGCAGCGGCCAGAAGCCGCCAAGGCCGGCGTTGATCGGCAGGAACAGTGTCCCGGCGCCGATGGCTGTGCCGAACAGGCCCAGCATCCAGGTGGTGTCGTGACGCGCCCAGCTGCCGAGGGTGGCGGGGGTCGATTCTACAAAGCGTTGTTCAACGCTTGGGGCCTGCTCATTCATTCCGGGTGAAGCTCCACTCGCAAGACTGCAACAGGCTGAGAATGGCGAAATAGACCTTTCGCCCAACTCAACCGGAAAAGAGGGGCGCGATTGTGCACGGAAAGGTTGCACTTGCGAAGCCCTTTTCCGAGGAGCGGTTGCACTTGTCTTTACAAGTGGAAGGCATTGCTGGTGTCGTTCGGTGGAATGTCGCGGCCTGGGGGCCTGTGGGAGCGGCCTGTGGGAGCGGCCTTGCGTCGCGAAAGGGCCGCAAAGCGGCCCCAGCAATGTCAGCGGCAAAGCTGCAATCGTGGGGGCGCTCCGCCCCCCTTTCGCGACACAAGGCCGCTCCCACAAAGTCCAACCGCGCCCCGCAGGAGGGTCCGTGGCTGGCGAGTTACTTCTGAACGGCAGCGAACGCTTCGGCAACCCGTTGCAGGTTGGCCGGGCGCAGGCCGGACATGCACACGCGGCCGCTGTCGATCAGGTAAACACCGAACTCGTCCCGCAGGCGGCGCACCTGCTCGACGCTGAAGCCGGTGTAGCTGAACATGCCGCGCTGGCGCAGGAAGAACTGGAAGTCCTTGCCTGGCAGCAGCACGGCCAAGGCATCGACCAGCGCCTGGCGCATGTCGAGGATACGCTTGCGCATCACTTCGACTTCTTCGGCCCACTGGGCATTCAGGCCGGCATCGCTGAGTACGCCAGCTACCAGCTGTGCACCGAAGTTGGGCGGGCTGGAGTAGTTGCGGCGCACGGTAGCCTTCAGCTGGCCAAGCACGCTTTGGGCAGTGGCCTCGTCGTCGCAGACCACCGACAGGCCGCCAACCCGTTCGCCGTACAGCGAGAAAATTTTCGAGAACGAGTTGCTGACCAGGCAGGGCACGCCAGCGCGGGCCATTTCGCGGATGGCGTAGGCGTCCTCCACCAGGCCTTCGGCGAAGCCTTGGTAGGCGATGTCCAAAAACGGGATCAGCTGGCGCGCCTTGACCACTTCGACCACTTGCTGCCACTGATGTTGATCCAGGTCGGCACCGGTGGGGTTGTGGCAGCACGGGTGCAGCAGCACCACGCTGTTGGCCGGCAGGGACTGCAGGGTGGCCAGCATGCCGTCGAAGTCCACACCGCGGGTGGCCTGGTCGAAGTACGGGTAGGTGTGCACCTTGAACCCGGCACCCTCGAAGATGGCACGGTGGTTGTCCCAGGTCGGGTTGCTGACCCAGACTTCCGACTGCGGGAAGTAGCGCTTGAGGAAGTCGGCACCGACTTTCAGAGCGCCGGAGCCGCCCACGGTCTGCACGGTGGCTACGCGGCCGCCGGTCACGGCGGGGTGATCGGCACCGAACAGCAGCGCCTGGATCGCCTGGCGGTAGCTGGCCAGGCCTTCCATCGGCAGGTACAGGGAGGCTTCGTGGTCCTGGCCGGCGATGCGTTTTTCCACCGCATCCACAGCCGCCAGCTGCGGCACCACGCCGGCCTCATCGTAGTACAGGCCGATGCTCAGGTTGACCTTGTCGGCGCGCGGGTCGGCCTTGAAGGTTTCCATCAACGAGAGGATCGGGTCGCCGGCATAGGCATCGACATGTTTGAACACAGCGTGCAGCTCCTTGGATCAGGACAGTACGAAAAGTCAGCCCTGAGCATACCCGGAGTGCGGGCTCAGGAACATCCACTAATGTGCAAGGTTGTCTATGCAACATTGCATGACTGGGAAATTGCTGCGCTGTCACGCAGAGAACACTGGTCATTGTGGGAGCGGGCTTGTCCCGCGAAGGGAAGCGCGCGGTGCATGGCACCGGCCTTGCCGGTGTTCGCGGGGCAAGCCCGCTCCCACAGCGGATCAGCCCAGCAACTCTTTCAGGCCCTGCAACTCTTGCTCGGTCACCGCCACGCCCTCTTCCTCGGCCACCTCACGCTCACGATACCGCCGCTCGCCCGGCATCCGCGTCAGCCCCGCAGCCTGCATCTGCTCGACCAGCTCGCGACTGCGCTGGGCAAACCGCTCGCCTTCGGCCTTGCCCGGATCGATGACAATGATCAACTGCCCCGTCCATGGTGTTTTTGCCCCCGGGTGCCCGGACCAATCGAACTCCCAGGAGAAATTACCGCCGGTCAGTGCCGCTGCCAGCAGCTCGACCATCATCGACAGTGCCGAGCCCTTATGCTCGCCAAATGGCAGCAAGGCGCCGCCTTCGAGAATCGCCTTCGGCTCGGTGGTGGGCTCGCCATTGGCGTCCACGCCCATGCCCTCAGGCAACTGCTGGCCCGCACGCGCGGCAATCTGCACATCGCCGTGTGCCATGGCGCTGGTGGCCATGTCGAAGACGATCGGGTCATGTTCGGCACAAGGTGCCGCAAAGGCGATGGGGTTGGTACCGAACAGTGGCTTGCGCGCGCCATGTGGCACCACGCACGTCATGCTGTTGACCACACTCAGGGCCACCAAGCCCTCTTCGGCAAACGGCTCCACATCTGGCCACAGCGCGGCAAAGTGGTGCGAATTGTGAATCGCCAGTACGGCAATGCCCGCATTACGCGCCTTGGCCACCAGGAGGCCGCGGGCCGCTGCCAGCGCCGGTTGGGCAAAGCCGCCGGCGGCATCGACGCTGACATAGCCGGCAGCTATGTCACTCACCTTCGGCCGGGCCTGGCCATTGACCCAGCCACTGTTCAGCGTGGAGACATAGCCAGGCATGCGGAACACCCCATGGCTGTGGGCGCCATCGCGCTGGGCGCTGGCGCAGTTATAGGCCAGCACCTGGGCCACGCTGTCGCTGCAGCCGTGGCGCTGGAAAATGGCCTGCAACAGATCCTGCAGCTCGGTAAAAGGCACGCGCACGACGGTGCTGGTGGACGGTGCGGACATCTGAAGCTCCTTGTTGATTTTGGAATGGCTACAGCGTTGCAACGACAAAAACTTTCCTGCATGTGACAGCAATCTGTCAAATGTTGACTTGATGACAGAAAACATTCATTTTCTTCCCAAGCCTTACCCTCTGGAGCCGCAGCATGAGCCAACCGATCAAGCAACGCCTGGAAAACAGCCTCGAAGGGGCTGCTGCCTCAGGCCGCAAGATCGCTACCTACATGCTCGCCAACCTGCACGAGTTGCCGTTCCAGACGTCGGCCAGCATCGCCGCCAAGCTAGGCGTCAGCGAATCCAGTGTCGGGCGCTTCTGCCGCTCATTGGGTTATGCCCATCTCAAGGCACTTAAGCAAGACCTGCAGAACGACCTGGGCGATGGCCCGTGGCTGGTGGGTGACCGCTTGCAGGATTACCGTCAGAGCCAGGACGCCAGCGACAACGGCGGCAGCCTGGAGCTGGAAATCGCCGCCTTGGTACGCGTGCACGAGTACCGCCAGAGCCCGGCCTGGCACAGCGTGGCGCAACGCCTGGCGAGCAAACCGCGGGTATTCGTCGCCGGCTTCCAGACCGAGCGTGGCGTCGCCATGTGCATGAGCCACTTGCTGCAATACCTGCGCGACGGCGTGCAACTGGTCGACCTTGGCGCCGGCCACTTCGGCGAAGTGCTGCTAGGCCGCGCCGAAGACAGCGCCCTGGTGGTGTTCGAAGCGCGCCGCTATTCGCGCCACGCCTTGCTGCTGTGCCAGAAGGCGCGCGAGGCTGGCATTGCGGTCACCCTGGTGACCGACACCTTTTGCGACTGGGCCGATGCCAACGCCGACGAGGTGTTCCGTATCCCCACCGAGTTCAATCTGTTCTGGGAATCCACCTCGGCGATGCTGTCGTGGGTGCACCTGATGGTCAACGAGGTCTGCAAGAAGCTCGGACCGGATGTTGAAAAACGCTTGGAAGCAACTGCCGCTCTACATAACGCATTCGTCGGCTACACCTCGTGGTCGGCGGGAAAACAACAATAGCAAGAGTGCAATGAGGTGCGAGATGAACAAGTCCATGGCCTTGGTGGGTGCGTGCGCCCTGCTGCTGGCGGGTGCCGCCAGCGCTGAAACCCTGCGGTTCGCCACCGAGGGTGCCTACCCGCCCTTCAACTATGTAGACGCCGATAACAAGCTGCATGGCTTCGATATCGACATCACCCACGCCCTGTGCGAGCAGATGAAAGTCGAATGCACGCTGGTGGCCCAGGACTGGGAAGGCATCATCCCCGCCCTGATGGCGCGCAAGTACGATGCGGTGGTGGCGTCGATGATCGACACCCAAGAGCGACGCAAGAAGATCGCCTTCACCGACCACTACTACCGCACGCCACTGACCGTGGCGGTTGCCAAGGACAGCAAGATCGACAGCGCCCAGACCGACTTTGTCGGCTACACCGTCGGTGCGCAGTCATCGTCGACCCAGGCCATCTACGCCGAAGACGTGTATGGCAAGGCCGGTGCCGACGTGAAACTGTACCCGACCATGGACGAAGCCAACGCAGACCTGGCGGCAGGCCGCCTGGACGGCGTGATTGCCGACAAATTCCCGTTGCACGAGTGGATGAGCAAGAACGGCGGGGATTGCTGCAAGATCCTTGGCGACGTGGCCGACACCAAGGCCGATGCCGCTATCGCTGTGCGCAAGGACGACGAAGCCTTGCGCCAGCGCCTGAATACCGCGCTGCAACAGATCGTGGCCAACGGTACGTATCAGAAGATCGCCAGCAAGTACTTCGCTTTCGATATCTACAACTGATCTTCAGGAAGTTGTGCGAACTCCCTGTAGGAGCGGCCTTGCGCAGCCCTTTCGCGACGCAAGGCCGCCCCCACAAGGCCGCATAACCTGCCCAAGAGGTTCGTCATGCTCGATCAATTGTCCTTGCTGTCTTTCGCCAGCGGAGGCTGGGGCCAGGCGTTGCTGGCCGGTGCGCTGGTTACCGTTTCCCTGGCCCTGGCCTGCCTGCCCATCGGCCTGCCCCTGGGCCTGGTGGTCGCGCTGGCGGCGCGCTCACGCAAACGCCTGCCACGGGCCTGGGCGACCACCTTTTCTACCGTGTTCCGCGGCCTGCCCGAGCTGCTGACGCTGCTGATCATCTATTACGGCTGCCAGATTGCCGCGCAGAAGATCCTCGCTGCCATGGGCTACCAAGGTGAGTTCATCATCAACACCTTCCTCGCCGCCATGATCGCTTTCAGCCTGGTGTTCGCTGCGTTTTCCAGCGAGATCTGGCTGGCCGCCTTCAAGACCCTGCCCAAGGGCCAGCTGGAAGCCTGCTCGGCGCTTGGCCTGAGCAAGCGCACCGGGTTCTTCAAGGTGGTGCTGCCACAACTGACCCGCATCGCCCTGCCCGGCTTGTCAAACAATTGGCTGTCGCTGCTCAAGGACACCTCGCTGGTATCGACCATCTCGCTGGTCGACCTGATGCGCCAGACCAACCTGGCGGTGAGCGTGACCAAGGAGCCGATGTTCTTCTATGGCGTCGCCTGCCTGGGCTACCTGCTGTTCGCGGCACTGTCCGGGCGGGTGTTCGCCTTCATCGAAAGGCGCAGCAACCGCCACCTGCAAGGAGCACGCGCATGAGCCTTGATCAACTGCTGGCACTGGTGCTCGACCCCGACTTGCTGGAGCGCTATGGCCCGCGCTTCCTCGACGGCCTGCTGGTGACCGCCAAGCTGGTGGCCATTTCCTTCAGCCTGGGCGCCGTGCTCGGCCTGCTGCTGGCCCTGGCGCGCATGTCGCGCAGCCTGCTGCTGCAGCGCATGGCCGCAGGCTATGTGTACTTCTTCCGTGGCTCGCCACTGCTGGCCCAGCTGTTCCTGCTGTACTACGGCCTGGGCTCGCTCAAGGGCTTCTGGCAAGACGTCGGCCTGTGGTGGTTCTTCCGCGAGGCGTGGTTCTGCACCTTGCTGGCATTCACCCTGAACACAGCCGCCTACCAGGCCGAGATCTTCCGCGGCAGCCTGATGGCCGTCGCCCCTGGCCAGCATGAGGCTGCACGCGCACTGAACCTCAAGCGCTCGACCACCTTCTTCAAGGTGATCTTGCCGCAGTCGCTACTGGTGGCGATCGGCCCGCTGGGCAACGAACTGATCCTGATGATCAAGGCCAGCGCGATTGCTTCGCTGGTGACCATCTACGACCTCATGGGCGTGACCAAACTGGCCTTCTCGCGCAGCTTCGACTTCCAGATCTACCTGTGGGCTGCCGTGCTCTACCTGGTGATCGTCGAACTGGTGCGGCGCCTGCTGAAACACTTGGAAGCCCGCCTGGGCCGCCACCTGAACTGACCGAAGGATACGTTCCATGCATTGCCAGACCCTTGTCCTCGGCGCCGGCATCGTCGGCGTCAGCACCGCCCTGCACTTGCAGGCCCGCGGGCGCCAGGTGATCCTGATCGACCGCGACGAACCGGGCAGCGGCACCAGCCACGGCAACGCCGGGCTGATCGAGCGCTCCAGCGTCATTCCCTATGCGTTCCCACGGCAACTGGGTGCGCTGCTGCGCTACGGCCTGAACCGCCAGCCCGATGTGCGCTACAGCCTGATGCACCTGCCCAAGGCCGCACCGTGGCTGTGGCGCTACTGGCGCCAGTCCGCCCCCGGGCGTTTGGCGGGGGCTGCCGCCGACATGCTGCCGCTCGTGCAACGCTGCGTTGAAGAACACGATGCGCTGATTGCAGCTGCCGGCCTTGAGGGCCTGGTGCACGCCAAAGGCTGGATCGAGGTATTCCGCGACCCGGCGTTGTTCGAGCAGGCCAAGGCCGATGCCAAGGGCCTGAGCCGTTATGGCCTGCAGTTTGAAATTCTCGAATGCGCCCAGTTGCAAGCCCGCGAGCACCAACTGGACGCCACCGTGGTCGGCGGCATCCACTGGCTCGACCCGAAGACCGTGAACGACCCCGGCGCCCTCACCCGTGGCTATGCCGCGCTGTTCAAGCGACGCGGCGGGGAGTTCCTGCATGGCGATGCGCGCAGCCTGCGCCAGGCAGGCGACAAATGGCAGATCGGCAGCCGCCGCGGCCCGATCATCGCCGACGAGGTGGTAGCCTGCCTTGGCCCGCAGTCGGCCGACGTGTTCAGCGGCCTGGGCTACCAGATCCCGCTGGCGATCAAACGTGGCTACCACATGCACTACGGCACTCGTGATGGCGCGCAGCTGGAGCACTCGATCTGCGATACCCAGGGTGGCTACGTGCTGGCGCCGATGGCGCGCGGTGTGCGCCTGACCACCGGCATCGAGTTCGACGCCGCCAGTGCGCCTGGCAATGAGATTCAGCTGGGGCGCTGTGAGGCCCTGGCGCGCAAGTTATTCCCGGCCCTGGGCGAACGCCTGGATGACACACCGTGGCTGGGGCGCCGCCCCTGCCTGCCCGACATGCGCCCGGTGATCGGCCCGGCGCCGCGCCACCCGGGGCTGTGGTTCAACTTCGGCCACGCCCACCACGGCCTCACCCTGGGCCCGGTCAGCGGCCGCCTGCTGGCCGAGCTGGTCACCGGCGAGCGCCCCTTCACCGACCCCGCGCCGTACAGCGCGACCCGTTTCGACTGAACCCACGCGGGAGAACAACAAGATGACCGCACCCTTGAGCCTTGCCAACCTTGCCCCCGAACCCGACCCGCGCCCGGTGCTGATCCGCATCGAAGGCCTGAACAAGCACTACGGGGCGTTCCACGTGCTGCGTGACATCGACTTGCAGGTGCGCGAAGGCGAACGCATCGTGCTGTGCGGGCCGTCGGGCTCGGGCAAGTCGACACTGATCCGCTGCATCAACCGCCTCGAAGTGGCCCAGCAGGGCAGCATCCAGGTAGACGGCATCGACCTCGCGTCCACCGGCCGGGAGGCAGCGCAGGTGCGCAGCGACATCGGCATGGTGTTCCAGCATTTCAACCTGTTCCCGCACATGAGCGTACTCGACAACTGCCTGCTGGCGCCTACCAGCGTGCGCGGGCTATCGCGCAAGGACGCCGAGGAACGGGCGCGCATGTACCTGAGCAAAGTCGGCATCGAAAGCCAGGCGCACAAGTACCCCAGCCAGTTGTCTGGCGGGCAGCAGCAGCGCGTGGCGATTGCCCGGGCGCTGTGCATGAAACCGCGGATCATGCTGTTCGACGAACCGACTTCGGCGCTGGACCCGGAGATGGTGGCAGAGGTGCTGGATGTGCTCGTGCAACTGGCCGGCACCGGCATGACCATGCTTTGCGTGACCCATGAAATGGGCTTCGCCAGGCAGGTGGCCGAGCGCGTGCTGTTCCTCGAGGGCGGGCAGATCATCGAGGACAGCCCGCCGCAGGTGTTCTTCAACCAGCCGCGCACCGAGCGGGCCAAGGGGTTTCTGGCGCAGATACTGCATTGATCGAAGCCCTGTCACCTCGGCCCCACAAGGACCGAGGTGACTTAAAGCGACCTATCATTGCACCGCTGCAAAGACCCGACTGCATCGTTAAATATTATTGACCTTACCCCCCGCCAAACCCACGCCACGACAGGCCCGCATCGGTTTCAGCCCCCGAAAAACGGCGCCTCCCCTGCGGTAAAGCCCGCTTGCGTCGTTTGACATATCGAACGGCTCTGGCAAGCTATCTACAGGCCCCGACCGGAATCGTCACCACGACGAGCCGGCAGTGCTCGGGGCTACAGGCAGCACTCAGAGCCCCGCGCCGTGCGCCTGCACAACAACGACAGGCTGAACCTGTCCCAAGGTGACATATGTCCAACAGCAACATTGGCAACAAGCAACCTTCCCTGCGCAAACCCGTCGTCCTGATGACCATGGGCAGCCAAGAGCGCAAAGGCCATGACTATCAGGTCATGACCCACAAATACATTACCCCGCTGGTCGAATTCTCCGATTGCGTCCCGGTGCTGGTCCCCACCTGCTGCGGCACCGAAGACCTCGACACCTACCTGGACATGGCCGACGGCGTGTACCTGACCGGCGCTGGCAGCAACATCGACCCGGCCCTGTACGGCCAGGAAAACCAGACCCCCGGTAAAGGCCAGGACCAGAATCGCGACCTGTTCGATATTCCGCTGGTCAAGGCAGCGCTCAAGCGTGGCCTGCCCATCTTCGGCATCTGCCGTGGCATGCAGGAAATCAACGTGGCGCTGGGTGGCGACATCTACCAGAAGGTGTACGCAGAGCCTGGCTTCAACGACCACCGGGAAAACCCCGAAGACCCAGTCGAGGTGCAGTACGCCCAGGTGCACAGCGTGAAGATCAAGCCGGGCAGCTGGCTTCGTGACACCCTGGGTACTGACGTGATCCGCGTCAACTCGCTGCATGGCCAGGGCCTGCACAAGCTCGGCGCTGGCATTGAGGCCATCGCCCACGCCGAAGACGGCCTGGTCGAAGCCATTCATGCCCCGAGCATCTCGCCGTTCCTGTTCGCCGTGCAGTGGCACCCGGAGTGGCAAGCGGCGAAGAACCCTGATTCGATCAAGATTTTCCAGGCGTTCGGTGATGCCTGCCGGGCCCAGGTACGTAAGGCGCAGATCAAGCGCGCAGCCTGACCTTCGGTTTCCTCTGCTTTGATCGCGGGGCGGCGCAAGGCCGCCCCCGTTTCCCCGGTCACCCTCTGCTGGTCCCAGAACGCTTCCCGTGGAATCGGGCGGTAGGCTTGTGCCTGTCTCCGCGATCGTTTTTTCTCCCCACCTCAAGAGATACGATGACTCCCATGTGGTTGTCGTCATATCTGCTGCGCCGGTGAGATCGCGCGCCGCGCGGGCGGCGCCGGATATCCGCGCCACCGCCATTCTCAAACTGAACACCTCGGCACCTGAACACCTAAACACCAAAACAAAAAATTCCGAAAAGGGGCTAGTCATCTTTGAGGTTGTACGATAACTTACCTCCAACGCAAAACAACACCTTCACCCAAGCGCCACAGGATGCCAACAACAATGAATCCCCAAGAACTCAAATCCATCCTTTCCCACGGCCTGCTGTCTTTCCCGGTCACCGACTTCACCGCCCAGGGCGACTTCAACCAGGCAGGCTACATCAAGCGCCTGGAATGGCTGGCCCCCTACGGCGCCAGCGCCCTGTTCGCCGCCGGTGGCACCGGTGAGTTCTTCTCCCTGGCGGCCAGCGAATACAGCCAGGTGATCAAGACTGCCGTCGACACCTGCGCCACCTCGGTACCGATCCTTGCCGGTGTTGGTGGTTCCACCCGTCAAGCCATCGAATACGCGCAAGAAGCTGAGCGCCTGGGTGCCAAGGGCCTGCTGCTGCTGCCGCACTACCTGACCGAAGCCAGCCAGGACGGCGTCGCCGCCCACGTTGAAGCCGTGTGCAAATCGGTGAAGATCGGCGTGGTGGTCTACAACCGCAACGTCTGCCGCCTGAACGCCGACCTGCTGGAAAAACTGGCCGAGCGCTGCCCCAACCTTATCGGCTACAAGGACGGCCTGGGTGATATCGAGTTGATGGTGTCGATCCGTCGCCGCATGGGCGATCGCTTCAGCTACCTGGGTGGCCTGCCGACCGCCGAAGTGTATGCTGCCGCGTACAAGGCGCTGGGCGTGCCGGTCTACTCCTCGGCGGTGTTCAACTTCGTGCCGAAGACAGCCATGGACTTCTACAACGCCATCGCCCGCGACGACCACGCCACCGTGGCCAAGCTGATCGATGATTTCTTCCTGCCGTACCTGGACATCCGTAACCGCAAGGCGGGCTACGCCGTGAGCATCGTCAAGGCCGGCGCCAAAATTGCCGGTTACGACGCCGGCCCGGTACGTACCCCGCTGACCGACCTCACCGCCGAAGAGTACGAGATGCTCGCCGCGCTGATGGACAAGATGGGCCCGCAGTAAGCCGCCTGCGGCCTGCCAGATGCCGCGCCCGGAGTGGGCTAGCCCCACTCCGGTTACAATTCGTGAGCCCGCACAAAAATAACTAGTGGGAGTATTACCAGCATGCAAGCGACTAAGAAGACGCATGTGCGCTACCTGATCCTGTTCATGCTGTTCCTGGTGACCACGATCAACTATGCCGACCGCGCTACCATTGCAATCGCAGGCTCCAGCCTGCAAAAAGACCTCGGCATTGACGCCGTAACCCTCGGTTATATCTTCTCCGCCTTCGGATGGGCTTACGTGGCTGGCCAGATTCCTGGTGGCTGGCTGCTCGACCGCTTCGGTTCCAAGAACGTCTACGCCTTCAGCATCTTCACCTGGTCGCTGTTCACCCTGTTGCAGGGTTTTGTCGGCGGCCTGCCGGTGGCCTGGGCGGTGGTGACCCTGTTCACCCTGCGCTTCCTCGTCGGTTTCGCCGAAGCCCCGTCGTTCCCGGGCAACGCCCGTATCGTCGCGGCCTGGTTCCCTACCCAGGAACGTGGCACTGCCTCGGCCATCTTCAACTCGGCGCAATACTTTGCCACCGCCCTGTTCGCACCGATCATGGGCTGGATCGTGTTCAGCTTCGGCTGGGAGCACGTGTTCGTGGTGATGGGAGCACTGGGCATCATCTTCTCGATGGTATGGCTGAAGACCATCTACAACCCGCGCCAACATCCACGCATCAGCCAGGATGAGCTCGAACATATCGAGCAGAATGGCGGGCTGGTCGACATGGACCAGAAGCGCGGCAACGATGGCCCGAAATGGGGCTACATCAAGCAACTGCTGACCAGCCGCATGCTGCTGGGCGTGTACCTGGGCCAGTACTGCATCAACGCCATCACCTACTTCTTCCTTACCTGGTTCCCGGTGTACCTGGTGCAGGAGCGGGGCATGACCATCCTCAAAGCTGGCTTCATTGCCTCGCTGCCGGCGGTATGCGGCTTTATCGGCGGCGTGCTGGGTGGGGTGATCTCGGACTGGCTGCTGCGCCGTGGCAACTCGCTGACCTTCTCGCGCAAGCTGCCGATCGTCTGTGGCCTGCTGTTGTCGACCACCATGGTGTTCTGCAACTACGTCGACGCCGAGTGGATGGTGGTCGGCTTCATGACCCTGGCCTTCTTTGGCAAAGGCATCGGCGCGCTGGGCTGGGCGGTAGTGGCAGACACCTCGCCGAAGCAGATCGCCGGTTTGTCGGGCGGCCTGTTCAACACCTTCGGCAATATCGCCTCGATCACGACGCCGATCGTCATCGGCTACATCATCAGCGCTACCGGCTCGTTCAAATGGGCCCTGGTGTATGTAGGCGCCAACGCCCTGGTGGCCGTGTTCAGCTACCTGGTGATTGTCGGCCCGATCAAGCGTATCGAGTTGCGCGACGATGCCCCGAAGCCACAGGCTGAGCCTGCTGCCAACGGCGAACTGGCCAGCTCGCGTCACTGAGTGAACACGCCCGCGCCGGCTGGTCCGGTGCGGGCGGATGTACAAAAAAGCCTGAGAACCTGACAAGTAGGGCCCAAACATGCAGTTGATCGAACATTCCGACTCGCCCCGCTACGTCCGCCTGCACGACGACGATAACGTTGTGGTAGTGGTCAACGACGGCGGCCTGGGCGAAGGCGCCCGCTTCGCCGACGGCTTGACCCTGGTCGAAGGCGTGCCACAAAGCCACAAGGTTGCCACCGTGGCCATCGCCAAGGGCGAGCCCGTGCGCCGCTACGGGCAAATCATCGGTTATGCGCTGGAAGACCTGCGCCAGGGCAGCTGGGTGCAAGAAAGCCAGCTGGCCATGCCCGCTGCCCCGGAGCTGGACAGCCTGCCGCGCTGCGATGCCGTGCCACCGCCACTGCCGCCGCTGGAAGGCTTTACCTTCGAAGGCTACCGCAACGCCGACGGCACTGTCGGCACGCGCAATATCCTTGGCATCACCACCACCGTGCAATGCGTAACCGGCGTGTTGGAGCACGCGGTCCAGCGCATCCGCAGCGAACTGCTGCCCAAATACCCCAACGTCGATGACGTGGTCGCCATCACCCACAGCTACGGCTGCGGCGTGGCAATCAACGCGCGCGACGCCTATATCCCGATCCGCACCGTGCGGAATCTGGCGCGCAACCCTAACCTGGGCGGCGAAGCACTGGTCATCAGCCTGGGCTGCGAAAAACTGCAGGCCGGGCAGGTCATGCACGACAACGACCCTTCGGTGGACCTCAGCGACCCGTGGCTGTACCGCCTGCAGGACGCCAGCCTGGGCTTCGTGGAAATGATCGAGCAGATCATGGCACTGGCCGAAACCCGGCTGAAGAAGCTCGACCAGCGCCGCCGCGTCAGCGTGCCGGCCAGCGAACTGATCCTCGGCATGCAGTGTGGCGGCAGCGACGCATTCTCGGGCATCACCGCCAACCCGGCGCTGGGCTATGCCGCCGACCTGTTGGTCCGTGCCGGCGCCACCGTACTGTTCTCGGAAGTGACCGAGGTGCGCGACGCCATCTACATGCTGACTTCGCGCGCCGAAAACCAGGACGTCGCCGACGCGCTGGTACGCGAGATGGACTGGTACGACCGTTACCTGCAGCAAGGCGCCGCTGACCGCAGCGCCAACACCACACCGGGCAACAAGAAAGGCGGCCTGTCGAATATCGTCGAAAAATCACTGGGCTCGATCGTCAAGTCTGGCAGCGGTGCCATTCAGGGCGTACTCGGCCCGGGCGAGCGCGTCAACCGCAAGGGCCTGATCTTCTGCGCCACCCCTGCCAGCGACTTTGTCTGTGGCACCCTGCAACTGGCTGCCGGCATGAACCTGCACGTCTTCACCACTGGCCGCGGCACCCCCTATGGGCTGGCCATGGCACCGGTCGTCAAGGTGTGTACCCGCAGCGAGCTGGCCCAGCGCTGGCCCGACCTGATCGATATCGACGCCGGGCGCATCGCCAGTGGCCGCTCGTCCATCGAGGAACTGGGTTGGGAGCTGTTCCACTACTACCTGGACGTGGCCAGCGGTCGCAAGCAGACCTGGGCCGAACAGCACCGCCTGCACAACGACATTACGCTGTTCAACCCGGCGCCGATCACCTGATGAGTCAGGATGCCTGAATAGCCCTTTTCCTTAAGCGACTTCTACAGGAGCACCCCATGCCTGAAATCCTCGGCCACAACTTTATCGCCGGCCAGCGCAGCGCCGCTGGCGCCCAGCGCCTGCAAAGCCTGGACGCAAGCACTGGCGAAGCCCTGCCTTACAGCTTCGCCCAGGCCACCGAACATGAAGTGGACCAGGCCGCCAAGGCCGCTGCCGCCGCCTTCGCCGAATTCCGTCAACTGGCCCCGGTCCGTCGCGCCGAATTCCTCGACGCCATCGCCGCTGAACTCGACGAACTGGACGACGCCTTCGTCGCCATCGTCTGCCGCGAAACCGCCCTGCCTGCCGCCCGTATCCAGGGCGAGCGCGGTCGCACCAGCGGCCAGATGCGCCTGTTCGCCCAGGTGTTGCGCCGTGGCGACTACCTCGGTGCACGCATCGACCTCGCCCTGCCCGAGCGCCAGCCGCTGCCACGCGTAGACCTGCGCCAGATGCGCATTGGCGTCGGCCCGGTCGCGGTGTTCGGTGCCAGCAACTTCCCCCTGGCCTTCTCCACCGCAGGCGGCGATACGGCCGCAGCACTGGCCGCCGGTTGCCCTGTGGTGTTCAAGGCCCACAGCGGCCACATGGCCACCGCCGACCTGGTCGGCTGCGCCATCGTGCGTGCCGCGCAGCGTACCGGCATGCCCAAGGGTGTGTTCAATATGGTGTTCGGTGGCGGTGTGGGCGAGTGGCTGGTCAAACACCCGGCCATCCAGGCCGTTGGCTTCACCGGCTCGCTGAAGGGCGGCGATGCCCTGTGTCGCATGGCCGCCGAGCGCCCACAGCCGATTCCGGTGTTCGCCGAAATGTCCAGCATCAACCCGGTGATCATCCTGCCGGGCGCCCTGGCCAAGCGTGGCGAAGCCATTGCCAAGGAGTTGGCCGGCTCCGTGTGCATGGGGGCCGGGCAGTTCTGCACCAACCCGGGCCTGGTGATCGGCCTGCAATCGCCACAGTACAGCCAGCTGCTGGCCGACCTGGGCCAGCACTTGGGCCAGCAGGCCGGGCAAACCATGCTCAACGCCGGTGGCCTGCGCAGCTACGTCGCTGGCCTGGCGCACCTGCACGCCCATGCCGGTATCGACCACTTGGCCGGCCAGGCACAAGAAGGCAGCCAGGCCCGTGCCCAGCTGTTCAAGGCCGATGCCCGTTTGCTGGTCGAGTCTGATCCGCTGCTGCAGGAAGAAGTCTTCGGCCCCACTACAGTGGCCGTGGAAGCACAGGACAACGACCAGTTGCGCGCCGCCCTGCTCGGCCTGCGTGGCCAACTGACCGCTACCCTGATCGGCGAGCCAGAGGACCTTGAGACCTTTGCCTGGCTGGTGCCGCTGCTGGAAGAAAAAGTCGGGCGGATCCTGATCAATGGTTACCCGACCGGTGTCGAGGTGTGCGATGCCATGGTCCACGGTGGCCCCTACCCGGCCACCTCCGACGCGCGTGGCACCTCGGTCGGCACCCTGGCCATCGACCGCTTCCTGCGCCCAGTGTGCTACCAGAACTACCCGCAGGCACTGCTGCCTGAGGCACTGCGCGACGGCAACCCGCTGGGGCTGCGGCGGTTGGTGAATGGGCAGTGGACTGACGGAGCGATCTGAATTCACTCCACTTGAAAACAGAAAAGCCCCGTATCAACGGGGCTTTTTCATGTGCCTGTACCGGGCTTCAGGCGCCTTGCGCCTCTGCCTCCTCATGCGCTTGACGCAAGCGCTCGCGGCTGTTGCTCAAGTGCATGCGCATGGCCATCTTCGCCCCTTCGCTGTCACGTCTGGCAATGGCTTCGTAGATGGCTTCATGCTCATGCCTCAAGCGGCTCATGTAATGCGCCTGGTCATCATGCGCCAACCGCGCCGAATTCAGCCGGGTGCGCGGGATGATGCTGGTACCCAGGTGGTTGATGATGTCGGCGAAATAATGGTTGCCGCTGGCTTGGGCGATGCGCAGGTGGAACTGGAAGTCCGCCGACACTGCATCGGTGGCGTGCGCTGCCCCTTCGTTCAACTCGTCCAGCGCCGCACGCATGCCGGCCAGCTCTTCATCGCTGCGCCGTTGTGCCGCCAGGCCAGCCGATTCGATTTCCAGGGCTATGCGCAATTCCAGCACCGCGAGCACTTCACGCAGGGTGACCACAGTCGCCGGGTCGATGCGAAAGCCCCCGGTAGCCGGGGCATCCAGCACGAATGTGCCGATGCCATGACGCGTCTCGACCTGCCCGGCGGCCTGCAGCCGCGAGATCGCCTCGCGCACCACTGTGCGGCTGACGCCCTCTTCGGCCATGATCTGCGACTCGGTCGGCAGCTTGTCGCCGCGCTTGAGCTGGCCGCTGCGAATGCGCTCGGTCAGCACCGTGACCAGTTCCTGGGCCAGACTGCGCGGCTTGCGCCGGGTCCTTGCCTGTACCTGCTGCTCTGTCATTGCCCTGTATTTCACCTTGAAAGACAGCGCTCATCATAGCGCAAGCGGTTGTACGATCACATACACCCGGTGCGGTATTTATCACCCAGTTTTCCCGCGGGGTACCCCGAAAAAAGCGGCGGAAATACTGGCCTGGAGCCTGCGCAAGCCTGTACCGTGCAGGTTCACGCTCACCTATCCA
Organism: Pseudomonas sp. DCB_BI; assembly: GCF_026240995.1. Taxonomy (NCBI): domain Bacteria; kingdom Pseudomonadati; phylum Pseudomonadota; class Gammaproteobacteria; order Pseudomonadales; family Pseudomonadaceae; genus Pseudomonas; species Pseudomonas sp. DCB_BI. Next base: position 160,697 of record NZ_JAPFCG010000007.1, on the reverse strand, counting down.
TGGAAGGAAACCGCAGCATGAAAACCCTCGACCGTCTGTTGCTCGGCAGCGGCTTGCTGATTCCCCTCTGGCTGCTGGCGGGGGTATGGCTCACCGCCCAGGCCTACCCGGGCTACGACCACCTGCAACAGGCGATGAGCCAGCTCGGCGCTGTAGGTTCGCCAACTCACGACTGGTCCCCACGGGTCAACAACTTCCCCCTCGCGGCGTTGTTCATCCTGTTTGCCTGGGGCCTGGCGCGACGCTGGCAGGGTTCCAAGCTGGCGTTGCTCAGCGCAGGCCTGGTGTTGCTGCATGGCCTTGGCAGCCTGGGCGCAGGCTGGTTTTCTTGCGACCAAGGTTGCGCCCCGGCCCAGCCGTCCACCTCACAGCAACTGCACAACCTGTCAGGCTTGCTGATGTTCCTCTCGCTGACACTGGCTAGCGCCCTGTGGGCCTGGCTGGGCAACCGTATCGCCGGCAGCCGGCCACTGGCGCTGTTTTCCCTCGCCTGCGTGATCCTGGCCATCGTCACCGTCGCGCTCATGGGCCAGGCGGCCCAAAGCGGGCAGCTGTTCGGCCTGTACCAGCGCCTTAACTATGGGGTAGCGGTACTGTGGGTCGCCGGCCTGGCCTGGGCCAGCCTGCGCAGGCCAGCGGTCAGCCCGCTGCGCATGGCCGCGATCTGAGGGCAAATTGCTGGCCCCCAGCCTGTCAAAGCGAAGGCAAACTTCGTTCTCCTTCAGATGCTTAGGACAGCAACATGCGAGTACTTCTAGCAACGATGGCCGGCTGCCTGCTGGCCACGCTCGCCTTCGGCGCCCAGGCACGGGCGCTAAGCCAGAATGATCGCCACACGTGCAGCTGGGGCGCACAGATAGCGGGTGAAGCCCAACAGGCCAAACTAGCCGGGGTAACCTTGTATGCCACGCGCAAGAAGCTTCAGGTGCGTAAATTCCCCAAGCCTTGGATGCGCATGACAGCATTCGGCATTACCGAGCAAACCTACAACAGCCGTTCAAGGCTGAAACCTGCGGCGATAAAGCAGACGTATTACGAGCAGTGTGTGCAGCATGCTGTAGCAAAACGATAACGTATTATTTTCATAGTGTTACGAATGAAAGTTAACGCTCTGCAACAGCACCGCTTGCAGCAGTTTCACAGCCATGCTGCGATACCGTCTCAGCAGCCGTTCAGCACCGCCGGGCGGCGTTCACCGGCAAAGAACAGCGGGCGCAAGCGCACGCCGATCAGGTTGCCCGTGTACGCCGCCACCAGCCACAGCCAGCCGTGCACGCTGCCCGAGGCAATGCCGCTGAAGTACGCACCGATGTTGCAGCCATAGGCCAGGCGCGAGCCGTAGCCCAGCAACAGGCCGCCAATCACCGCAGCCACCAGCGACCGCAGCGGGATTTTCAGGCTGGGTGCAAAGCGCCCGGCCAGCCCCGCCGCCAGCAGCGCCCCCAGCACGATGCCAAGGTCCATGACGGTGGTGATGTCTTGCCACAGTGGCGAAGCCAATGCCTTGGCATTGGCCGGCGCCTGCCAGAACACCCAGCTACCCACATCCACACCCAGGCCGCTGAGGGTTTTGGCACCCCACAAGGCGAAGGCCGAGGTAATACCCCACGGCCGCCCTGCCAGCGCCAGCGTTGCGTAATTGAGCAAGGCCAGGGCGACCGCGCCCCACAGCAGCGGCCATGGGCCCCGCAGGAAGCGGCGCAGGCCTTGGTGCTCGCTGGCGACCGGCGCTTCAAGCCCGCCATGACGGCGCTTTTCCAGCACCACCGTGGCCCAGGCGATCAACCCGAACACTGCCAGGCTCACCAGCAGCGCCGGCGCTACGCCCCAGGCTTGCACGATCGAGGTGGCCGGGAACGACGGCAAGGCGAACCACCAGTCGGCATGGTGGGTGGCCGTGACCGACCCGATGATGAAGAACAACAGGGTCACCAGCATGCGCGCATTACCGCCGCCCACGGTGAACAGTGTTCCCGATGCGCAACCGCCTCCCAGTTGCATGCCGATGCCGAAAATGAACGCACCGAACACTACCGAAACACCTGCCGGGGCCACCAGACCAGTGACCGGATTGCCGAACAGGCTGCCCGCCGACAGCGCCGGGAAGAACAGCAGCACAGCCAGGGCCAGCATGACCATTTGCGCACGCAGGCCCGCCCCCCGGCGTTCGTTGATGAACACCCGCCAGGCCGAGGTGAAGCCAAAGGCGGCGTGGTACAGCGTCAGGCCCAGCGCGGCGCCGACCAGCAGCAGCAAGACCTGCTTGAAGCCGGCATTGAGGTTGAGGAACCAGACACCGGCCAGCAGCAGGCCCAAGGCGATCAGAGGGGCGCCAAGGCGACGCGGTTCGGGTGTGGCAGTTGCGGAAAGACCCATCGGATTACTCGGATAACAATGAAACGGATGGGGAGTATACCCCCAACAGCTGACGCGGTCCTTGTAGGGGGGGGCCTCGAGAGGTCAAGGTATTTGTTAAGCTAATCGGCAGTGCCAAAACTGACCAAGAGCATTCACCCCATGGATGAACTGCGCAAGATCGACCTCAACCTGCTACTCGCCCTGCACGCCCTGCTCAGCGAAAAGCACGTGACCCGTGCCGCCCTGCGTCTGCACCGCAGTCAGCCGGCGGTCAGCCACGCCCTGGCACAGCTGCGCAAGCACTTCGACGACCCCTTGCTGGTCCGCCAGGGTGGCAGCATGACCCTGACCGCCCGGGCCCAGGCGCTGGCGCAGCCGCTGCAGGAAGCACTGGGCAATCTGAACGGCCTGCTGGCCACGCCGCAGTTCGAGCCGGCCAGCGCCCGGCGTCGGTTCCGGCTGTCGCTGTCCGACTACTCTTCGCGCATCGTCCTGCCACCGCTGATGCGTCACCTGCGCCAAGTCGCCCCTGGGATAGACCTGGCGATCAGCCAGGCCAGCCGTGAAACCATGCTGGCCCAGTTGCTCGACGGCGAACTGGACCTGGCCCTGGGGCTGTTCCCCGACCTGCCCCACAACATTACTGCCCAGCCGTTGTTCGCCGACAGCTTCGTCAGCGTGGCCGATCGCCAGGTGCTGCCCGCCAGCGGCGTCCTGGCCCTGGAGGACTGGCTGGCACGCCCACATGTATTGATGGCCATGCGCCCTGATGCTTTCGATGAGATAGAACGTGCGCTGGCTGCCCAAGGTTTGCAGCGCCGTATAGCCCTGGCCCTGCCACACTGGAGCGCAGCCCTGGAGGTGCTGGCCGGTACCGACCTGATTTTGACGGTAGCCAGCCGCGCTGTAGGCTCGTTGCGCCAGCACAAGACGTTGCGTCAGTTCACCCCGCCGCTGGTCATCCCCGCGTTCGATTACCAGCAAGCCTGGCACAGCCGCAAGGATCGCGACCCCGGGCACCGCTGGTTGCGCGAGACCGTGTGGGCCTGTAGCCAGCCAGGGCGCTGATCACCCTTCAGGTTGTTTCACGGCAGCTGTGCTGCTGGTTGCAGGCCCAGCGCCCCAGTTGCCCTGTACCAACAGCATGCCGCACAGGATCAGCACAACGCCCGCCAGCCTGGCCAGGCTGAGCGGCTTGCCGCCCAGCCCCATTACCCCGAAGTGGTCGGCGAGCACTGCCGTGATGATCTGCCCCGCCACTACCAGCACCAGAAACCCGGCTGCACCCAACTTATGGGTAAGCGCCGCCGCAGCGGCTACGTACATCGCCCCCAGCACACCGCCGATCCATAGCCACCAGGGCCCCTGCAGTGCCTTGCCCATGTCCGGCGCCGGTACCCTCAGGACCAGTAACGCGGCAATCACTACCAGAGAACTCACCGTCAGCGATGCGAACGCCCCCCATAACCAGTGGCCCAGCGCCCGGCCCACGGCAGCGTTGGCCGCAGCCTGAAATGGCAGCACCGCGCCGGCAAGCAGCGCCATGGCCACCGGCAGAACCAGTACAAGCATTGTCTTACTGAACATGGCTAACGGCTTCCCACCTGTCGATGCCGCTCATGATCGCCAATCAGCGTTGCTGATGGAAATCAAAACCCTGCACCCAGGGCATTCGCAACATGCATGATTGAGCAGCTTCACAGGTGGCCAGCTGCTCGCTTGCCCTTCAACCCTCAGCGCGAGGTTTCGATGCGCAGCACTTCGGTATAGATCGCGTCCACTGTCTGGCCTACCTTGAGATTCTTCATGCGCGCCTGCAGGTCAGGGTTCTCGACCTTGACTACCTGCAGCTTGCCTTCCGGGGGCAGCAGGCTTACCTCATGCTTGTCGAGGTCGATCTTCTTGATCTGCGAGGTCACCCTGACCTGGCGGAATGCCTCGCCGCCAGGGTTGGGGTTTGCCGCTGTAGCACGAATGGTTCCGGACTCTTCAGTTGCCTTGGGTGCCCCGCCCACCTCGGTGTTCAGCACGTACGCAACCGCGCGCGTCACGTAGATGTCGACTTGGTCACCTACCTTGAGGTTGGGCAGCGCCTTGGCCTTTTCGGTCAGCTGGAACGTTACATCCTGCTTGTCATCCGGGCCCTTCACCGTGACCTGGCGGTTGGCCAGGTCAATGGCGGTGACTTGGGTGGTGACATGGCTTTCCAGCGCCTCGCTACCGATGGGGACATCGGCAGCCTGCACTGCGAAGCTGGCAACAGAGGCCAGGGTGGCAAGGGCTACAGCACGAGCAAGAGTGCGAATCGGGTTCATAGGCCTGCTTCCGTGTAATCAAGTCCAAGGGCGCGTGAAACGTTCACGCGCCAACAAGCATAGCCATCCCCGGCAAGGTTGCCGGGGATGGCCTGGCTCAGCGGTTACGCGTGACTCGCCACAGGGTGTTGGCCAAATCATCGGCAATGATCAACGCCCCACGCGGGTCCACCGTCACCCCCACCGGCCGGCCACGGGTCTTACCGTCCTCACCGCGAAAGCCTGTCGCAAAATCGATCGGGTCACCCGCCGGCTTGCCATTGCTGAATGGCACGAACACCACCTTGTAGCCCACCGGGTTGGGCCGGTTCCAGCTGCCGTGCTCACCCACGAACACACCGTCGGCGAAGCGCTCGCCCATGGCCGGGATCGAGAAGTCGACACCCAATGCCGCCACGTGCGAACCCAGGCTATAGTCCGGCTTGATCGCTGCCGCTACTTTGTCCGGATTCTGCGGCCGCACCCGCTCGTCCACATGCTGCCCCCAGTAGCTATAGGGCCAACCATAGAAACCACCTTCGCGTACCGAACTCAGGTAATCAGGCACCAGGTCGGGGCCCAATTCATCCCGCTCGTTGACCACCGTCCACAACTGCCCGGTCTGCGGCTGGATGGTCAATGCCGTCGGGTTGCGCAGGCCAGTGGCGTAAGGGCGGTGCGCGCCGGTTTCGGCATCCACCTGCCAGACCATGGCGCGGTCGATCTCCACTTCCAGGCCACGCTCGGTGATGTTGCTGTTCGAGCCGATACCCACGTACAGATAGCGACCATCCGGGCTGACTGTCAGCGCCTTGGTCCAGTGGTGGTTGATCTCGGCCGGCAGGTCGGTGACCTTGGTTGGCGGGCCGTCGGCCTGGGTCTGGCCTGCCTGGTAATCAAAGCGTACCAGCGCGTCCTGGTTGGCGACATACAGCTTGCCATTGGCGTAAGCCAAGCCGTACGGTGCGTTGAGGTTCTGCGCGAATACCGTCTGCATCTCGTAGCTGCCATCACCATCGGCATCGCGCAGCAGCGTCAGGCGGTTACCGCCCTTGACCTGGGTATTGCCCTTGGCCTTGATCTGGCTGGCGATCACATCCTTGGGCTTGAGCTTGGCCGCGCTACCGCCCCGGCCCTCGGCCACCAGGATGTCGCCATTGGGCAACACCAGGCTCTGCCGCGGGATTTTCAGGTCGGTGGCGATGGCCGTTACGCTGAAGCCCTCAGGCACGGTCGGTTTCTGGTCACCCCAGGAAACCGGCTGAGCAATCTTCATGCTCGGCAGCAAGCCGCGTTGCGGCTCCGGTAACTTCGGGTCGGGGCCATGTGCCTGGGTCGGCTCGCCGTCGCCACCACAGGCAGTCAGCAAGACCGCCACGCCCAATAGGCCAAGTGCGTGAACAGGCTTCATGCCACACCTCCCGAACGCAGGTTGCTCAAACCGGTCCACGCGGCCACCACCGCGAGCACGGTCACGATCACCGACAACACCAGCCCGGCAGGCATCACCGCCCAGGCGTCCTTGGCATGTTCAAACGCATTGATCAGCCCAAGCACCCAGGTCACCAGCAGCAGCACGAAGTACAGCGTAGGGCGCCCGCCCTTGGGCTGGGCACGGATCAGGTTGGCCAGCGCGAACAACAGTGCCAGCCCACAGAACACCAGGCCACCGGCAATCAGCCAGGCGGCGAAGTTACTCCACTGGATCTGGTAGCTGTTGTAGTAGGCGACATCGCTCAGCAGCGCGCCCAGGAACAACGGCACACTGCCTGCCAACAGCAGGGCGTGCAGCGGGCTGGGCGTACAGCGGTAGAGGGTTTGGTCAGATACGGTCACGGTGCCTCCCTTTCATTCAGTGACCCAGGGCTGATGGGCTTGTGCCATCAGGCGAGCGCAACGTGCGCTTAGCAAGGGAGCACCTTGACGACGCGATAGTTCACCGCTTCGCTCAAATGGAATAGGGTGGAGGGGCGGGTTCACCCGTAAAGGTCGCAACACGGAGCATGGCACCGCCGTTGCCATTGACCGCGAGTGAACACACGCCGGCAGATGACAGCGGCCCTGCTGACACCGAGGAGACAACGCATGAGCAGCAAACCGATTGGCCCATGCCCACCCTGGGTGCTGACCACCCTGCTCGCCCTCAGCCTGGCGCTCACGGCTGGATGCTCCAGCAAAGCCCGCTATGCCACACCTGCGGTGGGCTCCAACTGCTTCGCCAAAGCCGTGCCCACGACCGGTGAAGGGGGGCTGGCCTGGGGCAACACACTGAGCATTGCCCGGCAGAAATCAATGAACAATTGCATACGCTATGCCAGCCGCTCGGGGGGCGCGCCGAGGACTTGCCAGGTGGTGATGGCCAAGTGCAAGAACTGAACAGCCGGCCAACTGCTACCTCCGGGTGAGCACCACCTCAAGGTATTCACTCGGTACCACCAACGACGAAGGGCCGGCGATGTTGCGTTCATCCAGCAACTGGGTCAGGTCCCTCTCCAACTCCCTGGCCGCCTCCTGCTCCAGCGAAGCGAACGCCTTGTGCACCGGCCCATACCAGGTGCGGAACACCTCGATGAAATGCGCTGGCGAGCGGTAACGGAAGTTGAACTGCTGACGGCTGACCTGCACGTCACCCAACGCCCCTTCGAACAGCACCCGCAACTGCTCCTCATCGCCCCAGCGTGACGGCGGTAGTGCGCCGGCTGGCGGCGGCACGTGCCGCCCGAGGACCTTGAACATCTGCCCGACGAAGCCTTGTGGGGTCCAGTTGGCCAAGCCTATGCGCCCACCAGGCCGACATACTCGCGCCAACTCACGGGCGGCCTGCGCCTGGTCTGGGGCGAACATCACCCCGAAGGTGGAAAGCACTGCATCGAAGGCCCCATCGGCAAACGGAAGCGCTTCGGCATCGGCAACCTGGAACAGTACATTCAGGTGTTCGGCCCGGGCCCGCTCCTCACCACGCTTGAGCAATTCGGGCACATAGTCGGTGGAGGTAACGCGGCAACCGCGACGGGCAGCGGCCAGGGTGGCATTGCCATTACCGGCGGCAACATCCAGCACCTGCTCGTCCCAGCGCAGGTCACAGGCTTCGGCCAAGCGTTCGCCGACCAGTTGCAGAGTGGTGCCGATAACCGCGTAATCGCCGCTGGCCCAGGCGGTTTGCTGGCGGGCTTTGAGGGCATTGGTATCCAAAGGGGTGCTCATGGTCTGCGCCTTCTAGTCGTGCGCGGCCGAGGTCCTTCTGGCGGTGTACGCGCCGTGGATCGAGGAGTGGGGGCAAAAACAGTACGCGCTTGGCAGGCGAAGCAGCAAGACCAAATGGGGATAAAGGCAAGATTGAAGCGATCTATGAAGGCGGCTGCCTGTATCGCCGGCAGGCCAGCGCCCGCAGAACTGCAACAGGGCTGAGGCCTGCGCGACACCTGTGGGTGCTGGCTTGCTGGGGATGAGGCCGGTAACACCGGCCCCTACCGAGCGAACAGCGGTCGTCAGGCGAGCTTGGCCCGGGCGGCATGCAGTTTCTTGTAACTCTCGATCAGGCGCAGGTGGCGATCGAGGCCTTCGAGTTTCATGCTGGTCGGGGTCAGGCCATGGAAACGCACGCTGCCATCCACCGAGCCCAGCACCGCGTCCATGCGCGCATTGCCGAACATGCGGCGGAAGTTGGCTTCGTAATCTTCCAGCGCCAGTTCGTCATCCAGCTGCACTTCCAGCACCACGTTCAACGCCTGGTAGAACAGGCCGCGCTCGACGGTGTTGTCGTTGAACTGCAGGAACGCTTCGACCAGTTCCTTGGCATCTTCAAAGCGCTGGACTGCCAGGCAGATCAGCAGCTTCAGTTCAAGAATGGTCAACTGGCCCCATACCGTGTTCTCGTCGAACTCCACGCCAATCAACGTGGTGATGGTGGTGTAATCGTCCACATCGCAGTTGTCCAGGCGCTTGAGCAACAGTTTCAGCGAGCGGTTGTCGAGGCTGTGCAGGTTGAGGATGTCGGCGCGGAACGACAAGGCGCGGTTGGTGTTGTCCCAGATCAGGTCCTCGACCGGGTAGATTTCCGAGTAGCCCGGTACCAGGATGCGGCAAGCGGTGGCGCCAAGGTTGTCATACACCGCCATGTACACTTCCTTGCCCAGGTCTTCGAGGATGCCGAACAGGGTCGCGGCCTCCTGCTGGTTGGAATCCTCACCGTGCCCGGAGAAGTCCCACTCGACGAATTCGAAATCCGCCTTGGCGCTGAAGAAGCGCCACGACACCACGCCGCTCGAGTCGATAAAGTGCTCGACGAAGTTGTTCGGCTCGGTCAGTGCGTGGCTTTCGAACGTGGGTTGCGGCAGGTCGTTCAGGCCTTCGAAGCTGCGGCCCTGCAGCAGTTCGGTGAGGCTGCGCTCCAAGGCCACTTCCAGGCTCGGGTGGGCACCGAACGAGGCGAACACGCCGCCGGTGCGCGGGTTCATCAGGGTCACGCACATCACCGGGAACTCACCACCCAGCGAGGCGTCCTTGACCAGCACCGGGAAACCCTGTTCTTCCAGGCCCTGAATGCCGGCGACGATCGCCGGGTACTTGGCCAGGACTTCGTGTGGCACATCCGGCAGGCACAGCTCACCTTCGAGGATTTCGCGTTTCACCGCACGCTCGAAAATTTCCGACAGGCACTGCACCTGTGCCTCGGCCAGGGTGTTGCCGGCGCTCATGCCGTTGCTCAGGAACAGGTTCTCGATCAGGTTGGACGGGAAGTACACCACCTGCTGGTCGGACTGGCGCACGAACGGCAGCGAGCAAATACCGCGCGCGGTGTTGCCCGAGTTGGTGTCGTACAGGTGCGAACCACGCAACTCGCCGTCCGGGTTGTAGATCTCCAGGCAGTGCTCGTCGAGGATCTCGGCCGGCAGCGCGTCGCGCGGGCCCGGTTTGAACCACTGCTCGTTCGGGTAATGCACGAACGGCGCATTGGCCAGGTCCTCGCCCCAGAACTGGTCGTTATAGAAGAAGTTGCAGTTGAGGCGCTCGATGAACTCACCCAGCGCCGAGGCCAGCGCGGCTTCCTTGGTGGCGCCCTTGCCGTTGGTGAAGCACATCGGCGACTGCGCGTCACGCACGTGCAGCGACCACACGTTAGGCACAATGTTGCGCCACGAGGCGATCTCGATCTTCATCCCCAGCCCGGCGAGGATGCCCGACATGTTGGCGATGGTCTGCTCCAGCGGCAGGTCCTTGCCGGGGATGTAGGTGCTGGTGTCCGACACCGGCATCAGCAGGCCCTGGGCATCGGCGTCGAGGTTGTCGACCACTTCGATGACGAACTCGGGGCCGGTCTGCACCACTTTCTTGACAGTACAGCGGTCGATGGAACGCAGGATGCCCTGGCGGTCTTTATCGGAAATGTCCTCGGGCAACTCGACCTGGATCTTGAAGATCTGGTTGTAGCGGTTTTCCGGGTCGACGATGTTGTTCTGCGAGAGGCGGATGTTTTCCGTAGGGATATCGCGGGTCTGGCAGTACAGCTTGACGAAGTAAGCCGCGCACAAGGCCGAAGACGCCAGGAAATAGTCGAATGGGCCTGGGGCCGAACCATCGCCTTTGTAGCGGATGGGTTGGTCGGCGATCACCGTGAAGTCGTCGAATTTGGCTTCGAGACGGAGATTGTCGAGAAAGTTGACCTTGATTTCCATGCGGGATTACCGTGATTTAAGCGTGCAAAACGAAATTGCCGGCATTATCCGGGTTTTCACAGCGGAAGTCCTGTTTGACTGCCACGCTTGCGCATTCCACCGGATTGCTTGCCCGATCCTCTGAACCTGCATCCGCAACCAGACCAGCGGTCACCCCCCTGTGCTAGCGTTTGCAAGTTGGGAACAACGTATTCCCACTCGAAAATTACACAGCGACAACAACCGATGACTGGCAGGTGAACCATGGAACTACGCATCAACCAGAAGACCTACCAGGTCGAGGCAGACGCCGACACGCCCCTGCTGTGGGTGATTCGCGATGATCTGGGGCTGACCGGTACCAAGTATGGCTGCGGCCTGGCCCAATGCGGCGCCTGTTCGGTACTGGTCGACGGCAACGTGGTACGCGCCTGCGTCACCCCGGTGGCCGGCGTGGTCGGCCGCGAGGTCACCACCATCGAGGCTATCGAGGCTGATGCCGTCGGCAAACGGGTGGTCGCGGCCTGGGTCGAGCACCAGGTGGCGCAGTGCGGCTACTGCCAGTCCGGCCAGGTGATGGCGGCCACGGCGCTGCTCAAGCACACGCCCAAGCCGAGTGATGCGCAGATCGACGCCGCCATGGTCAACCTGTGCCGCTGCGGTACCTACAACGCCATCCATGCCGCCGTGCATGACCTGGCCCAAGGGGAGCAGGCCTGATGAACACGCCCGTCGATACCCCCGCCGAACTGCTCAGGCTGCAGCTCGGCGAAACGGTCAACCTCTCACGCCGGCGCTTTCTGGCCGGCACTGCGGTCGGCGCCCTGGTGCTGGGTTTTGGCCTGCCCATGGGCGCGGCGCGCGTGCAGGCAGCAGCTGCGTCAACTGCAGAACGCGGTACCCAGGTGCCGGCGTTTCTGGAAATTCGCCCGGATGGCACGGTGCGCCTGCTCAGCCCGTTCATGGAGGGCGGGCAAGGTCCGTTCACTGCCATGGCGCAGATCGTCGGTGAAGAACTGGACGTCGACCCGGCCCAATTCGTGGTCGACAGCGCGCCCCCCGGCGAAGCCTATGTGGTGATGGAAAACGGCATGCGCATCACCGGTGGCAGTATGTCAGTACGCATGAGCTACCCGACCATGCGCCGCCTGGGTGCCCTCGCCCGGGCCATGCTGTTGCAGGCAGGCGCCGAGCAACTGGGCGTGCCGATCGAGGAGCTCTCCACCACCCCGGGTAACGTGGTACATACCACGACTGGCCGTTCGCTGCCCTATGGCGAACTCGCTGGGCGCGCCATGGACCTGCCGGTGCCTGACCCGGCCAGCGTCAAGCTGCGTGACCCCAGCCAGTTCCGCTGGATCGGCAAGCCCGTGCGCCGCCTGGATGCCTACGACAAGTCCACCGGCAAGGCCCAGTACTGCATCGACATCAAGGTTGATGACATGCTCCACGCCGCCGTGCAGCACGCACCGCGCCTGGGCATGACCGTGGGCAGCCTGCGCAACGAAGCACAGGTCAAGGCCATGACAGGCGTGCATTCGGTGCATCAATTGCCAGGCGCCGTGGCGGTGGTCGCCGAACGCTGGTGGCACGCCAAGCGTGCCGTAGAAGCCCTCCAGGTGGACTGGAAAGAGCCAGCCGCCGACAGCAAGCTGCGGCCGATGCCGGCCGACTTCTCCAGCGACGGCTGGCGCGAGCACCTGGCCTCGGTCGACGGCCCGGCCCGGGATGAAGAGAACGAGGGGGATATCGCCGGCGCCCTGGCCAATGCCAAGACCAAGGTCGAGGCCAGCTACCACAACCAGTACCTCAACCATGCCCAACTGGAACCACCGTCTGCCCTCGCCCGCTTCAACGCCGATGGCACCCTCGACGTGTGGCTGCCCAACCAGGCACCGGATATGTTCCGTGACGACATTGCCAAACGCACCGGCCTGGAAACCGGGCAGATCAACCTGCATTCGCCATTGCTGGGCGGCTTCTTCGGCCGCCACTTCCTGTACGACTCGGCCAATCCCTACCCGCAGGCCATAACTTTGGCCAAGGCGGTGGGCCGGCCGGTGAAACTGATCTGGAGCCGCGAAGAGGAGTTCCTGCGCGATGTGCTGCGCCCGGTCGCCGTGGTGAAATTCCGCGCCGGGCTGGATGCCGATGGCATGCCGGTGGCGATCGAAGCGGTAAGCGCCACCGAAGGCCCGACGGAGGCCCTCGCTGGCAAGCAAGGTGACAAGATCGACCCGACCGCGCTTGAAGGGCTGTCGGGCAAGGCCTACGCCATTGCCAACAAACGCATCGCCCAGATATACGTCAAAGGCCCGGCCATGCTCGGTTACTGGCGTTCGGTCGGTAATTCGCTGAACGACTTCTTCTACGAATCATTCCTGGACGAACTGGCTGACAAAGGCGGCAAGGACCCATTTGAACTGCGCCTGCACCTGCTGCGCGACAACCCGCGCCTGACCAACCTGTTGAATGCAGTGGCCGACTTGTCCGGTGGCTGGAAGCGCGGGCCTTTCACTGCCGAAGATGGCAGCAAGCGGGCACGTGGCGTGGCCATGGCCTCACCGTTCGGCTCGGAGGCTGCAGTCATCGCGGAGGTGTCGATAGAGAACGGCCAGGTCAGGGTGCACGATATCTGGCAAGCCATCGACCCGGGCAGCATCGTCAACCCGGCGATCATCGAGCACCAGGTCAACGGCGCTGTCGCCCTGGGCCTTTCGCAGACGCTGGTGGAAGAAGCGGTGTATGTCGACGGCAAGCCGCGCGCGCGCAATTATGACCTGTACCCGATCCTGCCACCTTCGCGCATGGCCCGGGTGCATGTACGCATTGTCGAAAGCGGGGCGAAGATGGGCGGTATCGGTGAGCCACCGCTGCCCGCAGTGGCGCCAGCGGTAGCCAATGCGGTCGCGCAGCTTACCGGCCAGCGCGTACGCAGCCTGCCAATGAGCCGTCACACCTTCAGCTAGCGCACAAGGAATGCCCCATGACCCACCGTTTCGCAAGAACCGCTGGCTGGCTGGCGCTGCCGTGCCTGGTCGCGGCAGGCCTGCTGGCCTGGTATGTCACCCGCGAGCCCGCCTCGCCGTTTACCGATGCACAGGCCAGCACTGCCGACCCGGCGCTGGTCAGCCGGGGCGAGTATGTAGCCCGGCTGAGCGATTGCGTGGCCTGCCACAGCGTGCCAGGCGGCAAGCCGTTTGCAGGCGGGCTGCAAATGGCCACGCCGCTGGGGGCCATTCATGCCACCAACATCACCCCCGACCAGGGCACGGGTATCGGCAACTACAGCCTGGCCGACTTCGACCGCGCCGTGCGCCATGGTGTCGCCCCCGCAGGTCGGCGGCTTTACCCGGCCATGCCCTACCCGTCCTATGCCAAGCTCAGCGATGACGATGTGAAGGCGCTTTACGCGTTCTTCATGCACGGCGTACAGCCAGTGAAGCAGGCCAACCTGGCCAGCGACATCCCCTGGCCGCTGAACCTGCGCTGGCCCATCGCACTGTGGAATGGGCTGTACGCCGCCAACACGCCGTACGCCGCCAAGGCCGGTCAGGACGCACAATGGAACCGTGGCGCCTATCTCGTCCAGGGGCCCGGCCACTGCGGCAGTTGCCACACCCCACGCGGCCTGGCCTTCAACGAAAAAGCCCTGGATGGCAGCGGCGAATCGTTCCTCGCCGGCGCATTGCTCGATGGCTGGTACGCACCCAGCCTGCGCACTGACCACAACACCGGGCTGGGGCGCTGGAGCGAGGCGGAAATCGCCCAGTTCCTGAAAACCGGCCGCAACCGGCATGCGGTGGTGTTCGGTTCGATGACCGAGGCGTTCAACAACTCCACGCAGTTCATGACTGACGGCGACCTGGCTGCCATTGCCCACTACCTGAAGTCGCTGCCGGGCGACCCGCAGCGTGATGGCCCACCGTGGCAGTATCAGGCAGAATCGGCAGCCGTGCGGCTCGACACGCCGGGGGCGCACACCTACGTGACCCGCTGCGCCTCGTGCCACGGCCTGGATGGCAAAGGCCAGGCCGAATGGATGCCGCCGTTGGCCGGGGCCACGTCGGCACTGGCGCAGGAGGACGCCTCGGCGATCAATATCACCCTGAACGGGTCGCAGCGGGTGGTGACTGCCGGGGTGCCGGATGCCTACCGCATGCCGGCTTTCCGCGAACAGCTGGGGGATCAGGAGATTGCCGAGGTGCTGAGCTTTGTGCGTTCAGCCTGGGGTAACCATGGTGGCGCGGTGAATGCGCAGGCGGTGGGCAAACTGCGCGGGCATACCGACCCGGCCAGCAGCAGTCCCATCATCTTGCATATGCGCTGACGCCGGGTGCCTGTGCCGGCCTTTGAATATCCGGGTTAATGGAGCCCCAATGGAAAGCATCGACCTGCTGGTCCTACGCACCACCCGTGACTGGCTCGCCGCCGGCCACCGCGCCCTGCTCGCCACCGTTGCCCGCACCTGGGGCTCCTCGCCCCGCCCGGTCGGCTCGATGATGGCCTTGCGCAGCGATGGCCGGGTGGTGGGCAGTGTTTCCGGCGGCTGCATCGAGGACGATCTCATCCATCGCTACACCCGTGCCTACGGCGGCCCGGGCATGCCCACCAGCCTGCCCCAGGTGGTGCGCTATGGCGTCAGCGCCGATGAAGCCCATCGCTTCGGGCTGCCCTGCGGCGGCACTCTCGAACTGGTGCTGGAGTTCGCCCCTTCATTACCGCACCTGGAGCAGCTGCTGGCCTGCCTGGATAGCGGGAGCCTGGTACGCCGCGACCTCGACCTGCGCAGCGGCGCAGCCAACCTCACTGCCACTGCCACACCTGAACTGTTCAGTTTCGATGGCCAGCGCCTGCTCAGCACCCTCGGCCCCGGTTACCGCCTGCTGCTGATCGGTGCCGGGGCACTGGCCGAGTATCTGGCCACCATGGCCTTGTTCAATGGCTTCAGCGTTTCGTTGTGCGACCCGCGCCCGGAGTACACGGCGGGTTGGAGCATCGCCGGGGTCACCTTGCTGCCCGGCATGCCGGACGATGTGGTCCGCGCCTTCAGCGCAGATGTGCGCAGTGCCATCGTCGCCGTCAGCCACGACCCCAAGCTGGACGACCTGGCGCTGCTCGAGGCCTTGCACAGCCCGGCGTTCTATATCGGCGCCATTGGCTCGCGACGCAACAGCCAGCTGCGCCGGGAGCGGCTGATCGAGCACTTTGGGGAAAGCGAAGCATCGCTGCAGCGCCTGCACGGTCCAATCGGCATCTATATCGGCAGCAAGACCCCGGCGGAAATCGCCGTCAGCGTCATGGCCGAGATTCTTGCGGCCAAGAACGATGTCAGTTTGCCCAGCGCCGTCGACGTGACCAAGGCCAAGGAAGCCAAACAGCTGGCGCAGTCCCTGTAAAAGCGCGCACAGGCAGTTATTGCCAGCGCTCCAGGTTCTGCTTCACCAGTTGCTCGGGCAAATCTCCACTCACGATCTTCGCCATCTCGCGCGCCAGTGCCTCGCGCAACTGCGGCCGGTTGCAGGGCGAATCGTGCGAAATTGCCAGGTACAACCCTTCGCTGGACACAGGGGGCTGCAGCACCTGCACAGTGCCTGCAATACCCAAGGTCCGCGCCAGCGCCATGCCGGGGTACTGCTCGTACACCACGTAATCGCTGCGCTTGTGCATCAATTTCTCGAACGCCTGCCGGGCGCCGGGCACCGCTTCGAGGGTGAGGTTGGCATGGGCGTAGTCATCGAACTGCTGCCCGTGGCTGTTATTGACCAAAGTACCGCCCTTGCGCCCCTTGAGGTCGGACCATTGCCGGTAGGCGAAGGCATTGTCCTGACGCACCCAGATCACGCTGGGGGTGTACAGGAACGGCGGGGCAATGAAGTCCATCTGCTGGCGGCGCGCGTCGGTCTGGAAATAACCGGCGAGCAAGTCGATACGCCCGGTGCGAACTTCTTCCTGGGCACGCGACCACGGCCCTCCGTAGACCACCTCGACTTCGAGCCCCAATTGCTTGCCCAGGTACTTGAGCAGGTCGGCATTGGCACCAATCAATTGCTGAGGGTTTAGCGGGTCACGCCACAGGTAGGGCGGGTATTCAGGGTTACCAGTAGCGGTCAGCCGTCGGCAGGCATCGTCCGCTACCGCCGCCAGGGGCAGCAGCGACAGGCACAACAGGAGCAGGGCGTGGCGAAAGCAACGCTCGATCATCTACGACCCTCGGCACATGTAACATCCGGCGACCCCGCGCGGTGGCCAAAGGCTGCCACCTCCTGTGGTCGACTGCAGCAATCATCGATGCGTGCCAGAGACAGTCTGGACCATCAGCGGCGAGGAGGACAGCCTTTCATCGGCCAGAAGCACTGTGTGGGGGGGGCGTTCGCGGGCCTGCGCGCTCAGTCGGCACTCTGCCGCTTGGCCGCTTTCTTGGTGATGGCCTTCATACGCGTCGCCGCGCGTTGCACGGTGGCCATCTTCTCGGGGCGCTTCATGCCCCGCCATTTGCGGATTTCTTCTCGGGTACGGCCGCAGCTCACGCACAGCTCGCTATTGAGCTGGCATAACGAAACACAGGGGTTGTCGATGTCTTTGGCCATGCCACCACTCAGCCAGTCAATTCTGCCCGTGCACGCTCGCCGGCGTTATTGAATACCTGGCGCACTTCCTCGGCCTTGCCCTTGCTCACCGAGTGGGCAGCCACGAGTTCATCGACCACGCGCAGCCCCTGATCCACTGCAGTGGCCAGTTGCTCGGCATCGGAGGCGTCAGCGATATCACCCAGATAAGGAGCGATGAGGTACACGTAACGGTCCTGCAGCTTGAGTGTTTCCAGCGCGTCGAGGGCTTTCTGGAACCGATCGGCAGCGGCAGGGCTCATGCTCAATTTATCGAAATGAATCAGGCTCACACGGTCAGTGGCCATGTTGACGAATCTCCGTTTCCTGGTACGGCCAGGCCCACAGGCAGCAGCGCTTCTACGCGGCTCGAATGTGCGGGCCGGGGTAATGCCCATCAGGGTACCAGAAGCCGAGGCAGAATGGGCCACTGCCCCCAGAACTAAAAGTATTTGCCAAGTCGCGCAATGGACGCCCCAGGGCGTTATCGGGACAGGTGCCGCCGTTTACCGCGCAGGATAATCGCGCCAGCACCTCACCCCGCCGAGGCCATCAGCGCCCTCGGTAGCCCACACAACAACAAGCCTGCCCGCGCAGGTAAGCCACTCAGGGGCCTCATCATTCATGGCAAAGGAACACATCAACGAAACACTCGACCTTGGCGTGACCGACCCCTCGAAAACCGCAGAAGCCCGCCAAGACCGGCATTTCGAGGGCAAGCTGGACTGGATCGTCTTCGGTTTCACCAGCCTTTTGGCCATCGCCTTCGTGCTCTGGGGCCTGTTCAACCAGGCCAGCCTGGCCAACAGCGCCTCAGGTGCACAATCCTGGGTCATCCTGAATTTCGGCTGGTTCTTCGTGCTCACCTCCACGCTGTTCGTGGTGTTCGTGCTGTGGCTGGCGGCCAGCCGCTATGGCCGGGTACCGCTGGGCCGTGATGGCGAACAGCCAGAATTTCGTACGGTGTCGTGGGTGGCAATGATGTTCAGCGCCGGCATGGGCATTGGCCTGATGTTCTTCGGCGTGGCCGAGCCCCTGTCGCACTACGTGTCACCACCGCCAGGTTCGGCCAGCGGGCAGACCAGCGAAGCGATGCAGGTGGCGATGGCCACGACACTGTTCCACTGGACCCTGCACCCTTGGGCGATGTACGCCATCGTCGGCCTGGTGATTGCCTATGGCACCTACCGCCGGGGCCGCTCACAGTTGATTTCTGCCGCGTTCCGGCCATTGATCGGCAAGCACGCCAACGGCCCGCTCGGCCGCCTGATCGACATGATGGCGATCTTCGCCACGCTGTTCGGTTCAGCCGCCTCGCTGGGCCTGGGTGCCCTGCAGATTGCCGGTGGCCTGGAGTACAACGGCTGGGTCGAAAGCCCCGGCAAGCTGTTCTACATCTCGATCATCACCCTGCTGACCGTTGCCTTTGTGTCCTCGGCGGTGTCGGGCATCGGCAAGGGCATCCAGTGGCTGTCCAACATCAACATGGTGCTGGCGCTGGTGCTGGCGGTGTTCGTGTTCATGGTCGGGCCGACCCTGCTGATGCTCAACCTGCTGCCGACCTCGCTCGGCATCTATATCAAGATGCTCCCTGAGATGATGGCCCGCACCAACGCCAGCGGCGGTGAACAGATGGACAGCTGGCTGGCCGGCTGGACCGTGTTCTACTGGGCCTGGTGGATATCCTGGACGCCATTCGTGGGTATGTTCATCGCCCGCATCAGCCGCGGCCGCACCATCCGCCAGTTCGTTACCGGGGTACTGCTGGTACCGAGCCTGGTCAGCCTGGTGTGGTTCACCGTGTTCGGCGGCGCCGCCATCGATGCACTGCGCGAAGGCGCGTTCCAGCTGGCCAACGGCGCGGTCAACAGTAACCATGCGCTGTACCAGTTGCTTGACAGCTACCCGCTGGCTTCGGCGACCTCGGTGCTGGTAATGGTGCTGGTGGGTATCTTCTTCGTCTCCGGTGCCGACGCGGCCTCGCTGGTGATGGGAACGCTGTCGGAACATGGCACCACCACGCCCTCCCGGCGCACGGTGATTTTCTGGGGCGCGCTGACCGGCACGGTGGCGGCGATCATGCTGGCGATCGGCGACCCGCGTGACCCCGGAAAGGCGCTGACCGGGCTGCAGAACCTGACCATCGTCGTGGCCCTGCCGTTCGTGGTGGTGATGGTGCTGCTGTGCCTGGCGCTGTACCGCGACCTGCGCAAGGACCCGATGATGCTGCGTCACCTGCGTGGCAACGAACTGATCGAAAAGGCCGTGCTGTACGGCGCCGTGAAACATGGCGAGGAGTTCTACATCGTGGTGCAGGAAAAGAAGGCTTCGCTGAAACCGGCGGCAGCAAGCGAAATGTCCGAAACCTGACCCTTGAGGCCTGGGCGGTCCCCTGCAGGACCGCGCAAGCTTTCACACGGGTTATTCGAACTCCAGGCTATACCCCACCCCATACACCGAGCGGATCGGGTCATGCGCCGGGGTAATCGCGGTCAACTTGCGCCGCAGGTTCTTCACATGGCTGTCCACCGTGCGGTCAGCCACCACCCGGTGGTCCTGGTAGATGTGGTTCATCAACTGGTCGCGCGACAGCACCTGCCCCGGGCGCACCGCCAGCGCCGCCAGCATGCGGAACTCCACGGGCGTGAGTTCCAGTGCCACACCCCGATAGCGTGCCTGGAACGCCCGAGCATCCAGCTCCAGGCCGAGGCTGCCAGGCTGCTCGCCACTGCGGCGCAGCACCGCCTTGACCCGCGCCACCAGCTCACGCGGCGAAAACGGCTTGCAGATATAGTCGTCCGCGCCCAGTTCCAGGCCCAGCAGGCGGTCGATCTCGTCGACACGGGCAGTCATCATGATCAACGGCACGCGGCTGAAACCGCGGAGCTCGCGGCAAATATCCAGGCCGTCACGGCCCGGTAGCATCAGGTCGAGCAACACCAGCGCGTACTGGCCCTGGCGAATGGCCGGAATCACCCCCAGGCCGTCGGCCAGGTGCTCGACGCTATAGCCGCCCGCGCGCAGGTAATCGCCCACCAATGCCGCAAGCTTGGGCTCATCTTCCACCAGCAGAATCCGGCTCATGCCTGCTCTCCCGCGACCGGCAAGGTCAACGCCAGCAACAGCCCACCCATGGCCGAGGCTTTGGCCGTCAACCGGCCGCCATGCACCTCGGCGATACCACGGCAGATCGCCAGGCCCAGCCCGGTGCCGCCACTGGCGCGGTTACGCGAGCGCTCAGCCCGGTAAAAACGCTCGAACAGGCGCGCCAGCGAGGCACTGTCCACGCCGGGGGCGGTATCTTCACACTGCACCAGCACCTGATCCCCTTCCTGGAGTGCCCGCAACACCGTGTGGCCACCGGCATCGGTGTAGCGGCGACTGTTCTCCAGCAAATTGTGCAACAACTGGCCCAGGCGTGCCTCGTCGCCCAGTACCCACAACGGCTCCCCGGGTATTTCCACACGCAGTTCCAGGCCACGCTCGGTGAAACCGGCCTGAAAGGCTTCGGCAACAACCGACAACAGCACGCACAGGTCGATGCGTTCACGGCGATAGGTGGGGCCACCCACCTCGGCCAGTGACAGCTCGAACAGGTCGTCGACGAGCTTGCTCAGGGCCCCCACTTCGCCTTGCAGCGACCGCAAAGCATTGCCATCGAGCGGGCGAATGCCGTCTTCCATGGCCTCCAGTTCGGCGCGCATCACCGCCAGCGGCGTGCGCAGTTCGTGGGAAATATCGGCCATGAAGTCGCGCCGCAGGCGCTCGTTGCTGGCCAGCGTGGCGGCCATGCGGTTGAAGTCCTCGGCCAACTGCCCGGCTTCGTCCGCCGAGCGCACCGGCAGCTGGATGGCGTAATCACCCGCCGCCAGGCGATGGGTGGCGCTGGCCACTTCCCGAATCGGCCGCAGCAAGGCGCGGCTCAACCACCAGGCGATCACCGCCGTGGCCAGCAGGCAGGCCAGGCCGATCAGCAGGCTTGAGCGCAGTTGGTTGAGCTGGAAGCGCTGGTCGCCAATGCTGGTCACCGACTGCAGCGGGGCCAGGGCCATCCAGCCGACCACCTGGCCCTGATGGCGAATGGGCCGCAGCAGCATGTCGGCGGGCGCTGCCTGGTAGCCGATGATCGGCTGGCGCCCGCTGTCGAGTAAGGCAAAGCGGACGAACGCCCCGGTCAGGTCCGAGACGGTCAGCTGGCTGGGGTCGAAGACCTTGTCTGGCTGGGCGTCGTCTGGGCGCAGCAGCTCGAACCACTGGTCCTTGTCGCGGCGGATGAAATCCCAGCTGCCATGGCGCGCATAGGCCTGCTCGACCCGCGGCACGATGCGCTCCATGCGTTCTTCCGCCTGTTGGTTGAGGTAGCCGAGAAAACCGTATTTCAGGCTCAGGTAGGCGGCAAACACCATGCCCAGCACGGCGAATGCGCACACCGCGAGCATGGCGAAGAAGAACTTGCGCGATAGGCTGACTTTCATGGCACCGCCGGCACATTGGAATGGCCCGTATTGAAGCGCGCACGCCCGGGTGCCGCAAGGCATGCCGGGCAATCTCCTTGCTTTCTGCACATTGCCTGCACAATTGCCGAGCACGCTGGTGGCCTCGAAATCCCTGGCTCGGAGCCTGCGATGCCTACGTTATTCCACTCCTTGATGTTCGCCCGTTCGCCGCTGGTGCGTGCCCTGCTGCTGGGGGCCGGCCTGCTGGTCATCGGCGGTTGCCGCGAGGCCGAAAGCCCTGCCGCGCAACCACCGCTGCAAGAGGTCGCGGTGTATGAAGTGACCAGCGCCGCCCAGGCCCTGACCACTACCCTGCCCGGCCGCGCCAGCGCCCACCTGATTGCCGAGATCCGTCCGCAAGTCGGCGGCATCATCCAGAAACGCCTGTTCAACGAAGGCGACAGGGTCAAGGCCGGCCAGGCGCTGTACCAGATCGACCCGCAAACCTACCAGGCAGCCCTGGCCCAGGCTGAAGCCACTGTCAGCTCCGCGCGTGCCACGCTCAAGGCTGCTCAGCTCAAGGCCAGACGCGATGCACAGCTGGTGAAGCTCGACGCCATCAGCGCCGAAGACAACGAAAGCGCACAGGCCGCCCTGCTAGAAGCCCGCGCCAGCCTGCAATCGGCCCAGGCTGCGCAGCGCACCGCGCGGATCAACCTCGACTACACCCGCATCAATGCGCCGATCGAAGGCCGCACCGGCACCTCGTCGGTCACCCCTGGCGCACTGGTCACCGCCGAACAGACCACGGCGCTGACCACCGTGCAGCAGCTGGACCCGATCTACGTCGATTTCACTCAGCCCAGCAGCACCCTGCTGCGCCTGAAACGCGAGCTGGCCGAGGGCAAGCTGGCACCGAGCCCACAGCAGGACGCCACGCGCATCAGCCTGGAACTGGAGGACGGCAGCACCTACGCCCATGCCGGCACCCTCACCTTCAACGGCGTGAGCGTGGATGAAAGCACTGGCAGCGTAACCTTTCGCGCCGTGGTGCCGAACCCCGACGGCCTGCTCATGCCCGGCATGTACCTGAAAGCCACGGTGCAAGAAGGCGTGCAGGCCGATGCGGTCCTGGTGCCGCAGCAGGGCGTGAGCCGCGATGAGCGTGGCGGCGCTACCGCACTGGTGGTGGTCGACGGCAAGGTGCAGCAACGCGAGCTGACCCTGGCCCGCGCCGTTGGCAACCGCTGGTGGGTCAGCCAGGGCCTGGCGCCGGGTGACCAGTTGATCGTACAGGGCCTGCAGAAGGTCCGCGTCGGCCAGCAAGTGCAGGTGCAGGACAGCAGCCTGACGGCCCGCAACGACAGCCAGCGAGGCGAATGACATGGCACGATTCTTCATTGACCGGCCGATCTTCGCCTGGGTCATCGCCATTCTGGTGATGCTCGGTGGCGGCCTGGCGATCTTCCAGCTGCCGCTCGCCCAGTACCCCAACATCGCTCCGCCACAGATCAGCCTTAAGGCCAGCTATACCGGTGCATCGGCCAAGACGATGGAAGATTCGGTAACCCAGGTGATCGAGCAACAGATGACCGGCCTCGACGGCCTCACCTACATGTCCTCCAGCAGCAGCTCGGCGGGCAGTGCCTCGATCACCCTCACCTTCGCGGCCGGCACCGACATCAACACCGCGCAAATGCTGGTGCAGACCAAGCTGGAGCAGGCCAAGGCGCGGCTGCCCGAAGCCGTGCAGCAGCAAGGCATCGAAATCCACAACTCGGCCAGCGACTTCCTGATCATCCTCTCGCTGGTGTCGGACAACCCGGACGTCAGCGCCACCGATATCAGCGACTTCATTTCCAGCACCTTGTACGACCAGATCAGCCGGGTCAGCGGCGTCGGGCAGGTGACCACGCTGGGGTCGAGCTACGCCATGCGCATTTGGCTCGACCCGGACAAGCTCAAGCAGTATGCGCTGATGCCGTCGGACGTGAGCAGTGCCCTGGAGGCGCAGAACGTCGACACCTCCGCAGGCCAGTTGGGTGCCCTGCCCGCGCGTGCCGGCCAGCAACTGAATGCCACCATCAACGCCCGCAGCAAACTGCAGACCGCTGCACAATTCCGCGAACTGGTGCTCAAGCACAACAGCGCCGGTGCCGTGGTGACCCTGGCCGACGTGGCCCGGGTAGAGCTGGGCAGTGAAAGCTATGACGTGGTCGCCGAACACAATGGGCGGCCCTCCGGCGGCCTGGCGGTAAGCCTGGCTACGGGCGCCAATGCCCTGGACGTATCCGAAGCGGTGCAGGCGAAGCTGGCCGAGCTTGAGCAGTTCTTCCCCGGCAAGCTGCAATTGCGTAGCGAGGTGGCCTACAACACCGCGCCGTTCGTGAAGATTTCCATCGAGGAAGTGGTCAAGACCCTGTTCGAGGCCATCGCTCTGGTAGTGCTGATCATGTACTTGTTCATGCAGAACCTGCGCGCCACGCTGATCCCCGCCATCGCCGTGCCGGTGGTGCTGCTGGGTACCTTCGGCGTACTGGCCATCCTTGGCTACTCGATCAACACCCTGACCATGTTCGGTATGGTGCTGGCCATCGGCCTGCTGGTCGACGATGCCATCGTGGTGGTGGAGAACGTCGAGCGCATCATGGCGGAAAAAGGCCTGTCGCCGCGCGAAGCAACGCGCCAGTCGATGAGCGAGATCAGCGCCGCATTGGTCGGCATTGCCGTGGTGCTGTCGGCCGTGTTCGTGCCAATGGCGTTCTTCGGCGGCTCAACCGGGGTGATCTACCGGCAGTTCTCGGTCACCCTGGTGGCAGCCATGGCGCTGTCGGTGCTGGTGGCCATGACCCTGACCCCGGCCTTGTGCGCCACCCTGCTCAAGCCAGTAACCGCCCACGGCGAGCCGCGCCAGGGCTTTTTCGGCTGGTTCAACCGCACCTTCGAGCGCAGTGCCCTGCGCTACCAGCAGGGGGTTGCCAAGGTGCTGGCGCGGCCGCTGCGGGGCCTGATGGTCTACGCCTTGGTGCTCGGTGGCGTGGTGCTGATGTTGCAGAAACTGCCCACCGCGTTCCTGCCCGAGGAAGACCAAGGCATGCTGATGATGCAGATGACCCTGCCTGTGGGCGGCACCGACCAGCGCCTGCAGGAAGTCAGCCGCCAGGTGCAAGACTACATGCTGCAGCAACCTGAAGTGGCTTCACTGCTGACCGTGCGCGGCCTGGGCAATGGCGGCAACGCACAGAACTCCGGGCGTGGCTTCATCAAGCTGAAGGACTGGAGCGAACGCCAGGGCGAACAGCACAGTGCTGCCGCCGTGGCGCAGCGGGCCAACAGGGCGCTGTCGAAGATCCTCGACGCCAATGTCTTCGTCATCGCCCCGCCGGCCATCCAGGGCCTGGGCCAGAGTGCCGGCTTCGACGTGCAACTGCAGGACCTGGCCGGCCTCGGCCACGCCGAGCTGCTCAAGGCGCGTGACCAGTTCATCGCCTTGGCTGCCAAGGACCCCCGCCTGGCCAATGTGCGCGCCCAGGGCCTGGAAGACACGCCGCAATTGAACGTCAGCATCGATGACCGCAAGGCCGGCGCCATGGGTGTGGCGGCCAGCGACATCAACGACACCCTGAGCACGGTCATGGGTGGCAGCTACGTCAACGACTTCGTTGATGCCGGCCGGGTGAAAAAAGTCTACCTGCAGGGCGAAGCCGACAAGCGCATGCTGGCCGAAGACATCGGTGCCTGGTACGTGCGCAACGACAGCGATGCCATGGTGCCGCTGTCGGCGTTCACCCGCACCTCGTGGAGCACGGCTTCGCCGCTGCTGGAGCGCTTCAATGGCTTTGGTTCGTACGAACTGGTTGGCGAGCCGGCCCCGGGCGTCAGCTCTGGCGACGCCATGGCGGCAGTCGGAGAGATCATGGCGCAGCTGCCTGAAGGTATCGGCTATGCCTGGGCCGGCCAGTCATACCAGGAACGCCTGGCCGGCAACCAGGCCCCGCTGCTGTATGCCATTTCGATCCTGTTCGTGTTCCTGTGCCTGGCGGCATTGTACGAAAGCTGGTCGGTGCCGTTCGCGGTGATGCTGGTGGTGCCAGTGGGCATCCTGGGCGCGGTGTTGCTGACCGGGGTGCGCGGGCTGGCTAATGACGTGTACTTCCAGGTCGGGCTACTGACCACGGTGGGCCTGGCGGCGAAGAACGCGATCCTGATCGTGGAGTTCGCCAAGGAACGCTACGAGCGTGGCCAGGACCTGTTGACCGCCACCCTGGAAGCCGTGCGTGTTCGCCTGCGACCGGTGCTGATGACCTCGCTGGCGTTCATCCTTGGCGTGTTGCCACTGGCCCTGAGCAGCGGCGCCGGGGCCGGCGGGCGCCAGGCCATCGGTACCGGCGTACTCGGTGGCATGCTCGCCGCCACCTTGCTCGGCCTGTTCTTCATCCCCTTGTTTTATGTGCTGGTGCAGCGCCTGGCCACACGCAGCAACGCCCCACGCCGCAACGTTGTCGCAGGAGAAGCCTGATGCGCATGCCCCCTCTGTTGATGTTGGTGCTGGCCCTTGGCGGCTGCGTCAACCTGGCCCCTGACTACCAGCGCCCGGCGGCGCCCGTGGCCGAGCAGTGGCCAACCCCCACCGCCAGTAGCAGCACCAGTGCCGAGATCGGCTGGCAGTCGTTGTTCGTCGATACGCGCCTGCGCGACACCGTCGCCCTGGCCTTGGCCAACAACCGCGACCTGCGGGTAGCGGCGCTCAATGTCGAGTACCAGCGCGCGCAGTATCGCATCCAGCGGGCGGCCCTATTCCCGGCGGTGTCCGCTACCGCTGACGGCACCCGCCAGCGTAGCGTCAGTAATGGCAGCAACGCGGTCAGCAGCCAGTACAGCGTTGGCCTGGGGGTGAGCAGTTACGAGCTGGACCTGTTCGGCCGCCTGGGCAATCTCAAGGACGCCGCGCTGGAGGACTACCTGGCGCTGGAACAGACCCGGCGCAGTACGCGGATCAGCCTGGTGGCGGAAGTCGCCAGCGCCTGGATGACCTTGGCCGCCGACCAGCAGTTGCTGGCGCTGGCCCGCGAGACCTATGCCAGCCAGCAGAAGACCCTCGATCTGGTGCAGCAGAGCCACGCGCTGGGTGGCGAGTCCGGCCTCAGCCTGGCACAGGCATTGAGTACCGTGGAGTCGGCGCGGGCGGACGTGGCCAACTACCAAAGCCTGGTTGAACAGGACCGCAATGCCCTGGAACTGCTGGCAGGGTGCCGCGTGGATGACACGCTGTTGCCCCGGGGTGCCCGCCTCGATGCAGCGCTGCTGGTCGGCGTACCGGCGGGCCTGCCTTCGAGCCTGCTGCAACAGCGCCCGGACGTGCTGGCCGCCGAGCACACATTGAAGGCAGCCAATGCCGACATTGGCGCGGCGCGAGCGGCGTTCTTCCCCAGCGTCACCCTGACCGCCAGCGGTGGTACTGCCAGCAGCGAGCTGTCGGGGTTGTTCGCTGGCGGCAGCCGTGCCTGGAGCTTGGCGCCGTCGATCAATCTGCCGATCTTCAATGCCGGCAGCAACCGTGCAGCGCTGAATGCGGCCAAGGTCAGCCGGGATATCGAGCTCGCCACTTATGAGAAGACCTTGCAGACCGCGTTCAGTGAGGTAGCGGATGCCTTGGCCGTGCGCGGGCATGTCAATGAACGGCTGGACGCCCAGCGCAGCCTGACCAGCGCTACCGAGAAGAGCTACGACCTGTCGCTGGCGCTGTACAAACAAGGGTCGGAAAGTTTTCTGGAGGTGCTGGATGCGCAGCGTTCATTGTATTCGGCACAGCAGACGCTGATCAGCCTGGAACTGGTCGAACAACAGAACCGGGTGACTTTGTACAAGGTATTGGGGGGTGGCTGGCAGGGTTGAGCGAAAACCTGCCAGAGCCGCGAGCTGGAGTAGCGTAGGCGCATCATTGGCGCCTGCGTCAGCCCGCCAGCGCCGCCTGGATAGCAGCCACATCAATCTTGCCCATCTGCAGCATGGCGTCGAACGCGCGCTTGGCCGCCGCAGGGTCGGGGTGGGCGAAGGCCTCGATGAGGACCCGCGGCGTGATCTGCCACGAAATCCCCCACCTGTCCTTGCACCAGCCGCACACGCTGGCCTCGCCACCGTTGTTGACGATGGCATCCCACAAGCGGTCGGTCTCGGCCTGGTCCTCGGTACACACCTGGAACGAAAACGCTTCGCAGTGGCTGAACGCCTTGCCGCCATTGAGCCCTATGCAGGGAATCCCCATCACGGTGAACGCCACGGTAATGACATCACCTTGCTTGCCCGAGGGGTAGTCACCCGGTGCCTTGTGCACCGCACCCACCTGGCTATCGGGGAAAACGCTGGCGTAGAAATGTGCCGCTTGCTCTGCGTCGTGGTCATACCAGAGGCAGATGGTGTTCTTGGCAGTCATGGCCCTGCTCCATGAACGTGTATGAGCGTTTGAGTCTAGCCCTGCCATTGGCCATAGGGGCTTACGGCCATCCGGTATTGCGGGATACCCAGGGGGCTATAGGGCGGGTGCTGCAACATTCTGCAGACATTTCCGACCTCCGGTGATGAACCTGCTGACAAAAATACGGTCTTTCGCTGACGGTCAACCCACCGACCGGTTCACCGGCCCAGTCACCGGGCCTACTTTTGTCCTGTTTCAGCGAAGACCCAACATGCCCGATTCCCGCCCAACTGCCTCCGCCCTCACTGCACTGCGCGGCGGCCTGATCGCCACACTCGTGGCCCTGGCCGCACCGGTACACGCCGAAGAGCCTGCCAGCGATGCACGCTGGGTCAGCGACAGCCTAAGCACTTACGTGCGCAGCGGCCCGACCGACGGCCACCGCATCGTCGGCACGCTCAAGTCGGGCCAGAAGCTCACCTTGATCGGCAGCCAGGGCAACTACAGCCAGGTACGCGGGCAGAATGGCGACGTGGTATGGATCCTCAGCAATGACTTGCAGGCGGTGCCTGGGCAGAACGAGCGGCTGCCGGAGCTCGAAGCCAAAGTCGCGGAACTCACCGGACAGTTGAATACCATCGACGACAGCTGGAAGCGCCGCGTGCAAGGCACGCAGGAAACGCTCGACTCGCGCAAACAGCTGATCGACGAACTGGAGACACGCAACAAAGCCCTGAACGAGCAGCTCGACCAAAGCCAGTCGGCGTTGCGCGATACCCAGGCGCGCCTGGGGGACGAGAACAAGCAGGTGATGATGCGCTACATGGTCTATGGCGGCAGCATCGCCGGCGCGGGCTTGCTCGCGGGGCTGATCCTGCCGGCGCTCACCCGCGGGCGCAAAAAGAACGATCGCTGGTTCTGAGCCACCGGCTTGCGTAAACCTGCCGGGGCGATGCAGATCGGGCCTTAGAACTTCGCCAGCTCTTCCCGGCAGAACTCCACGAACAACTGCGCCGGTTTGGTCAACTGCACCCGCTTCAACCACGCAGCGGCCAGCCCCGACAGCGCTACCGGTTCGGTGATATCCAGCATGACCAGGCGTTGGCCGTCGTAGGTGTATTCCGAATGCGGGCGAGTCACCAGCAGCGAAAACCCGAAGCCTTGCCCCACCATGCCACGCACCATCTCGATCGAGGGTGAGCTGAAGACAATGTTCGGTGTCAGCCCTAATTCGTTGAACAAGCTGACGAAGTAGGTGCGACTGGGAGCAACGTCCAGCAGGATCATCGGCTCGGGGCACAGGTCGCGCAGCGATACCTGGGCCTGGCCGGCAAAACGGTGGTGCTCCGGCAGCAGCACGTAGGGTTTCTGCGGCGGCATCAAGGGCTCGGCCTCGATGGTGCCGTCCAGGTCGTGGTCATAGAGAAATGCCAGGTCGAATGTGCCGGCGGTCAGGCCCTGGATCAAGTCCTGCTGTTCACCGTCGCGCAGGCGAATGTCCACGCCTGGGTAGCGCTGGCGAAAGCCGGCGATCAGGCGCGGCAGGTACAGCGGGGCCACGGTTTCGAAACAGCCAATGTCGATTTGCCCGGCGACGGTATCGTTGTCGGCCAGGGCGTTCTGTTCGAACTCATGGGCCATCTGCAACAGGGACTTGGTCTTGGCATAGAAACGTTTGCCGCTGGGCGTCAATGACACGCCCTGGGCGTGGTGGCGGATGAACAGCTGTACACCGAAACTTTCCTCCAGGCTTTTGATGGCCGTGGAAATGGACGGCTGGGCGATGTACAGCTGGCGTGACGCTTCGGCCACACTACCCGCTTCCACGGTGGTGACGAAGTACTTCAGTTGTCGCAAGGTATAGGCAGCCACAGGGGACCTCTCCGACGCTGGTCTGGGCAGACTGGGATCATGCCTCACACTGTACCCCCGACTCGCGGTGGGTGGGCGCTGGGAGCTGAAGGATTTACCTATGCCTTGAGCAGGTTTTTTGTAAGGGCCGGGTTGCCCCGGCCCAGTGCATCACTCAAACCCGGGGTTCGCCCGAATGCAGTCGTCCCCAATCTGCTTGTACCCCGACTCACAGGGCATTCCGACAACCGGAGCCGCACCGCGCTTGCGTCGGGACAGCGTTGCAGACGGCGCGGTGGTTTCCGCTTGATCCTCATCATGGGCGTCCGGCAGGTCTTTCATCGATTCTTCTTGCATGCATTTCACTCCTTGGTGGGTTGGTAACGCCAGGCCAACGATAGGACGCGCCTCTGCTGCCACCCAGCTGGAAACAAGCCCAAGGGGCGATGCAGCCACTGGTCAAAAACGCCTGAACGTCTTTACTGAGAGTCATCGGCCCCAGGTAAACGGTGTGCGCTTATGAAGATTGTGGTCACCAGCATCCTCGTCGACGACCAGGCCAAGGCCCTGGCTTTCTACCACTACGTACTCGGTTTCGAGCCCAAACATGACATCCCGATGGGTCGGCATCGCTGGCTGACACTGACCTCGCCCAACGACCCCAATGGGGTCGAACTGCTGCTCGAACCCGACGCGCACCCGGCGGCCAAGGTGTACAAGGCCGCGCTCAAACAGGATGGCATCCCCGCCAGCTCGTTCGGCGTGCGTAACATCGAGGCCGAATACACCCGGCTGTGCGCTGCAGGCGTGCAGTTCACCCAGCCGCCTACCCGTATGGGGCCGGTCACCGTAGCGGTGTTCGACGACACGTGCGGCAACCTGATCCAGATTGCCCAGAAGCACTGAACGCCCATTGTCCCTCCCCCAATGCGCACCAATAAGGAAAACAGATGCGCCACGAATTCAGCGAAGTGCTCAACGACCTGGTCGACTACTTTCTGCTCGGCGATATCCAGTTGCTCGAGCGCTTCAAGCAAGACCATCAACTGCCCGACGACCTGGCTCATGCGTTCACCCACGGTGACAGCGGCGACCAGGCGGTGCGCGAAGGCGTCGTGCTACCGCTGGCCGGTGTCGACAACCTGCCCTACCGCATCCTGTTCACCCTGGACAACCACACCCCGGCCTTGCGCGAGGCCGGCAGCCGCCTGAAACACCGGCGCAACGGTTATGTACTGCGGGTCGAGCACGGTGCCCTGATGCTGTACACCTGGCGCATCCTGCAGCATTTCACGCCCAAGACCCTGGGCGACCTGATGGCGCGTTACCAGGTGCCGGGGCGGCCGATCATCGAACTGGAAAATGGCTGGTACGACGTCGAGGTGCTGGCGGGAGCAGTGGTGCGCGACGGGTTGTACGAGCCGGCGTTCGAGTTCGTGCTGAAGAAGCGCTGGAGCCGCGGTGAGGCGACCGCTGTGGACACCGGGTATGCGTTCGGGCTGCGCGGTTACTTTGATTGATGGGTTGCCTGTACCGGCCTCTTCGCGGGCAAGCTTGTCCCGCGAACGCGGGCGCAGCCCATGCCATGCACCCTGTTGGATGCTTCGCGGGACAAGCCCGCTCCCACAGGTACCCCGCAGGCTTGAGGCTGATGCAGTACCTGGGGAAGAACTGGCTTGCTCAATTTCCCCCGCGAACACGGGCGAAGCCCGTGCCATCCACCATGCTGGATTGTTCGCGGGCCCGCTCCCACAGGTACAGCACAGGCCTCTAAAGCTTTGCAGTCCAGGGACTGCACAGGCCTCGAAACCAGTGCAGTTCCTGTGGGAGCGGGCTTGCCCGCGAAGGGGCCAGCACAGGCAAGCTTACCTTCAGGTGTGAGTGATGTCCCGGTCCTTGGTTTCCGGCAGGAAGAAGATCCCCAGCACCGCCGTCATCACGGCAATCACGATCGGGTACCACAACCCGTAATAGATATCCCCGGTCGCGGCCACCATGGCAAATGCCACGGTCGGCAGAAAGCCGCCGAACCAGCCGTTGCCGATGTGGTAAGGCAGCGACATCGAGGTGTAGCGGATGCGCGCCGGGAACAGTTCCACCAGCCATGCGGCGATCGGCCCGTAGACCATGGTCACGTAGATGACCAGGATGGTCAGCAGCAACAGTACCATCGGGTAGTGGATCTTCGCCGGGTCGGCTTTTTCCGGGTAGCC
Source organism: Pseudomonas sp. DCB_BI (assembly GCF_026240995.1). Taxonomy (NCBI): domain Bacteria; kingdom Pseudomonadati; phylum Pseudomonadota; class Gammaproteobacteria; order Pseudomonadales; family Pseudomonadaceae; genus Pseudomonas; species Pseudomonas sp. DCB_BI. Next base: position 128,868 of record NZ_JAPFCG010000007.1, on the reverse strand, counting down.
CGCCTCTTTCAATGCCCCACTCAAGGTTGCGGTAAACGCGTCGCTCTGCCCCTTGAAGTCCGCCGCCGCCAGGCTGCTGCCCTCAAAGCTCGGCAACACCCGTTCGCCAATGCGGATCTGTGCCACGCTGCCGGGCGCCGCCGCTTCATTGGTATACGGAATGGCGCGCTTGGCCAGCAGGCTCTTGGCGATGTCGCAGGAACTGGTGAATTTGGCCTTGCCTACCGGGTCGAACTGGAATGCGCATTGGCCTGGGTCGGCCACCACCACCACCGGGTTCTGCTCCTGGGCAACGAATACATCCGGGTTGCCGTATTCGGTCAGCGCCTTGAAGATCGGGAAGTAGGTCAGCGCGGCGATGATGCAGCCGGCCATGATGATCTTCTTGCGGCCGATGCGGTCAGACAGGCTGCCGAAGAAAATGAAGAAAGGTGTGCCGATCAACAGCGACCCGGCAATCAGCAGGTTGGCGGTTTGCGGTTCGATCTTGAGCATCTGCAACAGGAAGAACAACGCATAGAACTGCCCGGTGTACCACACCACGGCCTGGCCGGCGGTACCACCGAGCAGCGACATGATGACCACCTTGAGGTTGTCCCAGCGGGCGAACGATTCGGTCAGTGGCGCCTTGGATGCCTTGCCCTCGGCCTTCATCTTCATGAACACCGGCGACTCGTTGAGCTGCATGCGGATGTACACCGAAATCACCAGCAGCAGGATCGACAGCAGGAACGGTATCCGCCAGCCCCAGGCCTCGAACACCTCCGTCCCCATGGCCGTACGACAGGCCATGATCACCAGCAGTGACAGGAATAGCCCCAGGGTGGCGGTGGTCTGGATCCAGGCGGTGAAAAAGCCGCGTCGGCCCTTGGGCGCATGCTCGGCCACATAGGTGGCAGCACCCCCATACTCGCCGCCCAGCGCCAGCCCCTGCAGCAAGCGCAAGGTGACCAGGATGATCGGCGCGGCCACGCCGATGGTGGCGTAGCCCGGTAGCAGGCCCACCACCGCAGTGGACAGGCCCATGATGACAATGGTGATGAGGAAGGTGTACTTGCGCCCGATCATGTCGCCCAGGCGGCCGAACACGATGGCGCCGAACGGGCGCACGGCAAAGCCTGCGGCAAAGGCCAGCAAGGCGAAGATGAACGAGGTGGTTTCATTCACCCCGGCGAAGAAGTGCTTGGCGATGATCGCCGCCAGGGAGCCGTACAGGTAGAAGTCGTACCATTCGAATACCGTGCCCAGGGACGAGGCGAAGATGACCTTGCGCTCCTCCTTGGTGATACCGCGTTGGGGCGCGCTACTGCCCGTGGATGCGCTGTCGAGAACCGCCATGGGTTGCCTCCGTCATGTCATCATGCAGGCCGGAGCACCTCATACCCATTTCACCGTCGCACCCAGGCCCTAGGGCTTGCTTTGGTTGCGCGAAGCACGACGAGGCTGGCCGCCTCGGATCGCAGCAAGGTATCTGAAGCATAATCGGCTTTGGCGGGATATCCACCCCGCCTGGCCAGGCACAGGAGCGCGGCATGAGCGACAAGCAGGGCTGGCGGACGATCACTGCCTGTTACTGGCTACGCTGGGCAAACCCGACAGCCACGTGCATTACGCGCATCAGGTACTGATCAGCCTCGGCGAGGATGTCGAGGGGCCTTTCAGCTCGACCTGGTTGCCATCCGGGTCATAGCAGTACAGCGACAACCCCTCGCCTTCGGCACCATAGCGTTCTTCCGCGGGTTCCACCTTAACCCCCGCAGCCTGCAGGTAGGCGGTCAACGCCGCTTCATCGAAGGGGTCTATGCGCAAGCAAAAATGATGCAGGTTGCGCCCTTGCGCACCAGGAGCGGCACCACCTGGCTGCCCCAGCGGGCCGTCCAGGGTCACCAGGTCGATCATTGCCGTCCCCGTGGCGAGGTGGATCATCCCCAGGTCGTCCCGTACCCGGCTGACGCTGCAGCCAAGCAGTTCGGTGTAAAAGGCCACGCTGCGTGGCAAGTCGCTGACCCGCAAAACAAGGTGGTCGATGTGCTTGATGACGAAAGGTCGCATGCCGGGCTCCTTGTGGCTTTGCGCTAGAACAGTAGCCACCATAGCCCAGCTGATCCCGGCATGACCATCATCAGCTACTCGTTGACCAGCCGTTGCAACACCCCTGCTTCGTGACGCGCGAGGATACGCAGCAGCTGGTCGACCAGTGCGCGGTCTGGCGCCTCCAGGTGGAAGTGATGCCCGCCCGGGTGCCACGAAACTTTCGCCTGGCCGGGCAGCGCCGCCTGGCGCCGGCTGAAGGCTTCGCCGGCAAATGCGCCCTGGCGGCCGAACATCAGGTATAACGGGCAGCGGATCTGGCTGAGCAGGTCGCACGCTTCGCGCTCGGTCAGCGGCATGGGCTCGGGCAGCACCAGGCGCGGGTCGTGACGCCAGCAGTAACCATCCCCCAGCTGCAGCAAGTCACGCAGCGCCAGTACACGTGCGGCACTTTCCGACAGCTCGGTGTCGAGGCGCTCACGCCGTTGCTCCAGCGCTGTTTCCAGGTCATCGAAACGGCCAGCATCCGGCCTGCCAAAGCCCTGCAACTGGCTGCGCTGGACCATGCGTTTCAGGCGGTAAGCACGGGCCAGGTGCTGCACTCGGTCATCGTCGGCAACCGTGAACGGTGCGCCCATGCCGTCAAGGAAGGTCATGCTGGCGATCCCGCTGGTCATGGCTGCCAGCAACGACGCCACACCAGTGCCCATGCCATGCGCCAGCACATGGAATTGCGCCAGCCCCAGGCTCTCGGTCACGGCCAGCATGTCCTCGGCATGCTCCCACAGGTAATAGCCACTGTCATGCCGGCGGTGGTCGGAACGGCCATGGCCAATCAGGTCTGGGGCGATGACGAAACAACCGTCCAGCAATGGCCCCAAACGCTCGAATGAAGCAGCGTTGTCCAGCCAGCCGTGCAATGCCAGGACCGGGATACCGTCCTCCGGCCCCCAGGTGCGCACGGCGATCTCGATGCCATCGAAGTCCAACAGGTGGTCCTTGGGACTGTGCAGCGAACGCATGAAGTGTCTCCTTGTCCAGGGGGCTGTTCCATGGCCAGCCCGGCTTGCAGTGACCCACCCTCGCGCACAACGCCGTTGCGCATAAGCCCCTGACCGACACCTGCATGCAAACAACCGACATCCAACAATTATCTACCCCAGCGGCGTACCCCTGGCTGGGTCTACTACGGCCTTCCTGAACCAACGGGCAACGCCAATGACCACCTCGACACCTTTGCACCAGGCCCAGATCGTACGCAGCTTGCCAGGCTGGAGCCAAGGCCTGCACCCAGACCATACCGAAGCGCTCCTGGACGCCGTCCGCAGGGCCTACATTGACCCGGAGGGGAACACCTACTCCTGGTACGCCACTGCCCTGACCGAAGAGCGCCAACGGCTGCAAGCACTGTACACGCAGCGCGACCGCTATCATGCCCAGCTGAGCGAAGCACTGGCTGGCTTCAAAGGCATCACCGACTTCTGCAAACCGCTGCTGGAACAGCGCCTGGGCCTGAGCACCCCGGTCGACAAGGCACAATATGTGTTCCAGCCCGCAGAGCAGATCAGCAACCCATGGCAACCGCCTCCCGACCTGGAGGTACCGCTGCCGGTACCTGGGCAGCACGATGTCACCACACGCCCAATGGGCAACCCGCAATACCGCAGCCTGCTCGAAGCTGCGCTGCACAATTTCGACATCATTGATGACACAGGCCCATATGACCGGCTGGTTCAGGGTGTGCACGACACCGCGGAGCTGCCACACCTGACCCCGGTCAACTTTGTGCGCATCTGCCGGCAGCTGGACCTCGGGCAGCAGTATCAGGAGCACATACAGTCGATTTACCAAGGCCCACGCCAGCAGGATATCCAGCGCTTGTCCATTGCCTTGAGCCAGCAAACCTTGCTGGTCGAGGCGCAAATCGCCTGGATGAAGGGCTTGTTGAGCAGTTCCGGTCGTGACGCACTGACACAACTGTGCACCCCCGCAGTTCAGCCACGCTACGCAGGCGAAGCGCTTCACGTCTGGCGGTTGAGCCTGTTCGCTACCGCTATCCACGAGGTGTTACTGATCGGGCCGGACCGCGACGACCAGCTGAACCCCTGCATCGTGTTCATCCCGGGCCACCCCGAGCACCCGATACGCGAGTACGGCTCGGCGAAAGCGGCCCGCGACTTCATGGCCAGCCGCCTGCTCAAGCGTGAATTCCGCCAATCGATCATTGGTTTTACCGCTAAGCATGACCAGGCCGCATTGGCGCGTCGGCTCGATGCTGCGTTGTTTGAACTACTTGACGATGGGGGCCGCAGGCCTCGCAAAGAGCCCAAACTGGGCTTTGCCCGCCACCCACTGCAGCGCGGGGCCGTCTGGTCGCTGCTTTACCAAAACCAACTACAGCGCCTTGAAGCGGATGCCAGGGCTGTAGCCGTGCCCACCGCCGATGCCAATGCCAAGGCACTGCAGGAGCGTATTCAATACTGGCTGGACCTTGGCATGAGTGTCCTCAACGTCGCCGCATTCTGCGTGCCGGCGTTGAACACGGTCATGCTTGGGGTATTTGCCTACGACATCGTCAAGTCGGTGTTCACGGGCGTAGAAGCCTGGGCCGAAGGCGATACTGCCCAGGCGCTGGAGCAGCTGAAATCCCTGGCGATCAATGCCACTGTCATCGCTGGCTTCGCGGTCGGCGCGCGAGCGGTCAAGGCATCCGGGTTCGTCGATGCGCTGCAATCGGTATGGCATGAAGGTCGCGAAGTATTGTGGCATGCCGAAATGGCGGAATACGCCAGCACGGTCAAGCGCCCGGCGCACATCGAGACCGATGACATGGGGTTGTATCGCACGGCAGGCAAGCAGTACCTGGAGCTGGACGGTACCAGCTACGAAGTCTTCCAGGACGCCGACAGCCAATGGCGCATTCGTCACCCCGCCAAGCCCGAGGCCTATGCGCCAAAGCTTCAACACCAAGGTGAGGGGCGCTGGAAGCTTGACCACGAGCACCCCTTGGAATGGGACGCCCCGCAAGCGTTACGACGCTTGGGGAAGGTAGCTGCCGGACTGGACGATGCAGCGCTGGAGACCGCCCTGCGCTGTTGCGGTGAAAACGGCGATGTTCTGCGCCACACCCACTCCAGCGGGCAGAAGGCGCCCTCCTTGCTGGTTGACACGATGTTGCGCATCCGGGCGGACAACGAAGCCCAGCTGATTATCGACAGCGTGCGCGAAGGTCGGTCACTGGCGGCTCATAAAAATTATGCGCTACCCGGATTGTTATCACTGCCGGGGTGGCCGGCTGACTGCATCCTTAAAGTATTCAACGGCCCGGAGCCCTGGGGCGACGCCCTCTACTATGGCGAGCGAGAAGGCCTGGGTAAGGTCGAAATCGAAATCACCCGGACAGACCTGGAAAACGGGCATCTCAGCCAGACCGTACTGGCGCAGATGAATGACCAGGCCATTCGCGCGCTGGTCGGTGATATCGAACCAGCACAGCGCGCCGCAACGCTGGATAGCACGTTGGCGCGAAGCCTTGAGACCCAGCGCGAAGCACTGTTTCAAAGCCTTTTGCACAGCCATGACCCAGTGCCGGGCACAGAGGCGCAAACACTCGGGCGCCAGTTTCCCGGGTTACCGAAACTGGCGCTGGAAGCGATCGAGGCACGGGTCAGCAGCAAAGAGCGCAAACAACTTGCAGCCGGCAGGGTCCCGTTGCGTGTGGCTGAGGAAGCACGTGCCTTGCAGGCCCAGGCTCGGCTCAACCGCGCCCTGCTCGGGCTCGCTCGGCCGACCCTGGCGACCCCCGACAGCCAGCTGCTCGACCAGGTTTTGCAAGCCGAATACCCTCGCGCCAGTGCGGAAAAACGCTTGGCGGCTGCCTTGGCCAATCGTCAGGGATGTGCAGCACGGCTTGGCCAGCAACCGATCAAACCCGGGTTCCGCTCGCCCCTGCGCCTTGCCGACGGTCGAGTCGGGTATCCACTGAGCGGTCGTGGCCTGACGGGTGCAGCCAGGCGGCTCAGTGTGCTCTACCCTGGCTTGGATATCGATGAAGTTCATGCGCTCAGAGCCCGCCTGGCTCAGGCAGGTGACCTGGGCACGCAGATCAAGCGCCTGGAGGCGGATCTGCGTTTACTCAAGACCGAACTGCAAGCCTGGGCCAGCGGCCCGGAGGCCTTTGACCGCAGCCTTTTCCAGAACCGGCTGATTGAAGCGTGGCAACAATCGCAAAGTGCAATCAGCACGCTCGAGCTGACTGGCATGCAGGTGAGCCGGCTGCCCGAGTTGACGGTCACCCTGCCGCATATCACAACGCTCAAGATGAATTGGCTTGACCTGGAGCGCATCGAGCCAAGCTTTCTTGCCTGCTTCCCGAATGTCGAAACCCTGGAAATCATCAACAACCCGCGGATTGACCAGGCTTCGCTATTCGAGGCCGTACAGGCGCTTGGCCCAAGGTCGCGGCTTCGCTGCCTGCGGCTGCAGGGTAATAACCTGCAGCTCGACGATGCGCGCTTGAGGGCACTCGCCAGCCTGCCTCTGGATGAACTGGACCTCAGTGGCAACCGCATCACACTGACCCCTGACCTGGCCAGCACGTTCACAACCGTCATCCACCCTCACACACTGCGAATGGCCGGCAACCCCTTGGGCCAAGCCCCCAACGTGACCTTCATGGCTCGTCTGCGAGTGCTCGACCTCAGCCATTGCGAATTGACCACATGGCCAGAGGGCCTGACCGCGTTGATGCAGCAGCCGCAGTACCAGTTGCGCACACTCGAACTGTCATTCAACAGGATTCGCACCCTGCCGAACCTGGATCAGGTATTGCGCAGCCCCTTCGCCCGGGACGTCGCGGCCCAGGTGCCCGAACGTCGGTGGTTGCACAACCGCAATACGCTGGAGGCCTCAACCAGAGACCGCTTGCGCGCCAGTCGCGTAAATGTCGCCGAGGCATCGTCTGCACCATCAGCAGAGCTGGGGTTCTTCCAGGTGGGAGCCGACGACGCTCAGTTGAGGCTTTGGGATGAATTGTTCGACCAGGGCGACAACCGCTACCTGCTCGGCGCGCTCGAAAGGCTGGCGGACTCGGCAGAGGCACGCAACCATCCCAAAGGGGTACGCCAACGGGTCTGGGCGTTGTTGAGCGAGGCCAGCCAGAACACTTCCCTGCGCGAGCACCTGGAGTACGTAGCGCAGCATTTCCCGGCCACCTGCGGCGATGCAGGTACCGACGCATTCAGCGAGCTGGAAATCCAGGTCATCGTGCACAAGACCAGCCTGCAGTCCACCAACCCGGCCAAACAGCTGTTGGCGTTGCAACGCAAATTGTTCCGGCGCGACACCGTCAACACGCTGGCTGAACGCATCAATGCAAGACGAAGCGAGCGTCAAGCAGCACTGCAGCACGACGTGGACGATGATAGTTTGCCCGCCCTTGACCCGCTGGACGAGCCCGAGGCCTTCCCGGACACTGAACTGCGCACTGGCCTGGTCGACGAAATTGAAGTGCGCCTGGCGTTGCGCCAGTCATTGGCCACCGAGCTGGACTTCCCCGAACCCAGCCGCGGCATGCGTTACCGGGCAACCGCCAATGTCAGCCAGCAGATCATCGACAACGTAGCGGCCGAGGTACGCCGACTCACCCCGGCTGAACAGGCCAGCAACGCATGGCTACTGCGCCAGTCGAGCTGGACCGGCTTCCTTAAACAGCAGAACCTCAAGGCATTCAACGCCATCACCGAGTTCTGGCGCCCGGGGTTGGACTACCTGGACTGGTGCAACGATGACCAAGCCAAAGCCGTAACCCAGCTACCTGCTTCGATCGTGAAAAGCCTGACCACGGTGCTGCGTGCCTCCCCCGTGGAAGCCGGCAAAGTGCAGCGAATCCCGATCAATGACCAGACCTACATCGATGGCATGTTGGCGTTGCGAGCGGAACAAGCGCTGAGTGAGGAAGGGCTTCTGCTCAGCCTCACTCGCGAAGTAGAGACGCTAGGCAGCTGACCGGCTTCACTGGCCGCGCAGGTCTTCGAAGAAGCCCTGCCGGCCATCCACCTGGGCCGAGGCCCGAGGCACAGCAGCAGCCTCGCCGTTGGCCGCCTCCACATGCCAGTAGCAATGCCTGACCGCGCGCGTCACCGCCACATAAGCCAGGCGCTGCACCTCCTCCTTCTGCGCGGTATCGAACGGCTGGGCATCGCCAGCCTTGCCCAGCCCGGCCTGGCGATACACCTGGTTCTTGTAGGGCGAACAGGTCAGGTACTGGCAGTCGCCCAGCATGAACACCGCATCGGCCTGCAAACCCTTGGCGCTGTGGTAGGTCAACTGGCGCAACCTGCGCTGCTCAGCCGGCAAACCCGCCTCGGCGTGCAGCACACCTTGCAGGTGCTCGTTCATCAGTGCCCTGTCGCTGCCCTTGCGGTACAGCATCATCACCGTCTCGCCACGCTGGTAGTGCTCGATCAGGGTTTCCCCCAACGCGGCTTCGTCCCGGTCGAATACCTTCACCGGCGTACCTGGCAATTCGGCGGCAGGGCCGCTGGCGCGGGCTTTTTTGCCGGCGATCGCCGGTGTGCCCTTGACCAGGTGCTCGGCCGCGTCGATCACTTGCTGCTGGCAGCGATAGTTGTCAACCAGCATCACCCGCGTGCTGACCGGCGACGGGAAGGCTTTGGTGAACTCCATGAAGTACTTGGGCGAACTGCCACGCCAGCCATAGATCGATTGCCAGTCGTCGCCCACGCACATCAGCGACGAATGCTGAGCATGGCGACCGGTGTGCATGGCCGGGCCACGTCGGCGGATTTCAGCAAGGCTGGCACGCAACCAGCTGACAATCTGCGGCGACACATCCTGGAATTCGTCGATCATCAGGTGCGCCAAAGGCCGCAACAACGGGTCGGGCAGCAGTTGCAGGTTTTCCGGGTTGTTCTCGCCGAACAGGGCAAACATGCGGTTGTAGCTCATGACCGGTGGGGACTGGTCCAGCAGGTGCGCCTCCAGCGCTTTCCAGTACAGGGCCAGGGCTTCGAAGAACAGCGCGTCGCTGTCGCCGGTCGGGAAGCTCATCGCCGCCACCGCCGTGTTCACATCCAGGCCGAGGTTTTCGATGAAACTGGCCGCGGCGACGAATGCATCCAGCAGCGGCGCCGCCGCCAGCTCGCCCTTGACCTTGTATTCGAAACCCGGCCCCGCCACCGCATCACCCGCCAGCGAGGCCGCCAGCCGCCTGGCCATGGCGTAGTTGTCGAGCCAGATCAGCGGCCTGTCGCAAAACGCCTGTAGCAAGGTGCGCTTGACCGCCCACTCGCCGCGTACCGCCAGCTTGGCGCCAGGGCGCTGATACTGCGCGCTTTCTGCCGGGTCGAAACCCAACACCACCCATGGCCCACCATTGGCCAGGCGCCCGTGCACATGGAAGCGGCTGCCACGGATCTCGACAGTTTCGCGGCACGGCTCGATACCCTTGATCGGCCAGGCGCCAGCGGCAAACCACAGGTCCTCGATCACGTCGCACAGTTCTTCGTCGCGCTGGGCGGCAAGCTGGGTTACCTGGGCGCGCTTTTGCACATCAGGGTTGTTCGGGTCCAGTGGCTTGAGTTGCAAAGCTTCACTGCGCAACAGACCGATCAGCTCGGCAAACCGCGGGCTCTCGCCCAACACCTGGCTGTAGCACTGGTTCAGCTGCTGACGCTGGGCATCGTTCAGGCGCAGGTCGAACGGGTTGCTGTCGGCCTCGGCCTCGCGCCCGGTGGGCATTTCGGCGCCCAGCGTCTCGAAGGCGCGCACTTGGTCGAAACCCGGCAGGCTGCGTACCAGTGGCAGAATGCGCGAATGAAAGGTACGTACCAGCTCGCGGGCTTGCGGCGGTTGCAGGTTGATCTGCCACAGGGCGAATACCTGGAGCAGGCGCTTGATGAAATCCTTGCGCGATTCGCGGGTGAAGGTGACCACGGTCATCGCATCCAGCTCGTAGCCCAGATAATGACGCAGCAGCAGGATCCGCAGCACCAGCGAGGTGGACTTGCCCGCCCCGGCCCCGGCCACCACGCAGGTGGACGGCGTGTCGCTGAAAATCAGTTTCCATTGCGCGGCGCTGGGCTGCGCCTCGGCGGGCAGGCGCTGGGCGACATCGGCCTTGAAGCGCTTTTTTAGCTCGGCAGTCAGCGGCAGGCGCCAGTCATCGAACAGCTTGTCATCCTGGCCCGGTACAGCGGCAATGTCGGGGCGGGTATCGCGAATCACCAGCACCTGGCGCCCGGCCTCGTACCCCTCCTCCCGCCCACGCTCGAAGCCGTCACGCAAACCTTCGGCGTGACCATTGCGCTGGCCGGTCGCGTGGCCAAGAAACCAGGATTCGCGGTGCTGCGCTTGCAGGCGGGTCAAGCCACGCCCCAGCAAGCGGGCGACCAGGCGGCGAAACCAGGGCAACTGGGCAGGTGGGGTAAGGTTGGCGGGGGCCTGGGGTTGCTCGTGGGCCACGGTCACTCCGTTGTAAAACCAAATCAGCGGGCATGTTCGCCGCATCGAGAAAAAATCGCCAGCGAATGCTTGCAGATCAGTGGATTAGGCGATGAAACGGGTAAAAACCCGCAGCAAAACACATCGATAGCATAGATAGTTTTGAGCCGATATTTACGCTTATTTTCGATCTATCGTTGGCGCATCATGGCGTCATTCCACTGATTGAAGGAGCACGACCATGCTGCAACTGCGACCGTTCGACAGCCTCGGCCACGCCAACCACGGCTGGCTCGACGCCCACCACCATTTTTCGTTCGCCGAGTACCACGACCCGGCGCGCATGCACTGGGGCAACCTGCGGGTCTGGAACGATGACCTGATCGCGGCCGGCAGCGGTTTCCCGCCGCACCCGCACCGCGACATGGAAATCATCACCTATGTACGGGAAGGTGCCATCAGTCACCAGGACAGCCTGGGCAACAAAGGCCGTACCGAGGCCGGTGATGTGCAGGTCATGAGTGCCGGTACCGGCATCGTGCACAGCGAGTACAACCTGGAAGACGTCGATACCCGCATCTTCCAGATCTGGATCGTGCCGGAGCGCACCGGTGAGGCGCCGCAGTGGGGTAGCCGGCCGTTTCCCAAAGGTGAGCGTGGCGAAGGCTTCGTGACCCTGGCCAGCGGCCGTGCCGGCGACCAGGACAGCTTGCAGATTCGCACCGATGCGCGCCTGGTGGCTGCCACCCTGAAGGCGGGTGAAACTGCCGAGTACCGCTTCGATACCGCACGCCGCGGTTACCTGGTGCCGGCCAAGGGCCTGGTGGACGTCAACGGGCTGCGGGCCAATGCACGTGATGGTGTGGCGATCGAACAGGAGGAAGTGCTGCGGGTGACCGCCCTTGAAGACAGCGAGATCGTGCTGGTGGATGTGGCCTGATCGATCGGCCAACGCAGGCTACCTCGTCCAGCCTGCACCGGCCTCATCGCCGGCAGGCCAGCGCCCACAGTGTCCCGTGCAGGCCAAGATCCACATACGCCTGCGCGGCCCCTGTGGGGGCCGAATTGCCGGCGATGGGCTGCACAGCAGCCCCATTCTGCACCCGCCTGAGAAATCAGGTGCGTACCCCGGCCATCGCACGGCAAGCATTCTTGTTGGCGCCTGCGCGCTCCCTGCACTAGCGTTGTGCTACCAGCCAGCCCAAACGTTCATGCGGAGCCCCCACCCATCATGCCGGACCTGCGCCCGAACCCCACGCTGTGCCTGGAATACCTTACCGGGCAACCGATCTACCAGGCCTTTCTGGAACACGCCAGCCGCTGCCCCGATGGCACCGCGATCATTGCCACGCACACCACTTGCAGCTACGCCCAGTTAGAGCAGGTAAGCCGGGGTATTGCCGCGTTCCTGCTCCAGAATATAGATAACACCTCCGATCGGGTGCTGATCGTCGCCGACCGTTGCGCCGCTCTGGTCTACGCCATGCTGGGTTGCCTGCGCGCCGGGCTGGCGTTCAGCGTGGCAGACGCAGCCTACCCTGCCACCCGCATCCAGCAACTCGTCAACACCCTGGCGCCTGCCGTCATCCTGCGCTGCGGCAAGGCCACCGTCGACGCCGCGCAGCGCCTCGTCGTACCGGTGCCGGAAGCCCCCGCCGAGGCACTGCACGCGTTCCCCCAAGCTATCGCACTGCCAGCTGTCAGCCCCGAACAACCGGCCTACATCACCTTCACCTCGGGCAGCACCGGCGAACCCAAGGGCATCATCACTCACCATGCGCCGTTGGTGCACTTTATCGACTGGCATGTGCAGCAGCATGGTTTCACCCAGGCCGACACCTTCTCGCTGCTTTCCGGCCTGGGCCATGACCCGGTGTACCGCGACGTGTTCACACCCCTCTCGCTAGGCGCAACCATCGCCTGCCCGGCCCAGTCGACCCTGACCGATCCGGCGCAACTGGCCAACTGGATTCACCAACATGCCGTTAGCGTGATTCATCTCACGCCGCCACTGGGCAAGCTGATCCAAACCGGTGCGCAAGTGAATGGCCAGGTATTCGCACAACTGCGCTACCTGTTCTGGGGTGGCGATGCGCTCAACCCGGCGCTTTACCAGCAGATCAGGGCCATCGCGCCGAATGCCGTCAACGTCAATTTCTACGGCACCACCGAAACCCCGCAAGCCATGGCTTTCCATACCCTCGACCCGGCCATGGACACTGCCCGGGTGCCGTTGGGCAAAGGCATAGCCGAGGCACAGTTGCTGGTGGTCAACCCAGCCAATCAGCTGGTCAGCACGGGCGAAACCGGCGAAATCCTGATTCGCAGCCCGTACCTGTCGCTGGGCTACTGGGGCGACCCGGCGCTGACCGAGGCCAAGTTCATCGCCAACCCGTTCACCGGCCTGGCTAGCGACCGTTGCTACCGCACTGGCGACCTGGGCACCTACCTGGCCGATGGCAGCGCCAGCTTCCTGGGCCGTGCGGACAGCCAGGTAAAAATCCGTGGCCATCGGATCGAACTGGCGGAAATCGAGAACACGCTGAACCGCCACCCGCATATCGAGCAATGTGTAGTGCTGGCCAATCACGACAGTGCATCGACCCGCCTGGTGGCCTATTGCGTCGCTCGTCAGGCCACCTCCGCTGATGAACTGCGCCAGGCCCTCGCCGGGCAACTGCCGGACTACATGGTGCCGGCGCTGTTGATAATGCTCGATGCCCTGCCACTTACACCTAATGGCAAGCTCGACAAACGCGCCCTTCCCGCGCCATTTGACGACAGCACGGGCCAAACCTTGTCACCGCTGGCGGAAAAACTGAGCTCAGCCTGGGCACGCATCCTTCAGGTACCGCACCTGGATGCAAGGTTGAGTTTTGTCGAGCTTGGCGGCGACTCTTTGTCGTTCGTCCAGGCTTCGCGCGTGCTGGAGGAGCTGATCGGCCACCTTCCGGGCCGTTGGGAAACCCTGCCGGTGTACCAGCTGGCCGAGCTGAGCGCGCCAGCCAAGAGCGCCTGGCGGGTGATGGAAATGCCGGTGTTCATCCGCATGCTCGCCATCATCCTGATCGTGGTCGGCCACCTGAGCGAGCTCGACCACTGGCTGATCGTCGGCGAAACCTCGGTACTGTTCCTGGTCTCTGGCATCAGCCTGGCGCGCTTCCAGCTCAAGGCCATCGAAGAACGCGGCGATGCACGTACGCTGCTTAGGTCGCTGGCGGCAATCGTCGTGCCAACGCTGTTGTACACCGCGCTGCTGCAACTGGTGTTCGACCAGCTGCACTGGCAATCACTGCTGCTGGTGTCCAACTGGTTCCCGGCCAACCAGGTCGGCCTGTTCAACTACTGGTACATCGAAGTGCTGGTGCAGATGATCGTGATCATTGGCCTGGTGCTGTCGATCAGGCGCGTGCGCCAGCGCGTCAGCGCCGACCCGTTCCGTTGTCTGACCATCGCCGCCTGTGCATTGGTGGCGCTGGATGTGCTGCTCAACCGCTTCGTGTTCGATGCCGGCCACCTGCTCAACCGGGTACCGCAACACTTTCTGGCGGTAATGGTACTGGGGATGGCCGTTCACCACGCCGATACCACGGCGCGCAAATGGATAGCCAGTGCGGTGGCCGTGCTGGTGGTGGGCGAGCTGGACCTGATGGCGGTAGCCGGTGTTGGCTGGGAGGCCTTCACGCGCTATGTCGACATTGCCTTGCCGGCGATGCTGGCGCTTATCTGGTTCCGTTCGCTACCCGTACCCGCGCTGGTGGCCCGGGCGGGTGCGGTGATCGCGTCGTCGACCCTGTATATCTACCTGACACACTTCCAGTTCCAGTCGCTGGCGGACCATTTTTTCCATCACCCGCTGTTCGAGGTGGCCGTGGCCATAACCGGTGGCGTGGCCGTCAGCTATGCCTGGACCACAGCGACGCGCTGGCTGCTTGCACGCATCACTACCGGCAACAAGCCACGCGGCGGAGATGATCCGGTGCAGCGTGCGGCCTGAACTCACGCGTACCGCCGCTAGGAGCGCCCGGCCAATTCAGCCAGCACTTCCGCCGAGGTGGTGACCTGGCGGAAATGGTGCTGCCACAGCTGAATGCCCAATTTGCCCGAGCGGTCCAGCGAAGAACCAACCGTCATATCGGTGACCAGGGTCGGTGTCAGCCCGGCATCGAACAGGGCGAAGCCGGCGGCCAGCACGCAGGTTTCCGTCTGCAGGCCACACACCAGCACGCGCTCGACACCCAGCTGGCGGATGTACTCGAGCGCTTCGGCGCTCTGCCCGTAGCCATGCTTGACGAACACCTGGTCAGCCTCGACCAGGCTCTCGTCCTCGGCTGCCGGGTGCCAGCCGAGCTGCCGATCGAACGGCGTGGCCTGCTCGTCGTGCAACTCGACCGAGGCGATGGTGGGGATGTTCGCCGATAACCGGCGCAGGCCATCGACCAGCCACTCGGGAGGGCTGAAGGTGGATTGGACATCGACGATGAGCAAAACCTGGCGCATGGGCGGATTCCGGCACGGGCAAAAAGCGCGGAGTATAGCGCGCAGCCGCTGCGCGGGTCGCTAGGCACGCCAGGGTAGAATTTCGGCGACTCCTTTCGCGGCAAAAGGGGCTGCTGCGCAGCCCCCCTGCAGTACCCGCAACAGCTAACCCCTGCGCCCCTCAACCGGCCAGGATGAAGTCTGCGGCAGTCACCGTGGTTGCATCCGCCACCCCCACCAAGCGTATGGAGTCGGCAGCACCGATGCTTACCAAGGTGTCCGCCCCCACATCGGCGATGGTCACGCTGGCGCCAAAGGTGGCTGCGGTGATGTTGAGGGCGGTGATATCCAGCCGGTCCTGGCCACCCGCGGCAATGGCATCGAAGTTGATGATCAGGTCGTTGCCAAAGCCTGCAGCGAACTGGAACACATCGTTGCCATCGATGGCCATCATGGTGTCGTTACCGGCACCGCCCACCACCGTATCGTTACCCGCCGCACCGTTGAGGAAGTCACTGCCGGCTCCCCCGATCAGGGTGTCGGTACCCACGTCGCCGAACAGGGTGTCGTTACCATCGCCGCCCTGCAGGGTGTCATTGCCGTTGCCGCCATCCAGGCTGTCATCGCCAGTACCCCCCGCCAGGTTATCGTTACCGGCCTCCCCGAGCACCGTGTCGTTGCCGTCACCGGCATCGAGGCTGTCGTCACCCCCGCCTCCGCTCAGTCGGTCAGCACCCAGGCCACCGAACAGCTGGTCGTTCCCGGCATCGCCATTGAGCGTATCGTTGCCGGCATTGCCGTTGAGCACATCGTTACCGCCATCACCGCTGAGCGTGTCATTACCTGCCCCGCCGCTGATGATGTTGGCCAGCCCGTTACCCGTGCCGGCGAAGTTGCTCACCCCGGTATAGGTCAGGTTGTCGACGTTGGCGGCCATGGTGTGGCTGGCCAGCGTGGTAAGTACAAGGTCCGTACCGGCCCCCGTAGCCTCGACCACCACATCCCCGGCGTCATCCACCACATAGGTGTCGTTGCCCACGCCACCCACCAAGCGGTCGGCACCCACACCGCCGTTCAGCAGGTCGTTGCCCGCCCCCCCCGTGAGGGTGTTGGCCAGCGCGTTGCCGGTACCGGTAAAGGCGCTGCTGCCGGTATAGGTCAGGTTCTCGACGTTGGCGCCGAGGGTGTAGCTGGCCAGGCTGGTCTGCACCTGGTCCGTGCCGCCGTTGAGTGCCTCGGTGACTGTATCTCCGGCGTTGTCGACCACAAAGGTATCGTTGCCGGCACCGCCGTTCATGGCATCTGCGCCAAGCCCGCCGCTGAGGGTGTCGTTGCCATCCTCGCCATTAAGGAAGTCGGGGTCGTCACCGCCATTGAGGATGTCGTTGCCAATACCACCGAACAGCTGGTCGCTGCCGCCCAGGCCGTTGAGCGTATCGTTGCCGCCCAAGCCCGAGATCACGTCATTGCCTGCACCACCGGTCAGGGTGTTGGCCGCATTGGTACCGACCAGTACTACACCCGGTGGCACGGTGACTGCAGCGGTCGCCGCCGAGGTCAGCGACTCCAGAGTGCCGAAGCCGTCGGTGTAACGCACGATCACCCGCAGCTGCTGGTTACCCTGGGCGAAGCCGGGGGTGAAGGTGGCCGCCGTAGCCCCGGCAATATTGGCGAAGGTGCCGCCGGTGCCTTGCTGCCACTGGAAGCTGAAGGCCCCCAGGCCGTCGATGTCGGCAATTGCGCCGGTGAGCGCGGTCAACGTCTGGCCCTGGTCAGGCGTGGTGTCGCTGATCAGCAACGCACCGGTCGGCGCATCGTTGACGTTGGCCACCGGGTCGAGAATGTCGGAGGCGACGCTTTCCTGCACGCCAAAGTCATCCACGTAGCTGACCACCACCCGCATGTTCTGCCCCACTTGCGCCTGGGTCAGGACGAACGTGCTGCTGATGGCGCCGGCGATGTTGACCCAACCGACACCCCGGTTGGACTGCCACTGGAAGGTGAACTGAGGGTTGCTCAGGCCGTCGGCGTCGACGATGGTTGCCGGGTTGGCGGTGAGCGTTTGATTCTGCACCAGCAGCCCGGTCACGGTCGGCCCGGCGCTCGGCGCGCTGTTCGGCGTCGAATCGACGATTTCCAGCGTGCCCTTGGCATCCTGGTACACCGCACGCACGCGGATGTTCAGGCCGGCGACGTCGTCCGTGACGCGGTAGGTCGTACCGGTGACCCGTGTCGCTTCACCAGCGGCCACTACCGTGATGTCTTCATAAACCCCGGAACCCGGCAGCGCCTCCACCTGCCAGTAGTAGGCCACAGGGCCGTTCACCGCACCGGTCGCATTGGTTGCACTGACATTGTCCGCGTCATGCACGGCGAGGTTGCTTACCCTCAGCAGCTGGCCACTGACCGGTGTATCGTCGCGTAGCCCGGTGCTAGCGTCGAGAATCGCCAGGTGGCCGGTGGGGCCGGCGTTGACTGCCGTACCCACGCCAGAGGCCTGCGAACTGTCAGAGAACTGCAGGCGCTCGATGCCGGTCAGGTGGTCGACGCCATCACGCCCGGCCACCAGGTCGGTGACGGTCACCGAGTTGCCATCGACCACCACGCTGTAGTCAGTGGACACCCCAGAGTACACCGCCGTGTCGTAGTGGTCGGTGCCGCTGAGGATCTCCCGCACGATCACCAGCTGGCCCGGCTTGTAGGTGCCATTGAGCATATACGGCACCATCGGCTCCATGCTGTTGAAGCTGGCGATTTCCGGGCCGGTGCCATCAGGGTTGGCGCGTACGCTGATGCGCACGTTCAGCCACTTGTCGCCGTCGAGGATATCGTCGCCACCCCGGCCTTCGAGCAGATCGCTGCCGCTGCCGCCGAGGATGATGTTGCCGCCGTCATAGAAGGTCGCCCCGGCCGCCAGCAGGCCGGCCAGCCCGTCGATCAGGCTGATGTTGGTCAGCACGCTGCCGTTAGCACCTGCAGTAGGCAGCGAGGTGGCGTCTTCGCTGTCGCCGCGCAGGAAGTCGCCATGCGCCGAGCCCGACAGGCCTTCCATGATGTCGAAGCGCACCAGCGTCGAAGCGCCCGAACCCGGTACCAGTGGCACATCGAAGAAGCGGTCGCTCATGTCGATGGACACGCCTTGGGCCAGGTCCTTGAAGGTTGCCCAGTCGTAGCCTGAGCCACCAATGTAGCGGTCACCAAACCCCAGGCTGCCGACCATGATGTCGTCGCCGCCTTCACCGTTGAACTTGTCGTTCTCGTTGCCGCCGACGAAGACGTCGTTGCCGATGATCGGGTCGTTGCCGAGCGGGTCGAAGTTGTCGCCAGGCGCGCCGTCCGAGGTGCCCTTCTCGATCCAGTCATCACCTTCGTTGCCCATGTCCTGCTCGTTGGCCTTGCTGCCGAGGATGAAGTCATTGCCCTGGCCGCCAATGGCTTCGGAGGCATCCTCACCGGTGACGATGAAGTCATTGCCGAAACCGCCGATGATCAGGTTGATGCCATTACCGCCGTGCAACACATCGTTGCCGTCGCCGCCCTGGATGTTGTCGTCACCGCCCATGTCGCTGATGATGTCGTCCCCGGCGCCACCGCGCAGCTGGTCGTTACCGTCCCCCCCCTCGATGCGGTCGTTGCCGGCATCACCCCAGACCGTATCGTCGCCTTCGCTGGAGACCAGAATATCGTCCCCGTTGGTGCCGCCCAGCACGATGTGCTCGGCACCGGCATAGCGGATGTAGTGGGTGTCTGGCCCAGCCGTCAGCGGGCTGTCGCGGAACACCACCTGCTCGCCGTTTTCGCCCAGCGGGTCGGCGCTGCCAAGGCCCTCGTTGTACTGCTTGGTCTGGTCCAGTTCCAGGTAGAAGCCAGGGTCGGAGAACACCAGGCCTGGCAGGTGGGTGGCTGAGCTGTTGGCCATGATCAGCTTGGCGAACGAGTTGCTTTCCAGCTCGGCGTTCATCGACAGGCCCGCGGTGCGCTCCAAATAGTAGAAGCGGTCGCCGTCCTGCAGTTTCTCCATCTGGTTCTCGAACACGAAGTTGAAGGTGCTGCCAAGCATGCCGCCAAATGGCGCTTTTGCTTCCGCCAGGCCGCCGATCCACAGGTCGATGGCATCGACCCCGGTCACGGTGACTGCCTTCAGGTCATCGGCAGTACCCGGTACACCGTCCTTGCCGGGCAGGGTCACGTTGGCCCAGGCGCCGCTGCTGTTGAGGAAGTCCATGCGGTCGGCGGGTGCGCCATCGCCGCCGAACACCAAGGCCATGGCCGCGGCGCGTTTTTCCAGCAGGGTGGTGGCAGCGGTGATGGTGCTGTGGGTGCCGTAGGCCGCGATGAAGTTGATCAGCGACTCTGGATGTTTCAGGTGTTGCACCAGGTCGACCCAGCTGCTGTACGGTTTAAGCTGGGTATCGCCGGTTTGCCCGTAGATTTCCCGGCGCACAGCGTTCAGCGAAGGGATGCCGACGTCGCGGCCACGGGCGATGTTGATCGCTGGCAAGTCCAGTGGCAGGCCGAGCAGGTTGTTGCGCAGCGCCTCGGTGACGAACTCGTCGATTTCGTTACCGGCCTGGCGAGTGACCCCGCGCACGATGGCGCTGGTGGCGTCCTCGGGGGTTACGCCACTGGCGGCATAAGCCAGCGGGTTGAGGAAGGCCGCGATCAGCCCCAGTTGCTGGTCGGGGTTGGCGCTGGCCGGGTCCTGGATGACGTTGAAGTCGATGTCGAAGCGGTCGACAGTCTCGGTCAGCATCGAGTGGCCGAAGCGGTACACGGTGTGGGCGAACTCGGCCACGATCGAGGCATCGAGGTCAACGTCGTACACCTGGGTCGGGGCAAAGAACAGGTCGACCCGAGGTTGCACGGTGCGGGCGAACTCCTCGAACACCAGGTGCTGGTACTGCATTTCGGTGCCGAACTTGGCCGCCTGGAACAGCCGCTCGCCATTCCACACCAGGGCACCGATCTCGGCCGGGGTGACCGGCAAGGCGCTGACCGGGTTGAGCAGCCACTCGTTGAGGAAGGCCAGGTCACCCGAGTCGAGCACGGTGTCCATGGTCTGCGCCACCAGCCGGTTGTGCTCGGAGTGGAAAATCGCATGCACGGCGGTCAGGCCGATGTTCTCGTTGACCCGGCCGTCACCGGCGATGTAGTGCGCGTCCAGCAGCTCGTTGTCGTAGGCCAGGTTGGCACCGGTCTGCGGGTTGACCGGCACGGCATTGCCGGCAACGTTGTCGGCATCCGGCGCCAGCACGCCGCCACTGAACACCGGCACGGCATTGTGGGCGATGTCGGCAAGGAACTGGTGCCCGGTACGCACGGCGTTGGTCAGGTCGAGCGGTGCCAGCGGGTTGCCTTCGACCTCCTGGTCATCAGCGGTGCCGGCAATACCGTCGAGCCCCTTCATCACCACCATCGGGTAGCCGTTGGGCCCTTTGATGAAGTTGCCGTAGGCGTCGGTGGCCAGCAGCGGCACGTTGTCGACGTCGGCATCGGTCAGGTTGATGCCGAGCAGGTCGCGGGCCTGGGCCTTGACCACCTTCCAGGTGGCCATGCCGCCGATCTCGGTGTCGTCGGCCGTGCCGAACCTGCCATCAGCGCCCAGGTCGCGATTGGTGATCAACCGGCCCGTGGCGACCGGGCCGTCGTCAGTCATGACATACGCGCGCAGGAACACCTGGTGCGAGGGATGCGAGCTGTAGGTCTGGTTCTGGTCGACGAACGGCGTGGTGGTGTTGGTGTGTTCGCGGATGTCGTCGGCGTTGCCAAGGATGCCGTCCGGCCCAGGCAGGTTGGTGGCACGGGTTACCACCATGAAGTTGGTGAAGCCACCCTCCACGTACAGCGGGTCATCCGGTTGCAACGGGATGTAGATGGTACCGGAGCCGCCTTTGGTGACCAGGTCCAGGCCATGGTCGAAGAACTGCCCGAAGAAGGTCATCCACGCGTTGAACGGCGCAGACAGCCCGGCATCGGCAGCGGTGTTCTCGAACAGGTACACGTCATGGTCGTCGGTGGTGCCGAACTGGCCGTCCATACCTGGGCTGGCGACGATGCGCACGCCATCCTTGAGCACGTCGTCGTTGCCTGCGGCGCCGAAGTTGAGCACGCCATCGGCACCCGGGTCATACGCGGTGGCGTAGGCTGCTGGGTTGTTGGAGGTCTGGTCGACAATCAGGTTGCTGATGGTACGTGGCTGCGAATCGAACACCGGTCCGCTGGTCTGCTGGTACGACGAACCCGGGATGGCGGGGGAACCTGGGCCGAAGAAACCGGCTGGCGCACCTTCGGCCGGGTTGAATACCGGGTCGGTCACGCGCGGGAAGACGTTGTCGGCGGCACCGTATTGGGTGTTGTTGTTGCCGTTCAGGTTCATCAGGTTGTTGTTCGAGCCATCCACCGCACGCAGGCCCATGGCTGCGCGGACGTTGGGGATCAGCGAGAGGATGTCCTGCCCGGCGGCATCGGCCTCGGCAATCTTGATTTGCGCGAGGATAAAGTTCAGGTCGGAGCGCACCATGTGCAGGCCGGCACCGCCGTCACTGGCATCCACCACCGGGGTGGCCACTGTCGGCACCACGGGCGCGCCAGGTTGCACCACGGTGGTAGGCTGCGAGTACAGCACTTCGGTAGTGCCATGGGCATCCTGATAGATCGCCTTGACCCGCAGGCTCAGCCCGGCCAGGTCTGGCGACACCTTGAACGAAGTGCCATCGGCGCTCTGGAAGGCCAGGTCACCGGCCGGCAGCAGGATGATGTCCTGGAACACACCGCTGCCCGGGTCGGCCTCGAACTGCCAGTAGTAAGACACCGACCGGTCGGCGAGCGAGCCAGTCGGGTTGCCCGCACTGATATTGTCGGCGTCGAGCACAGCGGCCACGCTCACCGTCAGCATGTCACCCACGGTAATCGCACCGCCGTTGCCGTCGAGCAGGGTCGGGCTGCCGGTGGGTTGTGCGTTCACCCCCTCCACCAGTACACGCTGGCTATCGGCAAACTGCAGACGCTCGATGTGCAACAGGGTATCGACGCCATCGCGGCCGGCCACGGTGTCGGTGACAGTCCAGACGTCATCGGCAACATCGGCGGTGCCCTTGGTGTTCTGGGTCACCACGTACTCGTTCTGTAGCCCAGAGAATATCGCCGTGTCGAAGGCGGCCCCGCCGGTCGAAGTCCCGGGCAGGATTTCGCGCACAGCCTTGAGTTGGCCGGGGTTGTAAGTGCGGTCAAGCATGAACGGAATCATGTCGGCCATGCTGTCGAAGCTGGCGATTTCCGGGCCGGTGTGGTCGACGTCGCCAGGGGCATACACGGCGATGCGCACGTTGAGCCACTTGTCACCATCGATCAGGTCATCGCCACCCCGGCCTTCGATCAGGTCACTGCCATTGCCGCCGAGCATGATGTTGCCGGTGGCAAAGCCGGTGGTGGGCAGGCCGGCATCGGCCAGGAACTGCTGCAGCCCCCGTATCAGCGCCACGTTGGTCAGCGCACTGCCGGTGGCGCCGCCATGGTTGAGAATGGTCACGGCATCGACGTCGTCACCCTTGAGGACATCGGCGTAGGCCGAACCGGACACCCCTTCGACCTCGGCGAACCGGTCCAGAATCGATGCAGGCGAAGCGCCCACCGGGTTGAACACGCCAGCGTTCTGGTTCGGTGCGTTGCCATGGGGCTGAGCCAAGGCGGCCAGGCTGAGGTCCACGGTGACACCTACGCGGTCATTCTTGTTGGTGACCCAGTCGAAACCGGACATACCGTCCATTTTGTCTTGGGCATCGCTGCCGACGAAGATATCGTCGCCGCCCTCACCGATCATTTCGTCGAAGCCGCCGCCCCCGACGAAAATGTCGTTGCCAATGACTTCGTCACCCAGCAAGGGCGCGAAGTTGTCGCCAGGTGCGCCGTCCTGGGTACCCTTCTCGATCCAGTCGTCACCTTCGTTCCCGGTAGGTGGCAGGTTGGTCTTGGCGCCGAGGATGAAGTCGTCGCCCAGGCCGCCGAAGGTGGTGCTGATGTCCTCGGTGGTGATGATGAAGTCCTGGCCATCGCCACCCAGGATCAGGTTACCGGCAACTCCCATGCTGCCGGCGACGATCACATCGTTGCCGGCGTTGCCTTCCAGGCGGTTGTCGCCGAACGAATCGGTGATGATGTCGTCGCCCGCGCCACCCAGTACCGCGTCGTTGCCGGCGCCGCCTTCGAGCAGGTCATCACCGGCATCGCCATAGAGGGTGTCGTCGCCTTCGCTGGAGATGATGATGTCGTTGCCAGCGGTGCCACCCAGCACCACATGGTCTTCACCGGTGTAATGCAGGAAGTTGCCGTCTGGCCCGACAGTATCGGGGTTATCGCGGATCACCAACGGAACGATTACAACCCCGTTGATCTCGATGCCGCCAGTGGGGTCGGCCTTGCCGTCGGCGCCCAGCCCGGTGAACTGGTTGGCCTGGTTCACCTCCAGCGTGAACGTGGGAGTGAGGAACACGGTGTTGGACAGGTGGGTGACGTCGGAGTTGGCCATGATCAGCTTGGCGAAGGAGTTGTTTTCCAGCTCCGTACCAAAATTCATGCCCGCCGTGCGCGACAGGTAGTAGAAGCGGTCACCGTTCTGCAGCGCTTCCAGCTGGGTTTCGAAGACAAAGTTGAAGCTGGAGCCGAGCATGCCGCCAAACGGCATTTTCTTCTCGGCCAGGCCGCCGACCCAGAAGTCGATGGCGTCGACCCCAGTCACGGTCACCCCGGCAATGTCGTCGGCGGTGCCGGCGATACCGTCCGCGCCCGCCAGCGTCACGTTGGCATAGGCACCGGTGCCGTTGAGGAAGTCGAGGCGGTCGAGGGGTGCGCCGTCACCGCCAAGTACCAGTGCCACGGCGGCGGCGCGCTTGGCGGCCTCGGTGGTGGCCCCGGTAATACTGCTGTGGGTGCCATAGGCGGCAATGAAGTTGATCAGCGACGCCGGGTGCTTGAGGTGGTCGGCAAAGTCGACCCAACTGATGTAGGGCTTGAGCTGGCTGTCGCCGGTGGCGGCATAGAACTCGCGGCGGGCCTCGTTCAGGCTGGGGATGCCGGTATCACGACCGCGGGCGATGTTCAGCGCAGGCAGGTCAAGTGGCAGGCCGAGCAGGTTGTTGCGCAGGGCTTCGGTGACGAACTCGTCGATCTCGTTGCCCACCTGGCGGGTAACGCCGCGGATGATTGCGCCCGCCGCTTCATCGGCCGTGGCGCCGCTACCGGCGAACGCCAGCGGGTTGAGAAACGCGGCAATCAGGCCCAACTGCTGGTCGGGGTTGGCCGGGTCGGCAGAAACCGGGTTGAACGC
Source organism: Pseudomonas sp. DCB_BI (assembly GCF_026240995.1). NCBI lineage: Bacteria > Pseudomonadati > Pseudomonadota > Gammaproteobacteria > Pseudomonadales > Pseudomonadaceae > Pseudomonas > Pseudomonas sp. DCB_BI. The sequence goes on along the minus strand of NZ_JAPFCG010000007.1, from coordinate 104,573 downwards.
CGGGTCGTAGCGGTCGACGGTTTCGGTCAGCATCGAGTGGCCGAAGCGGTACACCACATGGGCGAACTCGGCGAGGATGGCCGGGTTGATCGAGGTGTCGTAGCCGTTGGGGGCGAGGAACTCATCGATCTGCGGTTGGATGGTGCGGGCGAACTCTTCGAACACCAGGTGCTGGTACTGCATCTCGGTGCCGAACTTGGCGGCCTGGAACAGCCGCTCGCCATCCCACACCAGCGCGGCGATGCCGGCAGGCGTGGTGGGGATGGCGGTGACGTCGTCGATCAACCACTCATTGAGGAACGCCAGGTCGCCCGCGGCCAGCAGGGTATCCTTGGTCTGCTGCACCAGGCGGTTGTGCTCGGAGTGGAACACATGGTGCACGGCAGTCAGGCCGATGTTCTCGTTCACCCGGCCGTCACCGGCGATGTAGTGCGCATCGAGCAATTCGTTGTCGTAGGTCAGGTTGTTGCCTCCCTGCCCGACCGGCTGTGCGTTGCCCACCAGGGTGTCGGCGTCAGCCTGCAGCACACCCCCAACCACCACGGGCGCGGCATTGTGGGCGATGTCGTCAAGGAAACCATGCCCGGTGCTCACGGCATTGGCCAGGCTGATCGGCGCATTGCGGTTGCCCTCGACCAGCTGGGTGACGTCATCGGCGGTGCCAGCGATGCCATCGGCGCCGTTGTTCACGCGCATGACCACCTGCGGCATGCCGTTGGGTCCGCGCAGGAAGTTGCCGTAGGCATCGGTCGCCAGCAGCGGCACGCTATGCACGTCGGCATCGGTCAGGTTGATACCCAGCAGGTCACGGGCCTGGGCCTTGACCACTGCCCAGGTGGCCATGCCACCGCTTTCGCCGTTGCCATCGTCGGCGGTACCGAACTTGCCGTCGGCGCCCAGATCACGGTTGGTGATCAGCCGCCCGGTAGCCACCGGCTCACCTGCCGCGTTGACCATGTATTCGCGCAGGAACACCTGGTGCGAGGGGTGCGAGCTGTAGGTCTGGCTCTGGTCGACGAAGGGCGAGGTGGTGTTGGGCTGGCTATCGTCGGCGGTACCCACCACGCCATCGGCGCCAGCGGTGCGCACGGCGCGGGACAGCACCATGAAGTTGGTCGGGCTGCCGGCCACGAACAGGGGGTCGTCCGGGCGCAGCGGGATGAACACGATGTCGGTGCTGCTCTTGCTGACCAGGTCCAGGCCGTGGTCGAAGAACTGGCCAAAGAAGGTCATCCAGGCGTTGAAGCCGGCGGTCAGCCCGGCGTCTGGCGACACGTTGGGCATAAAGAACACAGGCTTGTCGTCAGCGGTGCCGAACACGCCGTCGATACCAGGGCTCATGACCGGCGCGGCACCGCCGTTGGCCTCGACTGCGGCCGGGTTGTTGGCTGTCTGGTCGACGATCAGGTTGCTGATGGTGCGCGGTTGCGAATCGACGACATTGCCGGTGCCAACATAGTTGGCGCGGTAAGAAGCTTCGAGCAGCCGCAGGAACGAGTTGTCGGCTGCGCCGAACTCGCTCTGTCCGGCGACCAGGTTGTTGTAGCTGCCGTCGACCGTGCGCAGGCCAAAGGGCACCTGGCTGTTGGGCAACAGGTCGCTCAGGCTGGCGCCATCGGCGTGCGCCTCAGCGATGAAGATCTGTTTGAGGATGAATTCAAGGTCCGACTTGCTGAAATTGGCCATTGCAGTTGCCCTCGATCTGTCCGGAGATGACACAGGGCAACAGGGTCCTTCCCGCGCCCAGTCAGTGTTGACGTGCGCAGAATCTGGTTGGGTGTACCGGGCTCAGTAGCCCAGCACTCGTGTGCTGAAACCTCTGGCCTCTTCTTGGCAAGCTGGCACCCCCGTTGCGGGAGGGGCCCTGTAAACCGTGCGCAACAGGTGTAACGCACGTGCATCGATCCCAGCTCGCACAGGGCCCGAATACTTCAGACTAAAGTCGTAGGCCAAAAGCTTGTCAATATTTCGTCAAAAAAATCTCGGCCGATGATAATGCGATGCAACTCACTGTTTTCCTGTGACTTATAAAAAGTTCAAAGTATTTATAGAGCAAAATGATATTACCGAATGTTTCGTTGCAACCTACGCTGCTGCATGTGGGAGCAACGCAGCGTTTTGGCCAATATCGCCATCAGAGCGACCCGCCTGCGAGCCGACCAAGAAGCCACAACTACCGTTTTACGGGGCGCCGCAAGGGCTTCCCGCTTTGTGATGAAGGGAGGCCCCCCGATGGCTAAGCCACCACGCACCCGCTCCGAGCTGGCCGACGTGCTGTTTCGCTTGCGCCGCAGCTTCTACGCCCTAGCCGCCTTCAGCGGCGTGATAAACGTCATGATGTTGACGCCAGCCATCTATATGTTGCAGGTGTACGACCGCGCCCTGGTCAGCCGCAACGTCACGACGTTGGGCATGCTCACCTTGCTGGTGGTCGGGCTGTTCCTGCTGATGTCGGCGCTGGAGATGGTTCGCACCCGGGTGTTGATAAGGGTGGGCAACGGCCTGGACATGAGCCTGAACCGGCGCCTCTTCAGCGCTGCCTTCGAACGCAACCTGAGCCGTGCCGGCGGTAACCCGGCCCAGGCCCTGCAGGACTTGGCGCAGGTTCGGCAGTTTCTCACCGGCAACGGCCTGTTCGCGTTCTTCGACGCTCCTTGGACACCGATCTACCTGCTGGTTTGTTACCTGATCCACCCCTGGCTCGGGCTGGTCACCACGATTGGCTCGCTGATCCTCGTCGGGCTGGCCTACCTCACTGAAAAGGCTACGCAAAAGCCCTTGGCCGAAGCCAACCAGGCAGCCATGTCGTCAGCCAGCTACGCCAACAACAACCTGCGCAACGCCGAAGTGATCGAAGCCATGGGCATGCTGCCGTCAATCGGCAAGCGCTGGTACCAGGGCCACTTGCGCATCCTGCAGATGCAGACCCTGGCCTCCGACCGCGCGGCGCTGATCAGCAGCACCGGGCGCTTCGTGCGCATCACCCTGCAGTCGCTGATCCTCGGCACCGGCGCGCTGCTGGCGATCGAGGGCACGATCACCCCCGGCATGATGATCGCCTGCTCGATCCTGACCGGCCGAGCCCTGGGCCCGGTGGAACAGGTAATCGCCGCGTGGAAGCAACTGCTGGGCTGCCGCCTGGCCTGGGGCAGGCTCAATGACCTGCTGCAGGACTACCCGCAACGGCCACCGAGCATGTCGCTGCAGCGGCCAATGGGCATGCTGGCCGTGGAGAACGTGATCGCCGGCGCCCCTGGCAGCAGCACCAGCATCGTACGCGGGGTGAGCTTCAGCCTGGCCCCGGGTGACAGCCTGGGTGTCATCGGCCCTTCGGCCTCGGGCAAGTCCACCCTCGCCCGCCTGCTGGTAGGTGTGTGGCCGGCCCAGGCCGGCAAGGTGCGCCTGGACGGCGCCGATATCTTCACCTGGAACAAGGCCGAACTGGGCCCGTGGCTGGGCTACCTGCCGCAGGACGTGGAGCTGTTCGAAGGCACCATCGCCGAAAACATCGCCCGCTTTGCCGAGGTGGACAGCGACAAGGTAATCCGTGCCGCCCGCAGCAGCGGTGTACACGACATGATCCTGCGCTTCCCGCAGGGTTACGACACCCGCCTGGCCGCCGATGGCAGCCCATTGTCTGGCGGCCAGAAGCAACGCATCGCGCTGGCCCGCGCCCTGTATGGCGAGCCCAACCTGGTGGTGCTGGACGAGCCCAACGCCAACCTCGATGACGTGGGTGAAAAAGCCCTGGTCGATGCCCTGGCCGAGCTCAAGGCACGCGGCGCCACGGTGGTGCTGATTTCCCACCGGCCCAATGTGCTGTGCGCAGTCGACCAGATACTGATGCTGCGCGACGGCGGTGTGCACATGCTTGGCAGCCGCGACGAAGTGTTCGCCGCCCTGCGCAAGGCCGCGGTGATTCCGGCAACGGCTGCGGCACCGCTGGCTTCGGTCAAGGTACGGGAGTAACCGATCATGCAGATGACTCAACATGCCGAACTGATCCCCGCCGAGACCAGCCACCTGATCGACCTGGACGCGGGCCGCCCGGTACGCTGGGGCGTATGGCTGGTCATCGCCGGCTTCGGCGGCTTCCTGCTGTGGTCCTGCCTGGCGCCACTGGACGCCGGCGTGGTCGCCACCGGTACGGTCAAGGTCACCAGCAACCGCAAGGCGGTCCAGCACCTGAGCGGTGGCACCGTTGAAGCGATCATGGTGCGCGAAGGTGATGTGGTGAAGAAAGGCCAGGAAGTGGTGCGCCTCGATGCCCTGCGCGCGGTGGCCGAACAAGGCGCTCTCAGCGCCCAGTACATCGTCAGCAAGACCGTGGAAAACCGCCTGGAAGCCGAACGCGATGGCCGCGATACCGTTACGTTCGACCCTGCCCTGCTGGAACACTACGCCAATGACCCACGCTTGCTGGCCGCCATGGACCTGCAACAGCGCCTGCTCGACACCCGCCGCGCGGGCCTGGCCGGCGAACTGAGCATCCTTGAAGAAAACCTCACGGCCTCGGCAGTGCAACTGAAAGGCCTGCAGCAGGTGTACGGCGCCCGCGCCTCGCAGATCGGCTTCCTCAACCAGGAACTGCAAGGCACCCGGGTACTGGCCGCCGAAGGTTATGTACCCCGCAACCGCCTGCTGGAGCTGGAGCGCAGCAATGCTGACCTGTCCGCCGGCCAGGCCGAAAACCTCAATAACATTGCCCGGGCGCGCAGCCAGGCGACCGAGATCAAGCTGCGCATCCTGCAGCGCCAGCACGATTACCTGAAGGAGGTGGAGTCGCAACTGACCGATACCGCCAAGGAAAACACCACCCTGGCCGATCGCTTGCGCGCACTGGACTATGAAGTGACCCACACGGTGATCCGCTCGCCGATCGACGGCATGGTCCAGGGCCTGAGCATCGCCACGGTCGGCGGCATCATCCAGCCCGGGGCCAAGATCATGGAAGTGGTGCCCCTCGACCAGCCGCTGCAGGTCGATGCGATGATCCCGGTGCAGGCGATCGACAAGATGGTCCCAGGCCTTGACGTGGACATCGCCTTCCCGGCCTTCAACCATGCGCAGACGCCGAACATTCCCGGCCGGGTAAAAACCATTTCTGCCGACCGGCTGCTCGACGAAGAAAGCAAGCAGCCGTTCTACCTGGCCCAGGTGGAAGTGACGCCGGCCGGCATGGGTTTGCTGGGCAGCAACCACATCCGCCCCGGCATGCCTGCCACCGTCACCATCAAGACCGGCGAGCGCAACCTGCTCAGCTACCTGCTCAAACCAATGCTCGAACGCGTGGACGCCGCGTTCAAGGAGCAATGACATGAAACGCCCGTGCCTGCTGTTGTGCCTGCTGGGAGTTGCCGTACAGGCCAGTGCCATGGACCTGAAGCAAGCCTGGGACCTGTTGCAGTACCAAGGCCCGATCTACCGCGCTGCCGTGCATGAAAAACAAGCCGGTGGCGAAAACCGCGCCATCGGCGAGGCCGGCCTGCTGCCGCAGATCAACGCCGCCGCCTACTTCAACCGGGTCGATGGCAGCCAGCGCCAGAATGGCCAGGACAACGACCTCGACTATGACTCCAAGGGCGCCAACGTGCGCCTGCGCCAGCCGCTGTTCAACAAGCAGAAGATGGCCGAGTACCGCCAGGGCCAGCAACGCGCCGACTACAGCGTGGCAGTGTTCGACGCCAAGAGCCAGGACGCTGCGGTGCGCTTGGCCGACGCGTACTTCGACGTGCTGCTGGCCAGCGAAACCATCACCCTGGCCAAGGCCAAGCTGAACGCTTTCGAGGAACAGCTGGCATCGGCGAAGCGGCGCAAGGAACTGGGCGCCGGTACCATCACCGATGTCGACGAATCGGTGGCCCGCCGCGACCTGGCCGAGGCCGACCTGATCGATGCCCAGGACAACCTGGTCAACGCCCGGCGCAAGCTGGAGGAATACATTGGTGAAACGCCGCAGGCGTTGACCACCCTGCAGCCTGGGTTCACCACCCCGCCGCTGATGCCGGGCAACCTGCAGGAGTGGCTGGTCAAGGCCCAGGCCGACAGCCCACTGATTCATGCGCGCCGGCACAGCTACGCGCTGGCCGAGGAAGAAGTCAAGCGCGCCCGCGCCGGGCACTACCCCACGCTGGACTTCGTGGCGGGCTACACCGCTGGCAGCAGCCAGTCGATTTCCGAGCTGAACCAGCGCAACCACTACAGCTCGATCGGGCTGGAGCTGAACATCCCGCTGTACAGCGGTGGCAGCACCAGTGCCCTGACCCGCCAGGCCAGCGCCAACAGCTCCAAGGCCCTGGATGAACTGGACGCCACCCGTCAGGAGGTGATTTCCGACACTACCCGCGAGTACCGTGGCGTGCAAAGTGGCGCCCTGCGCATTCAGGCACTGGAAAAGGCGGTGGCCTCCAACGAGCGTTCGCTGACCTCGACCCGCAAGGGCTTCAAGGAAGGTGGCACCAGCACCAACTCGGATGTGCTCAATGCCGAGGAGCTGCTGTATGACGCCCGCCATGACCTGTTCGAGGCCAAGCTCAACTACCTGATGTCGCGCCTGCGGCTGGCCTCGTCGGTGGGCAGCCTGGGGGATGATGATATCGAGCAGATCAATGGTTACCTGGGGCCGGAGCTGGTCGTGAGCAACTGATACCTCGCGGGAGGAAGATTGCTCCATACTTCACTGGCTGACGCAGCCGCTGTGGGCTTGCGGCGTCTGCCCCATTTTGTCCTGTTTCAGGCTATGATCGGTCACCCCGCCGCGGACACCCATGCACCATGCCCGTAGACCTCCACGCGCTGTACCCAAGGCTGATCCACCTGATGCTGGACACGGTATTCGTGGTCGACAGGGACAACCAGATCGTCTTCGTCAGTGATGCCTGCGAAGCATTGCTGGGCTACCAGGCCAGCGAACTGGTCGGCACGCCGATCACCGACTACATGCACCCCGACGACCTCGCCGCCACCCGCGCCTCGATCGTGCGAGTGATGAATGGTCAGCCGCACTACGACTTCCGCAACCGCTACATCCGCAAGGATGGCGGCGTGGTGCATATCCTCTGGGCAGCCGGCTGGTCCGATGAGGCCGACGCGCGTATCGGCGTGGCGCGCGATGTCACCGCCCAATACCACGCCGAGGAAGAACTGCGCTTCCTCGCCCATCACGACCCGCTGACCCGGCTGGCCAACCGGGCCATGTTCCATCAGCGGCTGGATACAGCCCTGGCCTCGGCGCGGCGCCACAACCACGCGCTGGCGTTGCTGTTCCTCGATATCAATGACTTCAAGCAGATCAACGACAACTACGGGCACAGCGTGGGTGACCAGGTGCTGTGCACACTGGCCCGGCGCCTGGAAAACTGCATCGGCGCAGCCGGCACGGTGGCACGGATGGGTGGCGACGAGTTCACCGTGTTGCTGCCCGACTGCCCGTCGCCGGACGCCATCGCCATGCAGGTGCAGCACATTCTGGCGGTCATGGCCGAGCCGCTCGACGCCGACTTTTCCGGTATCGATGCGCCGACCTGCAGCATTGGCGTAGCGCGCTTCCCTGAAGACGGCAACGATGCCGACACGCTGCTGCGCCACGCGGACGGGCACATGTACCGGGTCAAGAAGCAGCGCGCTGTGGCAGGCTGAAAGGAGAGGTGCATGCGCAACCCTGAAGACGCTTTGCTCGACAGCTGGCAGCACAACGCCCAAGCCTGGATTGACGCCGTGCGCAGCGGTGCGATCGAGAGCCGGCGGCAAGTTACCGACCAGGCCATCCTGCTGGCGGTCCTTGGCCGCCAGCCTGAACGGGTGCTGGATCTTGGTTGTGGTGAGGGCTGGTTGCTGCGCGCGCTGGGCGCACGGGGAATCGAGGCGGTTGGCGTAGATGGTGACCGCGCATTGGTGGAGGCCGCCCGTGCTGCCGGGTCCGGCAAGGTGTACCTGGCCAGTTATGCGCAATTGGCGGATGCGCAGGTTGATGTCGAAACAGGCTATGACCTGATCTGCGCCAACTTTGCCCTGTTGCAGCAAGACATCATTGCCCTGCTGGCGGCAATGAATGCGTTGCTGGTGCCGGGTGGCGCGCTGGTGATCCAGACCCTGCACCCGTGGTGTGTCGCTGACGGGGATTACCAGGATGGCTGGCGGGAGGAGTCATTTGCCGGGCTGGCCGGGGACTGGCAGGTGATGCCGTGGTACTTCCGCACGTTGAGCAGTTGGCTGACCGCGCTGGACATGGCGGGTTTTCGGTTGGCTGGCTTGCAAGAACCGCAGCACCCCCAGAGTGGGGTGCCGCAGTCGTTGTTACTGGTGGCCGAACGCCCTTGAGCTTAGGCAGTCAGAGGACTGGCTTGCGCGCCGCACCACTGCGGGCCTTGGCCATGGCCGCCAGGCGCACCGCGACGTTGGCCGCGCCATAGCCGGCATAGCCGCCCTTGCGCTGGATGATCTCGAAGAAGAAACGCTCCTCGAACGGCTCGGTGTACACGTGGAACAGCTCGCCACCTTGGGCATCGCGGTCATAAAGCACGTTGTAGTAAGCCAGCTCGCTGAGGAACTCGTCGTCGAAGTCGAAGCGCGCCGCCAGGTCGTCGTAGTAGTTCAGCGGGATTTCCAGCAGCGGCACACCGGCCAGCTTGGCTCGGGCCACTTCACGGAAGATGTCGTCACAATCGAAGGCGATGTGGTGCACCCCTGAACCGCGATAGCTGGACAACGCATGGGCGATGGCGGTGTTGCGGTTTTCCGAGATATTCAGCGGCAGGCGCAAGGTGCCGCACTGGCTGCGCAAAGCGCGGCTCTTGACCAGGCCATACGGGTCGGGCAGCACCACTTCGTCGTCGGCGGCGAAGTCGAACAGACTCTTGTAGAACAGTACCCAGCTGTCCAGCGATTCGGCCGGCAGCGCCAGGGCCATGTGGTCGATGCGGCGCAGGCCGCCAGTGGCGGTGGCGTTCGAGTCCAGGCTGAAGTCGGTGTCGTACAGGGTATGGCCAGCAGTGCCCTGCTCCACCAGATACAGCAGGCTGCCATCCGGTGCACGTACCGCCGGAACTTCGCACTCGTTAGGGCCAACCAGGCCACGGAATGGTTGGCCACGGTAGGCAGTGGCACGCTTCAGGGCCGCCTGCTGGTCCTTGACCCGCAGGGCGGTGGCGCACAGAGACGGGCCGTGGGCCTCGAAGAAGTTGTGGCCAAACGAATACGGCTCGGCGTTCAGTACGATGTTGATGTCGCCCTGGCGCAGCAATTGCACTTCTTTGCTGCGGTGTTTCCCCGCTTCGGCAAAGCCCAGGCGCTTCAACCAGCTGCCCAGACGGGCGCCGACGGCCTCGTCGACGGCAAATTCAAGGAACTCGACGCCATCATAGGTGCTGGCCGGTGGCGGAGTGAACAGCACGCCAGGTTCGATCGGGGTGTTTTCCTGTTCCAGGCGCAGGCGAGTTTGTTCCTCAAGGTACAGCAGCGAACGCAGGCCATCGGCGGCGTTCTGCCGCGGCGGCGCGGCGCGGAAGCCGTCGTTGAAGATTTCCAGCGACAGCGGGCCACGGTAGCCGGTGGCGAGGATCGGCGCGAGGAAACCGGCCATGTCCATTTCGCCCTGGCCCGGGAAGCAGCGGAAGTGGCGGCTCCACTCCAGCACATCCATGGCCAGGATCGGCGCGTCGGCCATTTGCACGAAGAAGATCTTGTCGCCGGGGATGTCGCGGATCGCGCTCGGGTCGCCCTTCAGCGACAGGGTATGGAAGCTGTCGAGAATCACCCCAAGCGCCGGGTGGTCGGCCTGGCGCACCAGGTTCCACACTTGCTGGTAGGTGTTGACGTGGCGGCCCCAGGCCAGCGCTTCGTAACCAATGCGCAGCCCGCGCTTGCCTGCATGCTCGCCGAGCAGGCGCAGGTCGTCGACCAGCAGCTGTTCATCGCCAAGGGCATCGGCCTGGACGTTGCTGCACACCAGCACCAGGTCGGTACCCAGTTCCTGCATCAGGTCGAACTTGCGCTCGGCGCGGTCGAGGTTTTTCTGCAAGCGGTCGCGGCGGCAGCCTTCAAAGTCGCGGAACGGCTGGAACAGGGTGATGGCAATGCCCAAGTCGGCGCACATCTGGCGGACCTGGCGCGGGCTGCCCGCGTAGTAAAGCAGATCGTTTTCGAAGATCTCGACGCCGTCAAAACCGGCGGCGGCGATGGCTTCGAGCTTTTCCGGCAGTGTGCCGCTCAAGGACACGGTAGCGATCGAACGCTGCATGGCGGGAGTTCCTTGTTGTTAGTGAAATACGGTGCCTGACAAGTAAAAACACCTGTCACAGTTTATGGCACGATCGATTATTCGCAGGTAAAGTCGTCGCTTCAATCTCTTTGTACGGAATGGTTAGTTTTGCGTTCGATTATCGCACACAACCCGTTTTAGCGAATTGCCAGTCTACTGGCCCGTGGTCAACATGAACCACAGACGCAGGCACACCGACCGCTGCCTCCTGCCTTGGCAAATACCCCCTGGCGGAACCTGCGCAAACAACAATAACAACGGAGACAACGATGGCTCACTCCAGCTCGCAAGCGAAAAAAGCGACCGCCAGTGGATGGATAGGCTCGGCACTCGAGTACTACGACTTCTTCATCTACGCCCAGGCCGCTGCACTTATTTTCCCGCAGATCTTCTTCCCCAATACCGACCCGAAAATGGCCATCATCGCCTCGCTGGCCACCTATGGGGTGGGCTACCTGGCGCGGCCGGTTGGCGCTTTCGTGCTGGGCCACTGGGGTGACACCCGCGGCCGCAAGAACGTGCTGCTGCTGTGCATGTTCCTGATGGGCCTGTCGACCATGGCCGTCGGCCTGCTGCCGACCTACCACGACATCGGCTTCCTCGCACCGGCCTTGCTGGTGGTGCTGCGCCTGATCCAGGGCTTTGCCGTGGCCGGTGAAATTTCCGGGGCCAGCTCGATGATCATGGAGCATGCGCCATTCGGCCGCAGAGGCTACTACGCCAGCTTTACCCTGCAGGGCGTACAGGCCGGCCAGGTGATGGCAGCCGCGGTATTCCTGCCGCTGGCCTACTTCATGCCAACCGAAGCCTTCAACGACTGGGGCTGGCGCATTCCCTTCCTGATGAGCGCCATCGTGCTGATTGCCGGTTTCATCATCCGCAAGGAAGTGCACGAAACCCCGGCGTTCGTGAAGGAAGAGAAACAGGACAAAGTCGCCAAGTCGCCAATCAGCGAAGCCTTCCGCCACAGCTGGAAGCACATGGTGCTGGTGATGTTCATGGCACTGATGAACGTGATCCCGGTCGTGGCCACCATATTCGGTGCGGCCTACGCGGTGCAGCCTGCCTATGGCATCGGCTTCGACAAGAGCGTGTACCTGTGGATCCCGGTAGTCGGCAACATCGTCGCGGTGCTCGTGATTCCGTTTGTCGGCAACCTGTCGGACAAGATCGGCCGTCGCCCGACCATGATCGCCGGTTGCCTGGGCTCGGGCCTGCTGGCCTTCGTCTACCTGTATGCGATCAGCATCCAGAACGTACCGCTGGCGTTCACCGCCTCGATCGTGATGTGGGGCATGGTCTACCAGGGCTATAACGCGGTGTTCCCAAGCTTCTACCCAGAGCTGTTCCAAACCCGCTACCGGGTTTCGGCCATGGCCATTGCACAGAACATCGGCACCATGCTGACTGCCATGCTGCCGGCGCTGTTCGCCCTGGTTGCACCACCTGGCTCGGAAAACATCCCGCTGGTGGTCGGTGGGCTGGCGTTCTTCATCACCTGCGTGTGCGCCTTGGCGGCCTACATTGCTCCGGAAACCCACCGCCTGGCGATGGAAGACCTGGGTAACCCGCAGGCCAAGCCGATGGACAAGGAAGCGTATGAGGCTAACCGTAAAGGCAGCTTTCAGACGGTGAGTCACTGATAGATCGCTGGGGCTGCGCTGCAGCCCCAGCAATGTCAGCCTTTGACCACGCCCTGCAGACGCCCCCACAACCGCTCGACATCCCCCCGCTCAGTCGGCAAGGCCCCGATCGACACCCGCACCATCCACCGCCCATCCAGCGTCGCCGGTGTCACATAGGCATCCCCGGACGCATTCAGCCGCTCAGCCCAACCCTTGGTATGTGCATCCAGCGCCTCCCCTGCCAGCCCCGCCGGCCGATGGCGAATGCACAGGGTCTGCAACGGTACCGGCGCCAACACCTCCCACTCCGCCGCAGCCCCCACCTGCTCCGCCAGCCATTGGGCATTCTCCAGGTCACGCCGCAGCCGCGCCTGCAACGCCTCGACGCCCTCGCTACGCAACATGAACCAGAGCTTCAAGGCACGGAACCGGCGCCCCAGCGGGATACCCCAGTCACGCAGGTTCTTCACCTCGCCATCCACCGCCGACTGCAGGTAGCTGGGGTTGGTGCTCATCACCCGGATCAAATGCTGCGGGTCACGCACGTAGTAGATCGAGCAGTCGAAGGCCACGCCCAGCCACTTGTGCGCGTTGACCACCACCGAATCGGCCAGTTCGATGCCCTCCCACATCCAGCGGCACTCGGGCAGGATCATTGCCGAACCGGCCATGGCCGAGTCCACATGCAGCCACAGGCCATGGGCCTGGGCGATTTCGCCGATCGGGCGCAGCGGGTCGAGGGCGGTGGTGGTGGTGGTGCCGGTGGTCGCCACCACGGCACATGGCTGATTGCCGGCAGCCAGGTCTTGCTCGATCGCCGCCTGCAAGGCTTCAGGGCGCAGCGCGTAGCGTTCATCGGTTGCAATCAGGCGAATGTTGTCACGACCAAAACCGGCCAGCAGCGCGGCCTTGTCCACCGAGCTATGGGCGTGGGCGCTGACATACACAATCAACGGTTTGGCTTCGGCCTGCAGGCCGCCGCGCACCAAGGCATAGCCGGTGGCGCGCTCACGGGCGCTGATCAGCGCTACCAAGGTGCTGGTCGAGGCGGTGTCCTGGATCACCCCGCTCCATTGGCCAGACAAGCCCAGCAGCTGGCGCAGCCAGTCGAGCGTGGTTTCTTCCAGTTCGCTCAGGGCCGGGCTGGACTGCCACGACAGGCCCAGCACACCCAGGCCTGTGCTGAGGAAGTCCCCTAGCACCGAGGACAGGGTGCCGTTGGAGGGGAAGTAGCCGTAGAAGTCCGGGTGCTGCCAATGGGACAGGCCGGGCATGACCAGGTTGTTGACGTCGTCGAGAATAGCCGCGAAGGGTTCGCCTTGTTGAGGCGCGGTTGCAGGCAAGGCGGCCTTGAGATAGCCAGGTTCGACCTGGGCCATGACCGGGCGTTCGCCCACGGTCTGTCGGTAGTCGGCGATCAGGTCGATCAGCTGGTGGCCATACTGGCGGAATTGTTCGGGGGTCACGCTCGCTCTCCTGTGGGGTACGCATCGCCCCAGTCTAGGCACCTATCCCCAACCGAATAACCCCGCTTCCCGCATAGCTGCTATGGCAAACCCGCATGCCCGCCCTGCACACCAAACTGCGACTGGCGCCACAACTCGAATACCCGGTTCCGCAACCAGCGGTGCTCGGCCGAGGCCTGCAGGCGCTGGTGCCACACAACCCAGTACCGCTGGCTGTGGTCGATGAAGCCCAGTGGTCGCCAGGCCAGGTCATGCAAACGGCTCAGCTGCCGGGCGATGTGCTCGGGGACCGTGGCCACGGCCTGAGTGCTGGCAATCACGTTGACCGTGGCAGAGAAAAACGGCACTTCCAGGCTGACCCGCCGCTGCAGGCCCTGCGCGCGCAGATGGCGGTCGATGAAGCTGTCCTTGTCCCCGCCGCCGGAGATACGCACGTGCTTGTGCGCCAGGTAGTCGGCCTGGCTGAGCGCGGCATGTGCAGTCAGCGGGTGATCGCGGCGCATCAGGCACACGGCGCGGTCCTCGCCCAGCAGGCGCCCGTGCAGGTTGGGCGGTGACTCGTCGAACAACGTGGTCGCCAGGTCGATTTCGCCACTGGCCAGCAAGGCATACTGGCCGGCCTGCCAGGTGCGGTACTCCAGCGATACGCCGGGCGCTTCGTGCTCCAGCGCAGCGACCAGCAACGGCAGCATGTGCTCGGCCACATAGTCCGAGGCCGCCAGGCAGAAGCGCCGCTCGCAGCGGGCCGGGTCGAATACGGCAGGTTGGCGCAGCGCGTGCAGTTCTTCGAGCACTTGCCGCAGCGGCTCGACCAAGGCTTCGGCATGTTCGCTGAGCACGTAGCCACGGCCTTGGCGCACCAGCAAGGGGTCGTCGAAGGCTTCACGCAAGTGCGCCAGCTGGCGGCTCAGGGCCGACTGGCTTACGCCCAGGCGTTCGGCGGCGTGGCTGAGGTTTTTCAGCTGCAGCAGGTGGTCGAGGGTGCGCAGGTGGGCAAGGCTGAGGGAGGCGAAGGTGGGGTTCATGCAGGCTCCCTGCGGTGGAGTTCAAGGGCCTATTCGCGGGCAAGCCCGCTCCCACAGGGTTTTCACATATTTCAGCATCGTGAATAACCTGTGGGAGCGGGCTTGCCCGCAAATGGGCCGCCAGGCGGCCCCAGCTTTTTAGGCGGTCAGACCCACGTAGACGTTCTGCACGTCATCGTTCTCGTCGATCGCTTCGAGGAACGCTTCCACCTCAGCCAGTGCTTCAGCACTCAGGCTGGCCGCGCTCACCGGATTTTTCGGGGTGTAGCCGATCTTCGCCGAGGTCACGGTGAAGCCGTGCTCCGGCAGGGCCTTCTGCACTGCGTCGAGGTCGGTGGTGTCGGTGATGAACAGGGTCGAGCCCTCTTCTTCACCTTCTTCGAAGTCCTGGGCACCGGCTTCGATGGCAGCCATTTCCGGGTCGGCGTCGCCTTCCGGGGTGGCTTCGATCAGGCCGACATGGTTGAAGTCCCAGGTCACCGAGCCGCTGGCACCCAGCTGGCCCTTGCGGAACAGCACGCGGATTTGCGCGACGGTGCGGTTGACGTTGTCGGTCAGGCACTCGACGATCAGCGGCACTTGGTGCGGAGCGAAGCCTTCATAGCTGACGGCATGGTACTGCACGGCCTCGCCGTCCAGGCCCGCGCCTTTCTTGATCGCACGCTCCAGGGTTTCACGGGTCATCGACGCTTTCTTGGCCTGGACGATGGCCAGGCGCAGGCGCGGGTTCATGTCCGGGTCGGCGCCCGACTTGGCAGCAATCTGAATTTCCTTGGCCAGCTTGCCCATGATCTTGCCCTTGGCGTTGGCAGCTGTTTCTCTATGCTTGGCTTTCCACTGTGCGCCCATGTCGACTCTCTTTGTTTCAGCGGCCGGTTCAGGAAGCGACCGGCCAAAAGTGGGTGCAGTTTATACGCCCTCGGGCATGGGATCGACAAGAAATCTCATCAGCCTTTATCGGCTTTGCCTGCCGCCGCAGCGAAGCGTGCCAAGCGCACATCCAGCCGGCGCGGGCGCAACCCGTGGTCCTCGGCGCGCTCCTTGCGGCGGATGGCATTGCGCACCATCAGCGACCCCAGGTAGCGGATCGGCTCAGGCGGGAACAGCCCCAGCGGCCCCTTGACCAGCGGCGAGCGGGTCCACGGGTTGTCCAGCCCCAGTGCCAGCGACGAGAGAATCTGCCCGCCCATGTGGCACGGCCCGACACCGCTGCCGGAGTAGCCAAAGCCGTAGAACACGTTGCCCTGCCCGTCCAGCCGGCCAAAAAAAGGCAGGCCGGTCACCGAGCGGTCCGACGGCCCGTTCCAGCTGGCCGCCAGCGGCACCTCGGCCAGCGCCGGGAAGAACTCGCCCAGGGTTTCGCGCAGCAATGGCCGGTACGGCGAGGGCTGGTCGAATACCGGCAGCATGCGCCCGCCATAGGCAAAGGTGTTGCCGCCCTTGCCCAGCATCAGCCGGCCATCGGAGGTGTTGTGGTAGTAATGCACGAAAATCCGCGAGTCGAGCACGCTGACCCCGCTGTCCAGGCCGATCTCACGCAGCAGTTCGGGGCACGGTTCGGTGATCACCATGTCGCTGGAAACAATCGCCACGCTGCGCTCGAACTGCGGGAAGGCCCGCGCCATCCAGGCATTGAGGCCCAGCACCACGCGGTCGGCGCGCACGCTACCATTGGCCGTGCGTACCTGCACCGGGGCGCCATGCTCCAGCCCGGTCATGGTGGTGCCCTCGAAGATGCGCACGCCGCGCTGCAAGGCCACCCGGCGCAGACCGCGCACCAGCTTGCCGGGTTGCACGGTGGCAGCGGCCGGCGAGAACCAGCCTTCCAGGTGCCGCGCCGAACCGGCCAGGCGCTGCACCTGCTCCAGCGGCAGGCGGCGGAACGAGTTGATGCCCTTTTGCTCCAGCGCGGCGATCACCGCGTCGGTGCCACCGACCTGGGCGGCATTGGTGGCGGTGTACAACGTGCCGTCCAGGCGGTAATCGCAGTCGATGTCGTTGGCCGCACAGAACGCGCCGATTTCGCCGATGCTACGCTCCGACTCGCGTACCAAGCGCACCGCCTCGGCTGCCCCGAACAGCCGTTCGAGGGTGAAGTACTTGGCCGACCAGGACAATGCACAACCACCATTGCGGCCGCTGGCACCGGCACCGCAGATATCGGCCTCGATCAGCACGACATCCAGCGCCGGTACCGCCTCCTTGAGCATCAACGCCGTCCACAGGCCGGTATACCCACCGCCGACGATGCACACATCGCAACGGGCATCGCCCTGCAGCGGCGGGCACACCGCGTCCTCGGTCGATTCCAGGGCCTGTTGTAGCCAGAAGGGTCTCATTCGCTCGCTTTCCTCAGGTACGCAGTGGCTTGATTGCCATGCTGGTGTTCGGCGCCACATCGGTGCTCTGCGGGCTGCTGGCCGGGCGGCTGTTCCAGTGCGGCAGCAGCACCAACGCCGAGAACAGCGCGCAGCCGGCAAACACGATGAACACTGTGACGCCATCGAAATAACCCGGCAGCAGCCCGCCCAGCACCGCCCCCACCGAGCCGCAACCGTTGACGAACCCGGCCGCGGTAGCACCGGCCTTGGCGGTGCCGAAGTCGATGGCGGCGGCGCCGCTGATCATCGAGTCCGGCCCGTAGAGGGTCAGGCCCATGACGAACAGCAGGCATACCACCAGCATGACACTGCCGGTGTGCATGGCCGCCATGAACGCCGCCAGCGTCACGGTCAGCAACACCAGGCTGATCACGCAGGCCGGCATGCGCCGCGCGCCGAACAATTTGTCGGAGGCCAGGCCGATCATGATCGGGCCCAGCAGCCCGGCCAGTTCGAAGGCGGTCGGGATGATCGCGGCGCCTACCTTGCCCACCGAGGGCATCTGCTCGAAAACGATCACCGGGCCCCACAGCAGAATGGCGTAGCGCGCAGGCTTGAGCAGGAAGTACGCCAGGCCCAGGGTCAGGACGGTGCGGTTGCGCAAGATTTCCTTCAACGGCGCCCAAACACTGCACAGGCTGTCGGCCGGTGCCATGCTCTGCGGCTCAGGCTCTACCGCCGGCAGGCCGACATCTTCAGGCTTGTTGCGCTGCAGGAAGAAGAACAGCACCGCCACCAGCGCAACCACGGCCGCACTGGAGAAGAACGCGGCATGCCAGCTGCCCACCAGGGTGTAGGCCCACCAGCCAGCAAACGGCGAGGCCACCAGGCCGCCGAAGGCATAGCAGGAGCTCCACAGGCCCAGCACCCGCCCACGCTGCGAAGCCGGGAAGAAGCTGCCGATGTTCTTGCACAACCCGGCCCAGCCGGTGGATTGCGCCAGGCCCTGCACCAGCATGCAGGTAGCGAAGATCGGGAAGGTGGCGTAGCTGCCCATCACCACCGCCGCCACTGCCGAAATCAGCAACCCGCCCAGCACCACCACACGCGGGCCGAAACGGTCGGCCAGCATGCCCCAGGTGAACTGGCCCACCGCGTAGGCAGCCAGGTAGATGGCGTCGAGGTTGGCCATGGCGGCCTTGTCGAGCATGAAACCGGGGTCTTCGGCGATGCCCAGTTTGGCCACCGAGAAGGCCTTGCGGGTGAAGTAGAAGGCGGCGTAGGCCAGCCAGGTGATGGCGAAAATCTGCATGCGCCAACGCTTGAACGTGGCTAGGGAATGATTCATGTAAGTCTGACCTCTTGCTTGAGTGTGCCGGCAGAATGTGAAGAAACGCCTGTCTTGTTCTTGTGTTACGCACAGCGATGACGAGGCTGTCATCGGGTCAGGTGGCGCCGGGTGAGCGCCATGGCCCTGGCGGCACTCGTGGTGCCAGCGTCGGGCTGAAATACATGGAAACAGCTGCTGCAAGATAAATAAAATCGATTTATCGTATTTCACACATAAGCCCAGCTTGTTACTGAGGTCGTCATGTCGGTTTCCCACGCTCAACTCAAGGCTTTCCACGCGGTGGCTGTGCACGGCAGCTTTACCCGCGCCGCAGAAAAGCTGTTTCTTACCCAACCTGCGGTGTCCGACCAGGTGCGCAAACTGGAGGAGCGCTTCGGGGTATTGCTGTTCCACCGCAACAAGCGCTCGGTGCAGCTCACCGATCTCGGCGAGCGGCTGCTGGGCATCAGCCAGCGCCTGTTCGCCTGCGAGGCCGAGGCACAGGAGCTGCTGCACGACTCGCGGGCGCTGCACACCGGCAGCCTGGTGCTGGCAGTGGATGCGCCGGTGCATGTGCTGCCGCAGATCGCCCGGTTTTGCCAGCGCTACCCGGGCATCCAGGTGAAGATCGAAACCGGTAACACCGATGAATCACTGGCCCGGCTGTTCAGCTACCAGGCCGACCTGGCCCTGCTGGGGCGGGATGTCGACGATGAGCGCCTGCATTGCCTGCCACTGCGTCGTGACCCGATGGTGGCATTCGTTTCCCACCACCACCCATGGGCCAGCCGCGGCTCGATCAGCCTGGCCGACTTGGACGACACGCCACTGGTGCTGCGCGAGCCCGGCTCGGTCACGCGGCAAACGCTGGAAGAAGAGATGCAACGTGCCGGCCTGCGGATCCGCGCAGCCATCCAGGTGGAGGGCCGCGAAGCAGCGCGAGAAGCGGTGGTGGTAGGGATTGGCGTGGGCGTGGTGTCGGCGGCCGAGTTCGGTGCCGATGCGCGGGTGTGTGCGTTGCCGATCGTCGATTGCCAGCGGCACTTGACCGAGACCCTGGTGTGCCTGAGTGAGCAGCGTACGCGGCGGGTGGTGGCGACTTTCCTGCAGATGGTCGAGGAAGGGGTGTAGGCCCGATCAAACACCCAACTATGCTGGGATAATCCCAGTCCCCCCGGCACCCAAACCATGCTGTACCGCCTTCTTGCCGACACCCTGGTGCTGTTGCACCTGGCCTTCATCCTACTGGTGCTGTTCGGCGGCCTGCTGGTGCTGCGCTGGCGCCCTGCCCTGTGGCTGCACCTGCCGGCCCTGGCCTGGGGCCTGGCGGTAGAGTGCCTGCACCTGGGCTGCCCACTGACCACGTGGGAAAATCGCATGCGCGGCGCCGCCGGGGATGCGGGCTACGACGGCGGCTTCGTCGAGCACTACATCTGGCCGTTGATCTACCCCGCCGGCCTGACACCGCCTATCCAGCTCCTGCTGGGCAGCTTCGTGCTCGTGCTCAACCTGGCCATCTACAGCTACGTGGTTTGGCGCTGGCGCCGTCCTAGCGGGTAGCGATCACGAACAGGCGCGGGAACGGCAACAGCACCTTGCCATCGGTGGCCGGCGGGTAGTCGCGCTGCATCGCCTGCAGGTACATCTGCAGGAAGTCGGCCTGCTCCTGCGCGTCCAGCCGGCCCAGGTAAGGGCGCAACGCCGAGCCCTTGAACCATTCCACCACCGCTTCGGCGCCACCCGGCAATGGGTGGTGATAGGTGGTGCGCCACACATCGACCCGGGCACACAGTGGGCTGAGCAGGTCGTAATAGAATGCTGCACCGTGCCGGGGCGGCAGCTGGAAGTCGGCGAATTTTGCCGCCCAAGGCCCTTGGCTGGCAATCTCGCGCAACTGCCGGTGGGCGGGTTCGTCGAGGTTGTCCGGGGTCTGCACGGCCAGGCTGGCGCCTTCGCTGAGCTGGCGCACCAGGTGCGGGTACAGCGAGGCATGGTCAGGTACCCATTGCAGCGAGGCATTGGCCAGGATCAGGTCCTGCGACTCGGGCGCGGACCAGCCGCCGATGTCGCCAATGACCGTGCGTACCCGGGGGATGCACAGGCGTTTGCGTTCGCGGGCTTTGGCGATCATGTCGGGGTCGCTGTCCAGCGCTGTTACCTGGGCATCGGGATAACGTTGCAGCAGCACCTCGGTTGAATTGCCGGGGCCGCAACCCAGGTCGGTGGCGTGGCGTACCGGCCGTGGCGGGATGGCGGCAATCAGGTCGCGTACGGCGCGCGTGCGTTCGTCTTCGAACAGGGAATACTGGTTGGCGGACCAGGCCATGTGCGGCTCCTTTGGACGGGCTATGTGCCTAGCATATGCCATCTGTCGCCCGGCGGGAGGGTTGCGAAAGGATTACGCCGGAACTGATCACCTCTGCTTGAAGTCAGTCCTTGCATGCGCACACCCATGAAAACCTACATCGCAATCGCCATCCTGGCCCTGATCGGGGCCGCTGCCCTGCTCGGTTCACCGTGGATGAACCAGCGTTTCCATATGCCCGCAGAAAAAGCCCAGGCCCAACAACGCGAAACGGCCGGGTCCCCGAGGGAGCCGGCCGTTTCCAGACGCGAATGACGCTTAGTGCTGCTTGCTACCAGAGCGAATCTGGTGCACCACACCCATCGCCACTACGACCGCCGCAGCGATGCCGGTGGAGATCACCAGGATCTGGTAGTCAGGCATGAAGGCCATGGTGACCAAGGCAGCCACGATGAACGCGATCACCAGGTAGGTCAGCCACGGGAACAGCCACATCTTCAGGCGCACTTCCTTGCCTTCGGCGATCAGCTTGCGGCGCATGCGCAGCTGCGAGAAGGCGATGACCAGGTACACCAGCAGGGCGATCATGCCGGTGGTGTTCATCAGGGTGTCCAGCACGTCTTTCGGGCGCAGGGTTTCGCTGAAGTTGATCAACGCACAGACCACGGCCACGGCGCACGAACCCATGATCGCGTACACCGGCACACCGGTACCGGCGCGGGTGATCTTGAAGAACGACGGCGCGTCGCCACGCTGGGCCAGCGAGAACAGCATGCGCGAGGCAGTGTAGTGGCCGGAGATCAGGCAGCTGCTCACCGAAGTCAGCACCACGAAGTTCATCAGCAGCTCGGCATACGGCACGCCCAGCAGTTCCAGGGTACGGCGGTAGGCGCCATAGCCAGAAACACCCAGGTGCGGGTCGTTCCACGGTACCAGGCAGACGATCAGGAAGATCGAACCGACGTAGAACAGGCACACACGCCAGACCACCGAGTTGGTCGCCTTGACGATCTGCGCGGCCGGGTCCTTGGCTTCGGACGCGGCGATGGTCACGATTTCCGCGCCGAGGAAGGCGAACATCACCCCGAGCAAGGCACCGATCACCGTGGTGATGCCATTGGGCATGAAGCCTTCGGCGGTGAGGTGGCTGATGCCACGCACTTCACCGAACTGCCAGATGTTCATCACGGCAGCAGTACACACGATCAGGAAGCAGACGATCGCGATGACCTTGATCAAGGCGAACCAGAACTCGAACTCACCGTAGTGCTTGACGTTGAAGAAGTTGACGGTGATCAGCAACAGGGTCGTGGCCAGCACGAATACGTTGACGCTCACATCGGGGAAGAAACCATGCAGGATCTTACCCGCCACGTAGGCTTCCCAGGCCATCAGGATGACCCAGTACCACCAGTACAGCCAGCCGATGGTGAAACCGGCCCAACGGCCAATGGCGCGATCGGCGTAAGTGGAGAACGAGCCGGTGTCTGGCGAGGAAGTCGCCATTTCACCCAGCATGCGCATGATCAGCACCACCAGGATGCCGCCCGCCAGGTAGGCCAGGACAGCGGCTGGGCCGGCGCTGTGGATCACGCTGCCGGAACCGACGAACAAGGCGCCGCCAATAACCCCGGCGATCGACATCATCGTCAGGTGGCGCGACTTCAGCGAGGCACTGAGCTTGCTCTCGTGCCCGCTTTTCGCGGTGGTGGTTGTGGATGTTGCGTCCATCAGTTGTGTACCCCGTGCTTCTTTTTATCCAAGGAAAACCGTGAAACCCCGATGGCTGGCGGTTTCACCTGTACATCAGTGCTAATGCGGGCAGGATGGTGTGTGCGAACACACGCAGGCCTTCCATGGCGGCCTGCTGACGCGCCCCAGGGCGACTGCCTGGAGCGAACTGAACATGCTTTATGTGGCGATATCCGACACCTAATGTAAAAATGTCCGACGCAGAGAGCCATGCACAGTGGCATGAAACTCGCACTGCACTGTACAGGTCGCCCATGCAGTACACCCTGCAAACGCCAGGCGATACGCACCCTGAAGGCCCCGAATGTTCGAATTACACCCAGACTCCTCGACCCCGTTGGTGAACCAGATCATCGACGGGTTGCGCGAGGCCATCGACAACCAGACCCTCAAGCCAGGCGCCAAGGTTCCGTCGATCCGCGCCTTTGCCGCGAGCTATTCGGTAAGTACCTTCACCGTGGTCGAGGCCTACGACCGCCTGGTCGCTCAGGGCCTGTTGGTGAGCCGTGGCAATGCCGGGTTCTTCGTCAACCGCGCGGCGGGCGAACTGCTGGAACAGCACAACGCCGAGGCCGACACCACTCGACCAACGTTCAACTCCGAGTGGTACCTGCAACAAATCTTCGAGATCCGCCAGTTGCCCTTCAAACCAGGGTGCGGCTGGCTGCCCAACGACTGGATGTACGAAGACGGCCTGCGCCGCGGCCTGCGCCAGGTGGCTGGCAGCCCGCTGGAACTGTCTGGCTATGGCGACCCCATGGGCCTGCCTGAGCTGCGTGCGCTGACCGCGCAGAACCTGCAGCAGGAACTGTCGATCGTCGCCAACCCAGCGCAGTTGATGCTGACCCACGGCGCCAGCCAGGCGCTGGACCTGGCCGCACGCACGCTGGTACGCCCGGGCGACGTGGTGCTGGTGGACGACCCCGGCTACCCCAACCTGATGAGCATTCTGCGTACCCAGGGCGCGACCTTGGTCGGCGTGCCGCGCACCCCGGCCGGCTACGACCTGAACCAGCTGGAACAGCTGCTGACACACCACCGCCCGACCGCGTTTTTCACCCAGCCACACCTGCACAGCCCGACCTGCTCGCGCACCCCGCTGCCGCAGTTGCACCGCTTGCTGCAACTGGCCAGCCAGCACGGCTTCCGCCTGGTAGAGAACAACCTGTACGCCGACATGGTTGCCGAGCCGCAACCGTGCCTGGCCAGCCTCGATCACCTGCAGCAGGTGGTGTACGTGGGCAGCTACTCGAAGAGCATCTCGCCCAACGTGCGGGTCGGCTACATGCTGGCCAACCCTGAATTGATGCAGAAACTGCTGCACCTGAAAATGCGTTCGGGCCTGACCACTTCACAGGTGATGGAGCGTGTGGTGTACGCCGCGATCATCGACGGCCGCTGGCGTAAGCACCTCAAGCGCCTGCGCCAGCGGCTGGCCGAGGCGCACCAGGAAGTTGGCCGGCATCTGCATCGATTAGGCTTCGAACTGTTTACCGAATCGGATGAAGGCATGTACATCTGGACCCGCCACCCGGCCATTCCGGACAGTGCCGCGTTGCTGGACGATGCGCTGGAGAAAGGCATCATGCTTGGGCCTGGGCAGTTGTTCATGGTCGACGCCAAAGCGACCGGGTGGATGCGCTTCAACGTGGCCTTCAGCACCGACCCGGCGATGTGGGAGTTGCTGGAGAAGGTGCTGGTGAAGCATGTGCGACGCGCCGCTCCTTGATGCCAGCCAGTTGATGCACTGATAGAACAAAACAACACTTATTGATTTGGCAGGGACACTGCAAGAGCAACTGCCTTGCTCAATTTCTAGAATCTAGCGCGATCCCTGTGGGCTTGAGGCTGATGCAGTACCTGAGGAAACAACTGGCTTGCTCAATTTCCAGAATCTAGCGCAATCCCTGTGGGAGCGGGCTTGTCCCGCGAACACGGGCGAAGCCCGTGCCATCCAACATGCTGGATTCTTCGCGGGTGTATGACCGGGGACATCCTTAAGACCGGCAGCCAAACCATAGATGCCGGCCTCTAGCACTTATCGCCAGTCCGCCTGTTCAGCAAAGAACGCCTGCGCATTCACCTCCAGGCTCTCCAGGTGGTAGCCCCCCTCTTGGACAATCAGGCAAGGCAAGCGCAACGCGCGAATTCGCTCACCCAGCGCAGCGAACCCTTCAGTGGTCACAGCCACCTTGCTCTGCGGGTCCAGTTCGAAGATATCGAACCCCAGCGACAGCACCAGTACCTCGGCACCAAAGTCCTTCACTGCCGCCAGGGCAACCTCCAGTTGCACCATGAAGTCCGCCTCGCTCGCCCCATGCGCCATCGGCAGGTTGAGGTTGTACCCCTCCCCCTCACCACTGCCACGCTCGTCCGCGAACCCGGCCACGCCTGGGTAGAAGTTGGTCGGGTCGCCATGGGTCGACACATACAGCACATCCCGGCGCTGGTAGAAGATCTCCTGAATCCCTTGGCCATGGTGCATGTCGGTGTCGAGGATCGCTACACGGCTGTAACGGCTGCGCAGGGCCTGGGCGGCGACAGCGGCGTTGTTGATGTAGCAGAAGCCGCCAGCGGCATCGAACCGCGCATGGTGCCCCGGCGGCCGGCACAGCGCATAGGCGGCGGGCTCGCCGTCGAGGATGGCCTTGGCCGCGGCAACCGCGCTTTGCGCCGACCAATAGGCCGAGTGCCAGGTGTGTTCGCCCACCGGGCAGCTACCGTCTGCCAGGTAGCGGCCAGCCTGGGCGAGGATGCCGCGCAGAGCGTTGGGCTCACGCACGAAAATGTTGGACATGACCTCATCGCCCCAGTCCTCGGGCACTTCTTTCCAGCGCGCATGGGCTTCTTCGAGAAAGGCCAGATACGCCTCACCATGCACCGCCTTGAGCGGTTCCAGGCCGGCATCCTCCGGTTCAAGGATGTCAAAACCCAGGTTTTGGGCCGCCTGCAACAGCCGCAGGGCGCGCTCGGGGACTTCCTGCGGGGTACGCATGGCGCCGCGCGAGTAGTAGCTACGCGGGTGGTGCAGCAGTTGTGCGGGGTGGAAGTAACAACGCATCAGGCTTCTCCTGGGTGTGCGACAAGGCCGGCACGGGCCAGCACGGCGTTAAGCAATACATCGGCCCCTTGGCGGGCATCGTCGGGCCATACATCCTCGGCTTCGTTGTGGCTCAGGCCGCCGATGCAGGGGATGAACACCATCGCCGTCGGGCAGTAACGGGCCAGTAAAATGGCGTCATGGCCCGCGCCGCTGACGATGGTCTGCTGGGCATAGCCGAGGCCATCCACCGCCTGCTGCACGGCCGCCACGCAGTCAGCGTCAAAGGGGGTGGCAGGGCTGGCCCAGTGGCGTTGGATACGTACCTGCAAACCGCGCTGGCTAGCAATGGCTTGAAGTTTCAGGGCCAGCTCGCGCTCCATCGCCTCGATGGCTTCATCACGGTGGTGGCGCAGGTCGACCGTGAACTGCAGCAGGCCGGGAATGGTGTTGCGCGAAGACTTGGCGATGGACAGTTCGCCCACCGTAGTCAGGCCTTCCGGGGCAAAGTCCGAGGCCAGTTGCTCAACCACCTGGATCATCCGCGCCGCACCGTACAAGGCATCCTTGCGTAGCGGCATTGGCGTGGTACCCGCGTGCGCCGCCATGCCCTCGACGGTCACATCCAGCCAGCGAATGGCCTGGCCACCCTTGACCACGCCAATGGCCTTGGCGTTATCTTCAAGGATCGGGCCTTGTTCGATGTGCGCTTCGAAATAGGCATCCACAGGGGCGCCCAGCGGGCGCTGGCCGGCGTACCCGGTACGTTGCAGTTCATCAGCGACGCTGATGCCATCGGCATCACGGATGGCCAGCGCTTCTTCCAGTGCCAGAGTGCCGGTGAACACTGCCGAGCCGAACATGGCCGGGGTGAAACGCGCACCCTCCTCGTTGGTCCATACGGCGACTTCCAGTGGTTTACGCGTCTGGATATTCAAGTCGTTGAGGCGGCGCACCACCTCAAGCCCAGCCAGCACGCCGTAGACACCATCGAAACGCCCGCCTTCGGGTTGGGTATCGAGGTGGCTGCCGATCATTACCGGCGCGGCATCCGGGTCAATGCCAGGGCGTCGGGCGAACAGGTTGCCGATGGCATCCACGGTCAGCGTCAGGCCAGCTTCGCGGCACCAGTGGCTGAACAGTTCACGGCCGGCCTTGTCCTCGTCGCTGAGGGCCAGGCGGCAGCTGCCGCCGCGGGCGGTCGCGCCGATTTCGGCCATGGCCATGAGGCTCGCCCACAGGCGCTCGCCATTGCTTTTCAACATGTGCGGTACTCCAGAATGAAACGGTTCGATCAGGCAAGTTCCAAGTGCTGGCTACGGGCGTGCTGGCGCGCCAGGGCGAGCACGCAGACCAACGAGACGGTGGCGATCAGGGTGTAGAACACTGCCATTGGCCACCATTGCCCAGTGAAGGAATGGGCCAGCCAAGTGCCGATCAACGGGGTCAGGCCGCCGGCAATGGCACCGCAGATCTGGTAGGCCAGGGAAATGGCGGTGTAGCGGACGCGGGTTTCGAACATGCCGCTGACATAGCCAGCGATCACCGCATAGAACGAGGCCATGCACGCTGCCGCCAGCGCAATGCCGAGCACGATCAGCGGGCCCTGGCCCGAGGTGACCAGCACGAACATCGGGTATGGCGAGGCCATCGCCAGCAGCGCGACCAGGGCCAGGAAACGGGTGGCGCCGATCTTTTCCGACAGCCAAGCGGCCAGCGGCTGCACGCAAAACTGGATGATCGCCACGAAGAACAGGCACTCCAGGATCAGCGAGCGCTCCAGGTGCAACTGCTGAGTGGTGTAACTGATCATGAACGTATTGGTGAAGTAGACCCCGGCAATGCCCAGGGTATTGGCACCGATGCACAGCAACAGCGGGCGCCAGGCAGTGCGCAGCACTTGGAACACGGGCGCCTGCTCCTTGCGCCGGGCCTTTTCCGCCTGTTCGCGGCTGGCGATGAACTCGGGCGACTCATTCACCCCGAGCCGAATGGCCAGGCCCACCAGCAACAGCAAGGCGCTGGCCAGGAACGGCACACGCCAACCCCAGCTCATCAGTTGCTCTTCAGGCAGGCGGGTAACCGCACCGAAGGCCAGGAGCGAGAGGATCAGGCCCGCTGGGCTACCCAGCTGGGCGAACGAAGCGAAGAAGTTGCGCCGTCCCTTGGGCGCATGTTCACCGGCCATCAGCACCGCCCCACCCCACTCGCCGCCCACGGCAATGCCCTGAACGATGCGCAGTAAAATCAGCAGCACCGGCGCGGTGGCGCCGATCTGTGCATAGGTCGGCAGCAAGCCGATGCACACGGTGACGATACCCATCATCAGCAGGGTGATGACCAGCGATTTCTTGCGACCGATACGGTCGCCCACATGGCCGAAGACGATGCCACCCAACGGCCGGGCGAAGAAGCCTACGGCGAAGGTGCCAAACGCAGCCATGGTGCTGAACAGGCTATCGTCGGAGGGGAAGAACAGCGCGCCGAACACCAGCGCGGCGGCGGTGGCGTAGATATAAAAGTCGTACCACTCGATCATGGTGCCGATGAATGCGGCAGCGGCGGCACGGCGCGGCTGGGCAGAAGCGGTGGGCTTCATGGGGGGCTCCTTTGCTTGTTGTTCTGGCAGGAGTTGATGGGTCACGGTAGCGCTCTGCTGGCGCTTGGCCTGCTGGTTCGGTGCTGGCCTCAATGCCTGGGATTTATCGGCCCGGGGCTATGATTAGTCAATTTTCTATTTATTATGCGAACTATTAGCCATGCTTATCATAGAGCCCTGCCATGTCCGACCGCCTGCTCAACGACCGCCTCGACTGGAATTTGCTGCGCACCTTCCGGGTCATCGGCCAGGAGCTGTCCATCAGCCGTGCCGCCGCCCGCCTGCACATCACCCAACCGGCAGTAAGCCAGGCACTCAAACGCCTGGAAGAACAACTCGGCCGCCAGCTCATCGCCCGCCGTGGGCCGCGCTTCGTGCTGACCGAAATGGGCGAACAACTGTTCCAGCTGGCCGGTGAGGTGTATGGGCAGATGTCGCAAATCGGCAATTTGCTGGAGCAACCGGCGGACGAACTGGTAGGCAAGGTGCGGCTGCTGATGATAAGCCGCATCGTCAGCGACCCCTTCGACAGCTTCCTCGCCGACTTTCACCGCCAGCACCCAAGGGTCGATCTGGAAATCGACGTGATGCGCAGCTCCGACATCGTCGCCGCCCTGCAAGAAAAAACCGCAACCGCCGGCCTCAGCCTCAACCGGCGTGCACAATCACGGCTGGAGCAACGGCTGTTCCTGCGCCAGCGCTATGCGTTTTTCTGTGGCAAGCACCATGCCCTGTTCGGCCAGGCAGAAGGCGACTTGCAGCGCGAGAACTTCGTCAGTTTTACCAGCGACCAGATTGGCGGCATGCTGTCGCCGTTGACCATTTTCCGCGACCAGCAGGGCTTTGCCGGGCGCATCGTGGCGTCGTCGCCCAGCCTGGAGGAAGTGCGCCGGCTGGTGGTTGCCGGGTTCGGTATCGGCTGCTTGCCCGAACATGTGGTGGCACCGGATGTTGCAGCAGGATTGCTGTGGAAGCTGCCGCCACAGGAAGGCATTGCCGATGTGGATATTCACCTGCTGTGGAACAGGGAGCAGCGCTTCAGTCGAGCGGAAGCGGTGTTCATCGAGGCACTACAGGCGCGCGTGGATCAAGCGCCATCACTGCGCCACCCGTCATTTCTGCCAGTAGCCACTCCAACATGACGTAGCCCACTATCGGGCCAGGTAATCAAGAGGGTCCCCTCAATGGACTGGTTGATCTTGTTGCATCTGGCAAGCTATGGCACCGCACTGCTCATCATCGCCGCTTTTGCGCTTATCTATGCGACCCGCTCGCAAATCATGCCCTACCACGCGGCGGCAATCGAACGCCCCTGGCACACCTTGGATGCCCCCTTGCAATTGCTGTTGTTAGCCCTGCTACGCCTGGTCGGCTGGGGTTGGCTGGCCATCGCCTGCGCGGGGCTGCTGCTGCTTCACCAAGTGGTTGTGCTACGCGTTCCGCTGCAATTGCTGGTGTTGTTACAGGGGTACTGCCTGCTGGCGATCACCCCGATCATCGCGGTGGCTGGCCAGGTAAAACGCCGTAGCAACGGCTCACCACCGGTCATGGCCAGCTGGCTAGCCATGATGCTTTGTTGGCTGGGTTTTCTGTTCGGGCTGTTGGCCCGGGCTGGTGCCTGACACGGGAGTGAAGCACATGAAAGACAACCTCTTCTGGCAAATCGTCGCGGGTTTGGTGCCACGGCCTAACGCCGCACGCTTGCTCGGCTGGAACTTCATCAGCCATGAACTGGCAACGCGCGAAGTCAAAGTACAGTTCGATGCATCGGAATCGTTGACCAACCCATTGGGCAAAATCCAGGGCGGGATGCTGACAGCGATGCTCGACGACTGCCTTGGCCCTGCCGTCTATGCAACGTTGGACACCCACGAAATTGCACTGACAGTGAAACTGGCAACCACCTTTGTTCGCCCCGCCTCACCCGGGAACATCATGGGCATTGCCAGGATGTACAGGCGTCGTGGCGCTTATTGCTACGCCAAAGGTGAGCTCAGGGACGGTAATGATAAAACCCTGGTCACGGCATCGGCCTGTTACAAAGTGGTCAGCCTGGCCAGCACCGGTTACAGGGCGACCTGATACGAAACCTTGGATCCCATTCGCTGGCAAGGTATGCTGAGCGATAGCTAAACGCCATCACTCAGGCAGGCCCGGCGCCTGCCTTCAAGGACGAAGCCTTTGCCCAGCCACCCTACCCGCCATACCATCGCCCGCCAGTGGCAGTTGCTCAAACTGCTGCCGGGTCGCCACCCAGGCATGAGCTCTACCCAGCTGCAGGCGGCCCTTACAACGGTGGGTCATACCACCAGCAAACGGACCGTCGAGCGCGATTTGGTCGAGCTCGCCGCGCTGTTCCCACTGCAATGCAACACCAAAGGCATGCCTTACGGCTGGTACTGGCAGCCGGGCCTGAGCCTGGGCGAAGCGCAGCAGCTGCAGCCGGACGTGCTGACGCCACCGGCACCGGTTGAACTGCACGCCTGGGTCGATGACGCCCTTGCCAGCCGCCTGAAACAAGCGCCATTGTCCGCAGACATGCAACTCACGCCGCACGCCAGCGGTGGCGCCGCCTTGGTAGCTACCGTCGATGACAACCGGGCGCTGATGGGCTGGCTGCTATCGCATGCCGGCTCGATCCGCGTGCAGGCGCCGCAGGCGCTACGTGTGGCGCTGCTCGAACAGCTGCGTCGGAGCCTGGCACTGCAAGAGGCGCGCGGCATGTAGGCGCAGCCTCGTGCCGCGATGAGAGCGGCTTTTAGCGTGGGTTACGCCGTGCCAGGCAGGCATAGCTCAAGCCAAGCACGCTGAAAGCCAGCACGCCCAGCAGCACCATCAGTTCACGACTGTAGCGGGCGACCGTGGCCGGAAAACCGATGACCTCGTGGTACACCTGCACATCGGCCACCCCATCGGCATGGCTGATGCCGACCCCGCCCTGGCGGATCTGCGAGTAGTCGGCATCGAAGTACACCCACACCTTGCACCTGCCCCCCGGCTCGATCGCCGGAATATCGACCAGCGCGGTGGCGTTCTCCAGCAGCGTGTCGTTGCCGGCAGCATCGCGCACCTGCACCAGGCCCTTGGCCGGCAGGCGGATTTTTACCTCGCGTACCTGGGCGTCACCCGTGTTGTGCAGTTCGACGAGCAAGCCGGTACGGTGGTCAACCAGCCCGGCCTCGAACGGCTTGGCGAACAACTGGGCATAAGGTGCCTGGGCCATCTCGATCAACCGCTCGACCTGATCGGAGCTCAGCGCACCCTGGCCGATACTGTTGATTCTCCCCTGCAACTGCTCGTACTTGAGTTGCTCGCTCGCCTTGCTGATACGCTCGCTGAACTGGCTGGGGTAGGTGAGATAGGCATAGGTCAGTGACGCCTCCAGGCGCGGGTTGCCCCTGAATAACGCGTAAGCAGCCAACAGGACCATCAGGCCGATCAGCACGGCGACCAGAAGCTTCCCCACCTTGTCCCAGCTCAATGCGTACTTCCTTCTGTCGTGTGCAGACGATTAAATCTGCCCAAGGGTGCCAAGTTCGAGGCCCCCAGGCAAGCATGGGCAGCTGCGGCCGCATTTGCACCGGTTCGACATCGGGGTTGCCAAAACGGCTGGCGGGGCGGACGATCAATCACCCCACTTCAGGACGAACACCATGCTACG
Organism: Pseudomonas sp. DCB_BI; assembly: GCF_026240995.1. Taxonomy (NCBI): domain Bacteria; kingdom Pseudomonadati; phylum Pseudomonadota; class Gammaproteobacteria; order Pseudomonadales; family Pseudomonadaceae; genus Pseudomonas; species Pseudomonas sp. DCB_BI. The sequence goes on along the minus strand of NZ_JAPFCG010000007.1, from coordinate 73,191 downwards.
GATTCTGGGCAGAGCCTCTTCCATCAACGTGCGTAAAGTCCTGTGGGCGTGCGCGGAATTCGAGGTAGCGTTCGAGCGTGAAGACTGGGGCGCAGGCTTCCAGCCGACCGACAGCGCCGAATTCCTGGCGCTGAACCCCAACGCCATGGTCCCCGTCATTCAGGATGGCGACTTTACCCTGTGGGAGTCCAACAGCATCATCCGCTACCTGGCCAACCGCTATGGCGCCACGGCTTTTTACCCCGAGGAGGCGCAGGCGCGGGCGAGGATCGACCAGTGGATCGACTGGCAGGCCACGGACCTGAACCGTTCCTGGAGCTACGCCTTCATGTCCCTGGTCAGGCACTCGCCCGCTCACCAAGACCCGCAGGCTCTGGCCGCCGGTTGCGCGGACTGGTCGCACTACATGCACATCCTTGACCACCAGCTAGCCCGCACCGGTGCCTACGTTGCCGGAAGCCAGTTCACCCTGGCCGACATCCCGATCGGCCTGTCGGTAAACCGCTGGTTCGAAACGCCTTTCGAGCACCCGCAGTTGCCGGCCGTGCGGGATTACTACGAACGCCTGAGCGAGCGCCCGGCCTATCACCTGCATGGCCGCAACGGTACGCCGTAACACCTGGACGTGTGACGCAAAGCCGATCGCTTACCCTGTGCGAGCGGCCTTGCGTCGCGATGGCGGGCAAAACTACCACGGCCATTCCGTTCCGTTACGCCGCCACTTGGCCCGGCGCCGCGCCGACCCGCCCGCGCCAGGCAAACAGCAGTACCAGCAGTAACCCGACCGCCGCCATCGCCGCCCCTGCCAGGGAAATCGCCGGGTAGCCCAACCCAGCATTGATCACCGCGCCCCCGAGTGCCGCGCCAATTGCATTACCCAGGTTGAACGCGCCAATGTTCACCGCCGATGCCAGGTTGGGTGCGTCCTTGGCCGCTTCCATCACCCGCATCTGCAACGGCGGAACCAGGGCAAAGCTGGCGGCGCCCCAAACCAGGATCGCCAATGCCGTCGGCAGCGGCCAGTCCAATACCAGCGGGAACACGAGCAGCACGGCAATCAGCACCGCCAAGGACAGGATCAAGGTGCGATCGATCGAGCGGTCTGCCGCCTTGCCGCCCCACACGTTGCCCAAGGTCAGCCCGACACCGAACAACACCAGCATGGCTGTGACGAAGGCGGTGGATGCAGTGGCCTCACTCTGCAGGATCGGCGCAATGTAGGTGAACACTGTGAACATCGCGCTCGACCCCACCACGGTCAGTAGCAACGCCGCCAGCACCGGCCCGCGACCGAGCACGCGGATTTCGGCCATGGCCCCGTCGCCTTTGGGCGACGGCACATTGGGCAGGGCGTACCAGAGCGTGGTCATCGCTATCAGGCCAAGCCCGGCAATGCCCCAGAACGCCGTGCGCCAGCCCAGCATTTCACCAAACCAGGTCGCCAGCGGTACGCCGCCGATGGTGGCCAGGGTCAGGCCCATGAACATCGCCGCCACCGCCCCGGCGCGCTTTTCGGGCGGAACCACACTGGCCGCAACGATCGAACCGATGCCAAAGAAGGCGCCGTGGTTGAGCGAAGTGACCACGCGCGCCACCAGCAGGCTGGTGTAGTCGCTGGCCAGGGCAGACATCAGGTTACCCAAGGTGAAGATGGCCATCAGCCCGATCAGCAGGTAACGCCGCGGGATTTTCACCGTGGCCAAGGTCATCAGCGGTGCGCCGATCAGCACGCCGAGGGCATAGGCACTGACCAGCAGCCCGGCGGCAGGGATGGATACGCCAAGGTCGGTGGCGATACTGGGCAACATGCCCATGGGGGCGAACTCGGTGACACCGATGCCGAAGGCACCGATGGCGAGTGCGACCAGGGGGGGATTGATACGCATGGCAAGCTCCTTATCTATGCTGCAAATGCTACGATCTGCGCTCCAAGCGCACTAGACTGCCTTTTTGCCAATCACCTTTGCTCACGAGGCACAAATGGACGTCAGTGGAAGATCCGGAGAGATGGAGGTTTTTGCCAGGGTGGCGCAGGAGGGCAGCCTGTCTGCCGCCGCTCGGGCGCTGGGCCTCACGCCCTCCGCAGTCAGCCGTATCCTCGCGCGCACCGAGCAGCGCCTGGGCACCCGCCTGCTGTTGCGGACTACCCGGGCGATCACGCTCACGCCCGAGGGTGAGGCGTACCTGCTCGGGGCGCGGCGGGTGCTGGCGGACATGCAGGAAGTGGAACAGGCCGTCACCGACCAGGGCGTGCCCCGCGGGCGTTTGCGGGTCAGCGCGGCGCTGGGCCATGCCAGGCAGACCGTGGTGCCACTGCTGGCCGCGTTCAGCGCCCGTTACCCGCAGGTGCTGGTCGACCTTAGCCTCAGCGACGAGGTGGCCGACATTCTCGGCGGCCAGGCCGACGTGGCGTTGCGCTTCGGCCGGCTGCCAGACAGCTCGCTGAGTGCCCGCGCCATTGGCGAAACCGGCCAGGTGGTTGTGGCCTCGCCTGAGTACCTGGAGCGCTGTGGTACGCCACAGGTGCCGGAGGACCTGGCCAGGCACAACTGCTTGCGCTTCAACTTCCGCCGGGCAGCGCCCGATTGGCCATTCCGTCGCGACGGGCAGGTGTTTTGGTTGAAGGTGACCGGCAACATCGAATGCAGCAGCGGCGAAGCCCTGGCGCAACTGGCCCGGCTGGGTGCCGGCGTGGCGCGCATCGGCACCTTTACCGTAGCCGATGACCTGGCCAGCGGTCGGCTGGTGCCGTTACTGGAAGCGTACAACCCTGACGACCGCGAACCGATCCATGCGGTGTTCGTCGGTGGCCCGGCGATGCCGGCGCGGGTACGGGTATTCGTGGATTTTCTGGTGGAGCAGCTGACTGGCAATTTGCGCAATCATTGATAGGCGCGGTCAACGTTGCGCAGCAGCGTCATGCAGGCCCATGTCGACAACGGCTTGTTGGGTTATCTTGCCTACTTCACCGTACCGCCAAGGCCAGAACACCATGCGCATTGTCATCCCGGACGATTATCAGGACGTGATTCGTACGCTCGACTGCTTCAGCCGTTTGCACGGGCACGAGGTCAGCGTGCTTCATGAGTGCCAGCCTGCCACGCTGGACGAACTTGCCCAGCGCTTCGCCGACGCCGACGCACTGGTGCTCACCCGCGAGCGCACGCGTATCGACGCGGCGTTGCTCGACCGCCTGCCCAGGCTCAAGCTGATCAGCCAGACCGGCAAGGTGTCCAGCCACCTCGACCTGGCCGCCTGCACGGCTCGCGGCATTGCCGTGACAGAGGGGCGCGGCTCGCCGGTGGCGCCTGCGGAACTGGCCTGGACGCTGATCCTCAATGCCCGCCGGCACCTGGTGCCAGCCATCGATGCCTTCCGGCAGGGCCAGTGGCAGGTCAACCTGGGCCGGGCGCTGGCGGGCCAGGTACTGGGTATCTGGGGTTATGGCAAGATCGGCCAACGCCTGGCGCGCTATGCTCAGGCGTTCGACATGCCGGTGCTGGTGTGGGGCAGCGACAGCAGCCGCGCCGCAGCCGAAGCCGATGGCCACCGTGCAGCCCCTTCACGCCAGGCATTTTTTGCCGACGCGGATATCGTCAGCCTGAATCTGCGCCTGTCGGAACAGACACGGCACGGCGTCACTTTCGATGACCTGTCCTCGATGAAGCCCGACGCCCTGCTGGTGAATGTCAGCCGCGCCGAACTGCTAGCCCCTGGGGCCTTGCTGAAGGCCCTGGACGCAGGGCGCCCAGGCTACGCGGCGGTGGATGTGTACGAGCAGGAGCCGCTGCTCGACCCGGGTCACCCACTACTGCGCCACCCCCGTGTGCTCGCTACGCCGCACCTGGGGTATGTAGAGAAGAACGGCTACGAGCTGTACTTTGGCGATGCCTTCGACAACGTACTGGCATTTTTCGAGGGTGTGCCGAAGAACGTTGCCAACCCCGAAGCGCTGGCTCGCAGCTGAACTGGCGGACCGGCAGGCCTGAGGGCGTTCGTCGTGACGCAGGCGTACACTTGCCTTCAGCACAGCTTCAGGAGTTGTTCAATGCCCTACCCTATCGAACAGAAACTGGTCATCGGCGTTGCCTCGAGCGCGCTGTTCGACCTTACCGTCCCCGACGACATCTACCAGACCCAGGGCGTTGAGGCTTACCGTCAGCACCAGCAGCAGAACCTGGATGTGCCATTTCCCAAAGGCGTGGCGTTCCCATTCATTCGCCGCTTCCTGAGCATCAACCAGGCCTTCCCCGACCAGCTGCCCGTGGAGGTGGTGCTGCTCTCGCGCAACTCGCCGGAAACCGGCCTGCGGGTGTTCCGCTCGATCGATCATTACCAGCTGGACATCACCCGCGCAGCGTTCATGTCGGGCCGCTCGCCCTACGAATACATCCCGGCGTTCAATGCTTCACTGTTCCTCAGCGCCAACGAACAGGATGTGCAGAAGGCCATCGACGCCAACTACCCAGCCGGGCGTGTACTGCCCACGCGCATCTACGATGACGAGATCGACACCGAACTGCGCGTGGCATTCGACTTCGATGGCGTGATTGCCGACGATGAAGCGGAGAGTGTGTTCAAGCGCGACAACAACCTGGATGAATTTCAGGAGCACGAACGGGCGCGCAAGGGCATCCCCCACTCACCCGGGCCATTGGCGGACCTGTATCGCAAGCTCTCGCTCATCCGCATGCTGGAGGACCGTAAGCTGGCCGAGGATCCGGCGTACAAACGGATCCTGCGGATTGCCATTGTCACCGCGCGCAATGCGCCATCGCATGAACGCGTGGTGACCACGCTGAAGGATTGGGGCGTGTCGCCGGACGAATGCTTCTTTCTCGGCGGGATGGAAAAGCCCAGGGTGCTGTCGATCCTGAAGCCGCATGTGTTTTTCGATGACCAGCGCAGCCACCTGCAGTCCCCTGCGGGGGATCTGCCGATGGTGCATGTGCCGTTCGGGGTGGCTAACAGAGGGTGCTCACCTGAGCCAGAACGGCTGCAAGACGACGCATCATCGCCCGCGTCATGAACCGTGGCGCACGCTGTGCGCGGCCGGGGCAACCGGGCGGCTACGCCGACCCAACAAGGCCCGCGCGGCCAGCGCCGCCACCACCAGCCCAGGTGACGCTGCCAGCAGCAAGCCACCCACCCCCGCGCCCGCCGCCAGGATCTGCCCGGCGGCCAACGGCCCGGCCATCGACCCCAGCCGCCCAACCGCCACAGAAGCGCCCACACCGGTCGCGCGCACCTGGGTCGGGTACAGCGTCGGCGCCAGCGCATACAGCACCAGCTGCCCGCCAATGGCGCAATAGCCGGCGGTGAACCCTGCCAACAGCATCAGGCCGAAACTGCCCGAAAACCCCAAGCCCGCCAGCGAAGCCAGCATCCCGGCATAAGCAATGAAGACCGCGCGCCCCGCGTAACCTTTGTCCATCATGCGCCCGGTCAGGAACGAGCCTGCCGCGCCGCCCAGGTTGAACAGGATCTGCACCGCGCCTGCCTGCGGCCGGCTATAGCCCTGCCCGATCAACAACGATGGCAACCAGTTCAGCAGCATGTACAACACGGTGAGCGTGAAGAAGCAGGCCAGCCACAGCAGCAAGGTACGGCTCGCCTGCCCCGGCCCGAACAACTGCGCCAACATGCCATTGGCAGCAGTGCTGGCTGCGGGCCGGGCACTGAACGCCTGGGACTCCTTCAGCCATACCGCCAGCACCAGGGCGATGGCGATAGGGGCGATACCGCCCACGTAGAACACCATTCGCCAGTCTTCGCCCAGCCCGGCCATGCCGATGACCGACGCAATCGCGCCGCCAAGCGGCACCCCGCAATAGGTCACGCTCACCGCCGTGCTGCGCAGCCGCTCAGGTGCGGCCTCGCTGGCCAGGGCGATCAGGATTGGCAAGGCGGCGCCCAGCCCCAGGCCGGTCATCAGCCGTGCAATCAGCAGCGCGGTGTAGCTTTCAGCGTGGGCCGTGCCCAGCGAGAACCCGCCAAACAGCAGCACTGCCACGATCAGGATGGTTTTGCGGCCCAGCCTGTCGGCCAGCCAGCCGCCCACGAATGCTCCCGGTAGCAAGCCCAGCAAACCGGCGCTGAACACCCAGCCCAGCATGACCGGGGTCAACGCGAATTCCTTGGCCATGTGCGGTGCGGCGACACCGGTGGCCTGCAGGTCCAGCCCCTCCAGCAAGGCGACCAGGAAACACAGGCCGATGGTAAGCACCGGCCTGCTTGAAACTGAGGTTGCATGAGTCATGTGTGGCCCCTTTTGTTGTTATGGATCGGGATGTCAAAGCCTGAACGTGGCACGCAATGAGACGAACGAAGCATCCACGCCGCCAGCGTCCTTGATCGCTGCACCCACGTCGTAGTACTTGAGGTCGAGGTCCAGGGTCAGGTTGGGCGTAGCCAGCCAACGGGTGTTGGCGCGATAGATGGTGCCGACATGGCGCCCGGTGCCACGGGTGTTGGCCAGCATGCTCATGCCGGGCATGTAAACCCCGTCCTCCTCGCGCTGCTTCCACACCTCAAGTACCCCCTGCTCGAAGCGCACCGTGCGCCAAGGCGAAAAGCCGAAGGTAGGCCCGACCACGATGACGTTGCTCAAAGTGGTCAGGCTGGCCTCACCGTAAACGCCGTTGCGCGGGAACAGCGGGTCGAAGGTGCCGACCTTGCCGTCGCCAGCGTCGCTGTCGCCGCTGGCAGCATCCACGCGCATGCCCAGGCGTGGCTGCCAAGGGTGGGCGAAGGTGTAGCCGCTGTCGCTGGATACCGCCCAGGCGCGGATCGAGGCGCCGCCCAGGTGGCCGCCCTGCCCGGCCAGGTTCCAGCTCCAGTCCAGCGCCTGGTAACGGCCGAACAGGCGGGTGCCGTAGGTGTAGCGCTGTTCGTCGCCGGTTTCACCGGCCAGGCTGCGGTCGTCGGTTTCCAGGCCGAAGGCGAACACGTCCATGGCCCAGGCCGGGGTCAGCGGCAACGTGCCGTAGACGCCGTAGAACTTCACCGCGTTGTTGCTGCCGTCATCCCAGCTGTCTTCGCCGGTTTTCAACGGCCTGACGGCGAACGCATCGAGCTTGCGCCCGTCCTTGAGGTTAAGGCTTGCGCGCACGCCATCGAAGCTCAGGCGAAGGTTGGGCACGTCGCGGTAAGTCACGAACACCTGGTCGCCAAAGGCCATTTCCTGGCGCCCGACCCGCGTGGTGTAACGGCCGCCGGCAAAGTCGTGGTTGAAGTCTATGAAGGCCTGGCGGACCTCGTTGCGGCCTTCGTCGTTGGGCGAATACAGGTCCTTGCCGAAAGCCCGGGTGTTTTCCACCTGGACGAAGGTGCGCAGCGCATCATCGAACAGGTGCAAGTCGGCGTGGGCCTGCAGCCGCTGCAGCAGGTAGGAATCGTCCTTCAGCCCGCGCAGGCCGAAAAACGGCTGGTTCAACACATCGGCACGGTAACGGGCTTCGGCACCCAGCTGCAGCCAGGCCGACTCGGACAAACGGTGGTAACGCAGCCCATCGAACGGGTCGCTGGCCTTGGCCGGGTGGTCGAGAAAGCGGTAGTCCTCGACCCAGCGCGGGGCACCGGGCCGGCCAGGCCGGCTTTCCTCAAGCGGGCTGGCCGCGTAGGCACACTGGCACAGCGACAGCAGTACAACGGGCACGCACGCCCGATTCAACAGCCTCGTCATCAGAATTTCCCTTTACTTGTTTTTATAAAATTGGATAACTCTATTAACGATTATTTTTGTTAACGATGTTGCCGTCAATAGCCAATAAGTGCCTGTAAGGAGTGGATGAGAGGAAGCGTTCGCTGATCGAACGCTTCTGCATCCGACCTCGGCAAGCAGCCGCCATTGGCCGCTAGTATTGGCGCTGCGGCATGTCTGGCTTGCGTCTGTGCATGCCTTTTCACTCATTACAACAACAAGAGCACCTACATGAATTGCCTCAAACCCCTTGCCGCCTTCGGCGTGCTCATGCTTGGCGTCAGCCAGGCCATGGCTGCGCCAACTGTTAAACAACCAAACATTCTGCTGATCGTTGCCGACGACCTCGGTTTTTCCGACCTGTCGGCGCTGGGCAGCGAGATCCGCACACCGCACCTGGACAAGCTGCTGGCCGATGGCCGCCTGATGCTGGACTTCCATGCAGCACCCAGCTGTTCCCCCACCCGCGCCATGCTGATGTCGGGCAACGACCCGCACATTGCCGGGCTGGGCATGATGGCCGAGGCACGCAAACGCCTGCCGGCGGGGTCTGAGGTGCGCGCTGGCTACGAAGGTGTGCTCGGCGCCAATGTCGCCACCCTGGCCGAACTGCTGCACGACGCCGGCTACCGGACGTACATCTCCGGCAAATGGCACCTGGGCATGCAGCCAGCGCAACAGCCGCAGAACCGCGGCTTTGACCAGGCGTACGTGCTGCTCGAGGGCGGCGCCGCCCACTTCAAGCAAGCCAACATGGACCTGCAGTCGAACTACAGCGCGACGTTCCGCCACAACGGCAAGCCTATCGACCTGCCCGACGACTTCTACTCCAGCACCTGGTTCACCGACCGCCTGATCGCCTCGATCGATGAGGGCAAGGCCAGCCACAAGCCGTTCTTCGCCTTCGCCGCCTATACCGCACCGCACTGGCCGCTGCAGGCGCCGGAGCCGTATCTGGCGCAATACCGTGGCCGCTATGACCAAGGTTATGAAGCCATCGCCCACCAACGCCTGGAACGCCAACGCAAGGCCGGCCTGGTGCCGGCGGACTTCCCGCTGCAGGCCCAGCTTGAAGGCGTGCCAAGCTGGGCATCGCTGAGCGATGAGCAGAAGCGCCAGTCGGCGCGCACCATGGAGGTGTACGCAGCCATGGTCACGGCGCTGGATGCCGAGGTCGGACGCCTGGTAGAGCACCTGCGCAAGACCGGCGAACTGGACAACACGCTGATCCTGTTCATGTCCGACAACGGGCCGGAAAACGCCACCCGCGTCGACCCGGACTGGATCGCACAGCACTTCGACAACCGCCTGGAAAACTATGGCCGGCGGGATTCGTTCCTGATGATCGGTTCGGCCTGGGCCCAGGTCAGTGCCCTGCCCAGCCGCCGCTACAAAATGACCACCTACCAGGGCGGCATCCGCGTGCCAGCCTTCGTCTACTACCCGGCCACCATCAAGCCAGGGCGCAGCGAACAGCTGGCCAGTGTCCGCGACATCATGCCGACACTGTTGCAGCTGGCCGGTGCAGCGATGCCCGGCATCAAGTACCGCGACCGCGATATCGTGCCGCCACAGGGCACCTCGGCCCTGAGCTACCTGCAAGGCGACGACACGCGCATCCACGCCGAGGACGAAGCGCTGGGCTGGGAAATCAACGGCAGCGCCTCGCTGCGCAAGGGCTCGATGAAACTGTTGTGGGATGCCACCGACGGTAAGCCGGGCTGGCGCCTTTATGACCTGCGCAAAGACCCTGGCGAGCACCATGACATCGCCGCCGCACACCCCGGGCAAGTGGCGCATATGCTGCGTGACTGGAAGGCTTATGCGCAGCGCAGCAACATCGTGATCGATGCCGATGGCCGCCCCGCCAGCCCGGCGAAGCCGGCCAACCAGGCCGTGGCCAGCAAGCCATGATCGCCCGAATAGCCGGTGGCGCACTGCTCGCCGCCGGTTTGCTCGCCGTGGGCTATAGCGCCTGGCCGCAAGCCCCGGCGCCGGCGCTGCTGTGCGATGGCTACAGCGGCCTGCCGGGGCTGCGCCAGGGGGTCTGGCGAGAGGGCATGGTGCGGTTGCCGGGTGGTGTGTTCAGCTTTGGCTCAGACCGGTACTACGATGAAGAAGGCCCACCCCACCCAGCGAACGTGTCGGGCTTCTGGATCGATGTGCACCCGGTCACCAATGCCCAGTTCGCACGCTTCGTCGCGGCCACCGGCTACCTCACCCATGCCGAGAGGGGCATCAGCGTCGCCGACGACCCCACCTTGCCCGAGCACCTGCGGGTGCCGGGGGCGATGGTGTTCCAGCAAGGGCCGGATGTGCCCGAGCCTGGCTGGCAGTTCGTGCCTGGCGCGAATTGGCGTCATCCGCAGGGCCCGGGCAGCAGTGTCACCGGGCAGAGCAACCACCCCGTCGTGCAGGTGGCCCTGGAGGATGCCCAGGCCTATGCTCGCTGGGCCGGGCGCAAGCTGCCCAGCGAGGCGCAGCTCGAGTACGCCATGCGCGGTGGCCTGCAGGATGCGGATTTCAGCTGGGGCACGACAGAACTGCCCAAGGGCAAGCTCATGGCCAATACCTGGCAGGGCCAGTTCCCCTACCACAACGCGGCGACCGACGGCTTTACCGGCACCTCGCCGGTGGGCTGCTTCCCGGCCAACCGCTTCGGCCTGTTCGACGCCGGCGGCAACGTCTGGGAGCTTACCGCCACGGGTTACCGCCCAGGCCACGAGCCGCAGAGCGAAGTGGCTATCGATCCGCCCGGCCCAAGCGTGGACGAAAGCTTCGACCCCGCCGAGCCGGGCGTGAAGGTTGCGGTGATCAAGGGAGGGTCGCACCTGTGCTCGGCGGACCGGTGCATGCGCTACCGGCCGTCAGCCAGGCAGCCGCAGCCGGTGTTCATGGCTACTTCACACGTAGGCTTCAGGACGGTGCGCTGAGGTAGGGCAACGGTGCAGCGGCCGCCTCCACGGCCGCTACCTGTCGGTCGAGATCTGGCAGCAGGTAGCTGACGAAGAAATTGGCGCTTTCCTGCTTCGTCAGCCGCTGCGGCGCATCCGCCGGCAGTGCCTGAATGCAGCGTTCGGTGCGGGCCCACGCGTAGGCCTGCAACGCCGTGGCGCACAGCTGGAGAAAGTCACCGGCTGCACGGTACGGGTATTCGGGGTCGTCCGCCGCATTCAGCATCACCTTGGCAAGCACAGCCGCAAGCGTGTCGCAGACCCTGCGCAGTGCAGCCGCCGCCCTGCCCGCACCTTTTTCCTTGCGAAGTTCGCCCAGCAGCAGGGCGAACCCTTCACCGCCATCACCCAGTACCTTGCGCAGCAGCAGGTCATTGGCCTGCACCTCGTTGGTACCTTCGTAGATCATCGCGATGCGGCTGTCGCGCAGGGTTTGTTCGATGGCGAACTCGCAGGTGTAGCCGTAGCCGCCGAACACCTGCAGCGCCTTGCTGGCCAGGTGAAAGCCCTGTTCAGTGAAGGCTGCCTTGACGACCGGGGTCAGCAGCGCCGCCAGCGTCGCTGCCTTGGCCCGTTCCGCGACGTCTGCAGAAGTGCCAGCGATGTCCAGCCAGTGTGCGGTCCAGTAGCCCAGCGCGCGCATGCCTTCGCTGCGCACCCGCAGTTCCAGCAGCACCCGGCGCATGGCGGGGTGCAGGTGAATGGGGTCGGCCTGGCCCTTCGGTTGCCCCGGCGCGTTCATCTGCCGGCGCTCCAGGGCGTAGTCCCGGGCGTACTGCCAGGCGGCCTCTGCATGCGCCAGCCCTTGCAGGCCGACATGCAGGCGGGCCGAATTCATCATCACGAACATCGCCTCCAGGCCACCGTGGGCCTGCCCGACCAGCCAGCCGCTGGCGCCGTCGAAGCGCAGCGCGCAGGTAGCGCTGCCGCGAATGCCCAGCTTGTGTTCCAGGCCATCGCAGTACACGGCATTGGGTTGGCCATCCTCGAGCCTTTTCGGCACCAGCAGCAACGACAGACCGCGGCTGCCGGCCGGCGCCCCCGGCAAACGCGCCAGCACCAGGTGCAGGATATCGTCGGTCAGGTCATGGTCGCCGCCAGAGATGAACAGCTTGTTGCCGGTCACGGCATAGCGGCCGTCGCCCATTGGTTCGGCCCGGCAACGCAGCAGGCCGAGGTCGCTGCCGGCCTGGGGCTCGGTGAGGCACATGGTGGGCAGGGTTGCGCCGCTGACGATGCCGGGCAGGAAGCGCGCCTGCAACTGCTCGCTGGCATGGGTTTTCAGGCACAGATAGGCGCCGTGAGCGATGCCGGTATACATGGCCCAACCATGGTTGCTGGCAAACAACATCTCTTGCAGGGCGGCGTCGAGCACCTGGGGCAACCCTTGGCCGCCCAGATCGGGCGCACAGGCCAGCGCCGGCCAACCTCCCTGGACATACGCCCGATAGGCCGCCGGGAAGCCATCCGGGGTGCGCACTTTACCCGCATCCAGACGACAGCCCTGGCGATCACCCGTGGCATTCAGCGGCGCCAGCACTTGCTCACTGAAACGCGCCGCCTCTTCCAGCACTTGCCCCGCCAGGTCCAGATCGAACTCGGCGTAGGGCGGCATTGCCTGCCAGGCCTGGTCGGCCCGCAGCCAGTGTTGCAACACGAATTGCATGTCCGGCAATGGCGCTTTCCAGGCCATGGATCACCTCACATTCAAGCGCTGAAACAGGGGTTTTCGATCAGCAGCGCCATGCCTTGGCCGCCGCCGATGCAGGCGGCAGCGATGCCATGACGCAGGTTGCCCTGGCGCAGCTGCCGGGCCAGGGTATGCACCAGGCGCAGGCCCGTGGCAGCCAGCGGATGACCGAGGGCGATCGCGCCGCCGTGAACGTTCAGCTTTGCCACATCGAGCCGCAGCGCCTGGGCCACGGCCAGTATCTGCGCCGACTGCGCCTCATTGATTTCGAAGCGGCCGATCTGGTCCAGGCGCAGGCCGCTGCGTTGCAACAGCAACTCGATAGCCGGAGCGGGGCCAATGCCCATGGTCCGCGGCGGCACGCCAACCGCGGTGGCCATCAGCAAGCGTGCCAGCGGTGGCCGGGTACAGCGGGAGTAACGTGCCACCACTGCCGCCGCCGCACCATCCACCACCGCACAGCTGTTGCCGGCGGTTTGCACGCCGCCTTCATGCACGGCACGCAGCCGGGCCAATGCCGCCGCATCGGTGGGCCGTGGATGGCTGTCGCGGCTGACTTCGCTCACGCCACGCGGTAACCCGATTGCGCGGGGCATCAAGCCTTCGGCGTCGAAGGCCTCATCGCTGACGCTGACGATTTCCTCATCGAACCAACCGGCGTGCTGCGCCTGCAAGGCGCGCTGGTGACTGCGCAGGGCCCAGGCATCCACGGCCTCGCGCTGCAAGCCATGCTCACGGGCCAGGTTGTCGGCGGTGGCGATCATGTCCACACCCGCAGCCGGGTCGTACAGCGCCTCCCAGAGAAAGTCCTTGAACCCGACCGGTGCGCCAAGGCGAAAGCCGCCCCGATGCTCATAAGCGGCAATCGGGTTGCGCGACATCGACTCGGCGCCCACGCACAACACCTGCTCCACACCACTGCGCAGCTGTTCGCCAGCCTGGCGCAACAGTTCCAGCCCGGTGCCACAGATGCGCTGTACCGCCAGTGCCGGAACCGCCTGCGGCACACCGCAGTACAACCCGACATGGCGCGGCAGGAAGTAGGCATCGAAACTGGCCTGGGCCATGCTGCCGCACAGCACGCTGTCCACCGTCTGCGGATCGATACCGGCCCGCGCCAGCACAGCGCGCCCAGCCTTGATCCCGAGGTCGACAGGTGAAACAGCCGCCAGCGCGCCACCCAGGCCGACCCAAGGGGTGCGCACCATCTCGACGATGGCCGCGTCATCGAACGCAGTGCACAGCCCGCCGCGGCTCATGGCTGTGCCTGCGCGTGGAGCTGGCCAGGGGCTTGCCCCCGGTACAGCGCGTCCACCAGCGCAGCCCGCCGCTGCAGCACCGCACGCTGGTTGATCGAACCCTTGTCGGTGATTTCCCCGGCATCGATCGAGGGTGGTTCTTCAAGCAATGCCAGCCATTCGACGCGGCTGGCGTTGCCCTGGGCTTCACGGTTCAACCGTACCAGCCAGGCGGCGAACCAGTCGCGCACGGCCTCATTGCCCAGCACCTCGGCGTCGCTGGCAGTGGCCGGCAGCCCGGCCAGCTGGCGGCATTCGGGCAAACGCGGGAACACCAGGATACCCAGGCACTCGCGGTCGGGCGCGGCCACCACGATGTCCTGCACACAAGGCGAGCCTTCCAGTACCGCGCGGTTGCGCAGCGGGCCGACACTGACGAACACCCCCGACGACAGCTTGAAGTCTTCGGCGATACGGCCATCGAACATCAGGCCCTGCTCTGGCTGTTCCTGATCGGCCAGCTTCAGTGCGTCACCCGAGCAGTAGAAACCCTCCTCGTCGAAGGCGTCGGCGGTTTGCTGCGGGGAGCGCCAGTAGCCCGGCATGATATGCGGGCCGCGGAAGCGCGCCTCGAGCTTGCCGGCCTGGGGTACCAGTTTCACTTCGCAGCCCGGCGCCGGCAGCCCCACGTAGCCGGCCATGGACAGCGGCCCGGTGGTGAAAGTGCAGGACGGCGCCGCTTCGGTCATGCCCAGGCCGGCCATCATGCGGATACGCTCGCCGCAGTGCTGTTCGGCGATGCGGTCGAGGCGGTCCCACACGCTTTGCGACAGGCCGGCTGCCGCAAAGAAGAACAGCTTGATGCGGGCGAAGAACACTTCGCGCAACTGCTCATCCTGCTCCAACGCCTTGGCCAGTTCTTCCCACCCTTTGGGTACGGTGAGGTAGGCCGTGGGCGATATCTCACGCAGGTTGCGCAAGGTTTCGCCAAAGCCCTGCGGGGTGGGTTTGCCAGCATCCAGGTAGAAGCTGCCGCCGTTGTACAGCACGATGCCCAGGTTATGGCTGCCGCCGAACGTGTGGTTCCAGGGTAGCCAGTCCACCAGCACGGGCGGTTCTTTGGCAAACACCGGGAAGGTTTGCAGCAGCATCTGCTGGTTGGCGCAAAGCATGCGCTGGGTAGTGATCACCGCCTTGGGCAACTTGGTGGAGCCTGAGGTGAAGAGGAACTTGGCGATGGTGTCCGGCCCGGTCGCGGCAAACGCGGCATCGGCCGCCGCCAGGTCGCACGGCTGCAGCAGGCTGGCGAAGGTTACATGGGTACGGCCAGGCGCCTGGCCGTGAACGCTTACCACGGGCACCGACTCATCCAGTACCGCAGCGAAGGCGCGCGAGAACGGCTGGGTGTCGCTGGCAAACACCAGCCCGGGGGTCAGCACCTCGCAAACATGCCGCAGCTTGGCGAAGTCCTGCGACAGCAACGCGTAGGCTGGCGACACCGGGCAGTACGGGATGCCGGCGTACATGGCGCCCAAGGCCAGCTGCAGGTGCTCGATGTCGTTACCGGAAAACAGCGCCAACGGCCGCTCGGCGCCAAGGCCAAAGTCCAGCAGGTTGGCGGCGATGGTGCGGACCTGCCCGAGCATTTGGGCATAGCTGACTTCGCGCCAGCGCCCATCGGGCTCACGCGCCGCGATGAACGTGGTGTCGGGACGCACGTGCGCCCAGTGCAGCAGGCGGTCGAGCAGGCGCGTCGGCAGGGGTGCCAAGGGTTCGACCGGCTGCATGCGCAGGATGCCATCGGCCTGGCTGACCTGCACCTGGGGGTGGCCGATCGATACCGGGCGATAGCGCGGGCATTGGCCCGGGCCGGAGGACCGTGGGCGGGCTTCGGTATTCACGCAGGTTGCTCCTTGTTCTTGTTGTACATCCTGCCGCCGCGCAGCGATGCCGGCGGCGGCGTGTCGCGTGTCGCTCAGATGGGGTAATGCCGCGGGCCATGCTGCAGGGTGACCCAGCGCAACTGGGTGAACTGGTCGATCGCGGTCCGGCTGCCAAAGCTGCCGTAGCCGCTCGACTTGACCCCGCCGAAAGGCATCTGCGCCTCGTCGTGTACGGTCGGCCCATTGATGTGGCAGATGCCCGACTCCACCCGCTGGGCCAGCGCCAGGGCACGGCTGGTGTCGCGGCTGAAGATGGCCGAAGACAAGCCGAACTCCGAATCGTTGGCCAGCTGCAACAAGGCTTCGTCACCTTCCGCCCGCAACACCACCGCCACCGGGCCAAAGGACTCTTCGCGGTAAAGGCGCATGCTGCTGTCAACGTGATCGAGCAAGGTCGGCTGCAGGATGCTGCCCTCCAGCTGGCCGCCGCACACCAGGCGAGCGCCCTTGGCCACGGCATCGTCAATCAGCCCCTTGAT
Organism: Pseudomonas sp. DCB_BI; assembly: GCF_026240995.1. Lineage (NCBI taxonomy): Bacteria > Pseudomonadati > Pseudomonadota > Gammaproteobacteria > Pseudomonadales > Pseudomonadaceae > Pseudomonas > Pseudomonas sp. DCB_BI. Next base: position 57,185 of record NZ_JAPFCG010000007.1, on the reverse strand, counting down.
ACGTTCCCCGGCCGCACCGCTGACCAGCGAGCCGAGCACCGAGCTACTGGCCTGCGGGTCACCGGCGCGCAGGCCGGCCACCTTCCGTGCCAGCTTGTCGACGAAGGCATCGGCAATGCGCTCATCGACCACCAGACGCTCGGTGGACATGCAGATCTGCCCCTGGTTGAAGTAGGCGCCAAAAGCCGCCGCTTCGACAGCGGCGTCCAGGTCGGCGTCGTCAAGGACCAGCAGCGGCGCCTTGCCGCCCAGCTCCAGCAATGCCGGTTTCAAGTGCCGCGCCGCCAGCTCACCGACAATGCGCCCGACATGGGTGGAACCGGTGAAGTTGATGCGCCGCACTGCCGGGTTGGCGATCAGCCGCTCGACAATGGCCGGGGCGTCTTCCGGGGCATTGCTGATGACGTTGACCACGCCGTCGCCCAGGCCGGCATCGTGCAGCACCTGGCCGATCAGCCGGTGCACCGCCGGGCTGAGTTCCGATGCCTTGAGCACCACGGTGTTGCCACACGCCAGTGGCATGGCGATGGCGCGGGTGGCGAGGATGACCGGGGCGTTCCACGGTGCGATACCCAGCACCACGCCGCAGGGCGCGCGCAGGGCCATGGCGAAGCTGCCAGGCACATCCGATGGGATCACCTCACCGGTGATCTGCGTGGTCATGGCCGCCGCCTCACGCAGCATGTTGGCGGCCAGCTTCACATTGAAGCCGTACCAGTTGGCCATCGCCCCGGTCTCGCCCGCCGCCGTCATGAACTCGCCGGCCCGCGCCTGCAACAGGTCGGCGCCCGCCAGCAAGCGGCTGCGCCGCTCGCCCGGTGCCAGCGCCGCCCAGGCAGGGAACGCGGCACTGGCGGCAGCAACCGCCGCATCGGCATCGGCCAGCGTGGCAGCGGCGGCCTGCGAAACACGCTCACCCGTGACCGGATTGCACCGTTCAAAGGTTCGTCCATCACTGGCGGGGCACGAGCGCCCGCCTATCAGCAAAGGCACCTGCAACATGGTCATTCCTTTTTTTGTCGTTGTAGGGAATATCCGCAGGCTGCAGCCAGTAACGGCGCAGCCTGGCCAAACTCAGCGCTTGTAGGTCTGCAGCCCCGGCTTGATGCTCTTGTCATCGAGGAACTGCTTCATGCCTTGCTCGCGCCCGCCTTCGGTATCCAGCAGGCGCGACTGGTCGAGCTTGGCGTACAGGTAGTCTTCGTTCTGCTCCCAGGTCAGTTCACGGCAACGCTTGAAACCGTTCTTGGCGGCGCGCAGCACCACCGGGTTCTTTTCCAGCAGGTTCAGGGCCAGCTCGCGGGTGGTGTCACGCAGCTGCGCCAACGGCACGCTCTGGTTCACCAGGCCCATCTCGGCTGCCTTGGGGCCGCCAAAGGTCTTGCCGGTCATGATGTAGTACAGCGACTGGCGATGGCCAACGGTATCGGCCATGGCCTTGCTGACCAGGTTGCCCGGCGGGATGCCCCAGTTGATTTCCGACAGACCGAAGGTGGCCTCATCGGCGCAGATGGCCAGGTCGCAGGCCACCAGCGGGCTGAAGCCACCGCCGAAGCACCAGCCGTTGACCATGGCGATGGTCGGCTTGGCGTACATGCGCAGCAGCTTCCATTGCCATTGCGAGGCTTCGCGGCGGATCTTTTCCTGGAGGATCTCCGGGCCGGCGTCCACCTCGCGGAAGTACTCCTTCAGGTCCATGCCCGCGGTCCACGACTCACCGGCGCCGGTCAGCACCAGTACGCCGGCTTCGGCGTCCTGCTCAAGGGTTTCCAGCACCTCGACCATTTCCCGGTTCAGGGTAGGGCTCATGGCGTTGCGCTTTTCAGGGCGGTTAAGGGTAACCCAGGCGATGCCCGACTCCAGCTCGACCTTCACGGTTGCCCAGCGGCCTTCGTATTTGCTCATGGTTTTGCACTCTTGTTGTTCGAGGTGATGCTCATCAAACTAAGCCAGCAAATTAGTTATGTCAATTAACCATTATGAAAATTATCTTTACTTTATCGAACGGCTTGACAGGCATTTTCCAGCGCCCGCCCCTAGCCGGATGGCGCCAAGGCAGGCAAACTGGGTAACTTTCTTATCAGTGAACGAGGAGCATGCACCCCCATGGCAAGGTCTGCCCGCACTAGCGAAACAGCCACCCCCCCCGCCACTGCCGCGGACGGTGTGCTTGAAGACTTGCTCGGTTACGCCCTGCGCCGTGCCCAGTTGAAGCTGTTCCAGAACCTCATAGGCCGCCTTGCGGCGCACGACCTGCGGCCGGCACAGTTCTCGGCACTGGCGGTGATCGAGCAAAACCCGGGATTGATGCAAGCAGACCTGGCCCGCTCGCTGGCGATCGAGCCTCCGCAGGTGGTGCCGCTGCTGAACAAGCTGGAGGAACGCGCCCTGGCTGTCCGTGTGCGGTGCAAGCCGGACAAGCGCTCTTATGGGATATTTCTCAGCAAGGCCGGGGAAGCCTTGCTGAAGGAGCTGAAGCAAATTGCCAGCGACAGCGACCGCGAGGCGACAGCGGCGCTGGATGATGAGGAGCGCGGGCAGTTGTTGCGGTTGTTGACGAAGATCTATCAGGAGTGAAGTGCCAACCCGCATTGCAACCAAGACGCCAACACTGAGGAGCCAGCGCATGAGCCTGATCCCCAACCTTGCAGACAAGGCCGATGTATTGATTTGCGGTGCCAGCCAGGGCATTGGCCTGGCGCTGTGCAGCGCACTGCTGGCCCGGCGTGATGTTCGCCAGGTGTGGGCGGTATCACGCCACGCCAGCACCAATGAGGCACTGCTGGCGCTGGCCAGGGCACATGGCGAACGCATGCGATTGACGGACTGCGATGCCCGCGATGAAACAGCGCTCGCAGGCCTGGCGCGTGAGGTGGGCCTTGCCTGCGAGCACCTGCACCTGGTCATCAGCACCTTGGGCATCCTGCATCAGGAAGGTGCCAAAGCCGAAAAGTCGTTGGCCCAGCTGGACCTGGCGGGGTTGCAGGCCGGTTTCGCCACCAATACGTTCGCGCCGATCCTGCTGCTCAAGCATTTGCTGCCCCTGTTGCGCAAACAGCCCGCCACATTCGCCGCACTGTCGGCCAGGGTCGGCTCGATCAGCGACAATCGCCTGGGGGGCTGGTACAGCTATCGTGCGAGCAAGGCGGCGCTGAACCAGTTGCTGCACACGGCGAGCATCGAACTGAAACGCCTCAACCCTGACGCTACTGTACTGGCGCTGCATCCGGGCACCACCGACACCGCGCTGTCGCGCCCCTTTCAGGGCAACGTACCGGAGGGGAAACTGTTTGACCCGGCGTTTGCCGCGCAGTGCGTGATAGAACAGGTAGCACGGCTAGGGCCGGCGGAGAGTGGCAGTTTCTGGGGGTGGGACGGCAAGCGGATAACGTGGTGAAGGTCAGAACCCTCGGCCGGGCGTGCTGTTGCCACCCAGCCGAGGCAGTGCGTTCCATCGCGGGGGCAGCTTAGCGCGGGCCGCCGCCCTGATGGCCGCCAAAGCCACCGCCACCACCACCGTGGCCCCCACCGTGACCACCGCCACCACCCGGCGGCATGAACATCCAGCAACCCGACAAGGCGGATACCAGCGCCGCAACCAGGGCTGCGCGGAAAAGGTGTTTCGACTTCATTGGAACGCTCCACAAGGCTAGATCTGCTGCCCGCCGTTGACCGGTGCGGCAGCGGGCGGATTCTAGAGGTGCGGGATGATGGCACGGGGAAACTTTGCATATCTTTACAGTCACCGCGGCGACCGGGCGACGGGCCGGGACCCCGGAGCCACCAGACGGGCGTCCTGATCAGAACACCGGGTGCTAGTAACCGGTCATCTCCAGATACCCGCGCCCACCCGAACTCCCGCTCAAGCGCACCGGCCCCTCCCAATACGGGAACCGTGTCTGCATCCACGCCTGCGGCTCCACGGCCTCGGCCTGCACATCCACCCCATGCCCCGGCACCTGCACCCGCCAGCGCACCGGTACGCGCTTACCGTTGCCCTGCCTTGCCCAGGCCAGCGCCTGCAGCTGGATCTGTGCGCCGTGCAACGCAACCACCTCACCCAGCGGCCCAACCCAGGTCCCGGCGCGATAGGCCTCCCCCTGCGCCTCACGCACCTGAAACAGCATCAGTTTGGCGCCACTGTCCAAGTGCAGCGAGAACCAGTCCCAGCCTGTCTGACCGGCTGCCAACGGTTGGCTGCTCCATTCCCGGTCCAGCCAGGCCTGGCCGCTGACCGCGATACACTGGCTGCCGCGCTGAACATCACCCTGTACCTGATAGAAAGGCTGGCTGTAATAATACGAAGCCTGCCCCTTGCCAGACTTCTCGCTGTAGCCCTGCGCCCCATGCAGCACCAGCGGCCACTCGCTGTGGAGGTGGAGGCGGTAGCGGAAACCCTCACCATCCGCGGTCATTTGCAGGTTGTCGACAGTGTCCGCGCCCTGCAGCGACCAGCCATTGATCCACGCCCGAAAGGGCTCGGCCTGCACCCCGGCCTGGCCGATACCGCCACGCGCCAGGGTTTCAGCCGATTGATGGCCGCCCGGGCCAGTCAACGCCGCGTGCCCCATCCACAGGTTCGGGCTGTTCCAGTCGCCGGTTTCCGGACCGGGGCGCAAGGCTGAGCGAAACAGCGTCCACTGCGCGCCCCAGTCACGCCCTTGGGCGTCCTTGAGGTTGGCAGTGATGTACCACCACTCGATGCGGAAGCCATCGTGGGCGCCGTGGTCGCGAGGGAATACCAGGCGATGCTCGCGGCTCACCTGGCTGAACCCGCTCGCCTGCTGCCCAAGCCCCGCATAGCTCTGCGGTGCCGGCTGATCACACCCGCACAGTATCCCGCAGAGCAACAGCCAGGCATTAGGTTTCATCGGCAAACGGCCTCAACAGTTCGCGCGGCTGGCGACGCGCCAACTGCCACAGCGGCCAGGCACTGGCCAGCAGGCTGGTTAGCAGGCCCAGCAGGGCCAATTGCAGCAATTGCGAGGGGAACACGTAGAGCGGCAAGCGCCAGCCAAACGCCTGCACGTTCACCACCGCGACCAGGCACCAGGCCAGCAGCAGCCCCAACGGGATCGCCAGCAGCACGGTGAGGCCACTGAGCATGAGTGCCTGGCCCAGGCTCAGCCAGACCAGCCGTGCGCGCCGCACGCCCAATGCCCACAGCGGCGCCAGCTGGCTCAGCCGGGCCTGGCCAAGGGTCAGCAGGTTGATGAACAGCGCCACACCGGCGACGCCCAGGGTCAGGCTGTTGAGCGCGGCAGTGGCGGCAAACGTACGGTTGAACACATCGGTCGACCAGCGTTTCAGCCGTGCCTGCTCGACCACGCGGCTGTCGTCCAGGTTGAAGCGCCGTTGCAACTCGGCCTTGATGGCTTGCCCATCGTCAGTAAGCAGGTCCACGCTCAACCCTGCCAGGGTTGCGTCTGGCCAATGCTCACGCAGCCAGCGGGCATTGACCAGCACATGCCCTTTGGGGTTGCCGTAGTCGGCGTAGATACCCACGACAGTCAGGGCTGGCGACTGCGGTGCTGGCAACGCAAGGCTGTCGCCCAGTCGCAGTTTCAATCGCCTGGCCAGTTGCTCACTGAGCATCACCGCCTGCCCGCTGGCCAGTAGTGCCCAGGCGCGAGGCTGTTGTTCCAGCAACGGCCAGCGGGTTCGATAGACCGGGTTATCGACGATGCCCTGGGCCTGCACCGGCCAGCCTTGCAGCTGTATTTCGCCACGCCAGCCAGGCAGCACCGCGCTGACCGCAGGTTGCTGCCCAAGCCACTCGGCCATCTGCAAACCCTGGTCAGTATCGCGTGGGGTCAGGTACAGGTCGGCGGACAGGCGCTGGTCAAGCCAGCCAACAAAGGTTTTGCGAAAACCCTCGGTCATGCTGCCCACGCCAACGCTGGCGGCCAATGCCAGCAACAAGGCCATCAGCGCCAGGCTCAGGGCGGGTAGCTGCTGACGGCTGTCGGCGACGAACCATTGCGCCAATGGCCGACGGCAAAGGCGCGCCAGCCCGGCCAGTACCCGGTCGAGCAACGCTGGCAACAACAGCGCCGCCGCCAACAACAGCGCAGCCAGCATGGCGAAGGCGTTTGGCAGGCTGTCGCCGAGCACGCCACAGCCCAAGGCCAGCAACAGCAACAGGCCCGCAGCTGATGCCTGACGTTTCAGCCATGGCCCCTGCGCCGCTCGCCAGGCCTGAGGCTGTGCCAGCGCCAGTAACGGTAAACGGGCCGCACGCAATACGCTGCCTACCCCTGCCAGCAATGCCCCCGTCACGCTCACCAGCAACCCCGCCAGCCACCACCCCACGGGCAGGCTCAAGGTGCCCGCGACCTGCGCGCCGTACAGGCCGCGCAAGCTGGCGGACACATCGGGCAGCAACCAGGCCGCCAAGCCGTAGCCACTGGCCACCCCGGCCAATCCGCCCAGCACGGCGAACAACCCAAGCTCCAGCGCCAAGGCACACAGCAGGGTGTTCAAGCTGACACCGCAGGCGCGCAGGTTGCGAATCAGCCCCCGCCGCTGCTCCAGCGCCAGGCCGATCGCGGCATGGGTGATGAACAGGCCGACGACGAACGCCAACAGGCCAAGGGCAGTCAGGTTGAGGTGAAAGCTGTCGGTCAGGCGCTGCAAACCGCCGTCGTCTTGCCGGGGTTGCAGTTCAAGGTAAGGCGCGATATCGGCAGGCAACGGCCCAGCGTTGCCTGCCAATAAAAGACGCGACAACTGCCGAGGTGCCTGCAGCAACGCCTGCGCGTGGCCGATATCGACCACGATCACTCCGGGCGCCAGTTCAGGTTGCAGGATCAACGGTGGCAGCGAGTGCCCTTCGCGGTCGCGTGCCACCTGCCCAGCGTTCATGTTCAACTGCCGCAAGGTGTCTGGCCCAACCCAGGCTTGCCCGGGCATGCCGATGAACGCCTGCAGGTCGAATGCCTGTGGCTGCACGCCGGCAACGCTGCTGGCCGGTGGCAGGCTCAACGGCTCGATGCCGATCAATTGCACACTGCGAGTGGGCTCACCAGGCAGGCGCAACCGCCCTTCCAGCACCGGCGTCACCGCCCAGCCCTGACTGCGCAGTTGCACGTACAGCGCCTGGTCAAAGCGCTCGCCATGACGCGGCAGCAATTGCGCCTGCAGCGGCCCTGCCAGCACCGCGCTGGCCCGAGCGTAGTCGCTGCGTGCCTGGCTGTTCAGTGCCTGCACACCGCTCCACAGCGCCGTGGCCAACCACAGGCCGGTAAAAATGCTGAAGCACTGCACACGATGCCGCCGCCAGTGGCTGAGCAGCGCCAACACCGCCAGCGACAACAGCCTCATCAGCCCTTCCCGGCTTGCACACGGCCGGCGCGCAGGTAGCAACGCTGCTGCAAGCGCGCCGCCAGCCGAGGGCTGTGAGTCACCATCAGCACACCGCTGCCGGCTTCGGCGACCAGTTGCAGCAACAGGCTCAACACTTCATCACTGCTGGCTTCATCGAGGCTGCCGGTGGGTTCGTCGGCCATTAACCAGGCCGGGCGCCCGGCCAATGCCCGGCCGATGGCGACACGTTGCTGCTGGCCACCTGACAGTTGCTCCGGGTAATGCGCTAGCAGCTGCGCCAGGCCCAGGCGTTGGGCCAGATAAGCGACCCAGGCGGGGTCGTGCCGGTTGGCCAGCCTGGCCTGAAATGCCAGGTTGCTCCCCACGTCCAGGCTGCTGATCAGGTTGTACTGCTGAAACACCAGGCCAATGCCCTGCCGCCGCCACTGTGCCAGCGACGCCTCCGAGCGGCTGTCGAGGGCAACCCCATCGACCATGATGCGGCCGCTGTCGGCACGGTCCAGCCCCGCTATCAGGTGCAGCAGGGTGCTTTTGCCACTGCCCGACTCGCCCATCAGGGCCAGGCTGCTGCCGCGTGGCAAGCACAGGTCGACACCTTGCAACACCGGCAGCGGGCCTAGGGGGGTGGGGAAGGATTTGTGGAGGTTTTCGATGGCCAGCATCAAGGGGCCTTGGTGGGTTGGGGATCCCTTAAGCAATAGCAGGTCAGGGCAAGCACACCTGAACGTTTATCTGATTTTGCTCATGCGCACATGATCGCCCAGGTCGCTGGCGTTCTGCGGACTGTCGTTGCCGGGCACGCAGCGAAGTGGAAGGCACAGCCGAAGCGCTACGGGGTGGATTTCACGACAATGGATCCATGGCGAGTTCGATAATCGCACAAAGCTCACAAAACATGGACAAATGATGTTGACCTTGTCTTTTCACCATGGCTCTAATGGATCCATTAAATAAAAACAAAACCCGGAGAGCCTCCCCATGTACCCCAAAAATACCTGGTACGTCGCCTGCACCCCCGACGAGATCGCCACCAAGCCTCTGGGCCGGCAGATCTGCGGCGAAAAGATCGTGTTCTTCCGCAGCCACGATAATCGCGTAGCGGCCGTGGAGGACTTTTGCCCACACCGTGGCGCGCCGTTGTCGCTGGGCTATGTCGAAGACGGCAACCTGGTCTGTGGCTACCACGGTCTGGTCATGGGTTGCGATGGCAAGACGGTGTCGATGCCGGGCCAGCGGGTACGGGGCTTTCCTTGCAACAAGACCTTCGCTGCGGTCGAGCGCTATGGCTTCATCTGGGTGTGGCCCGGCGACGCGGCGCAGGCCGACCCGGCGTTGATCCCACACCTGGAATGGGCGGTGAATGATGAGTGGGCCTACGGCGGCGGGCTGTTCCACATCGGTTGCGATTATCGCCTGATGATCGACAACCTGATGGACCTGACCCACGAAACCTATGTGCACGCGTCCAGCATTGGCCAGAAGGAAATCGACGAAGCACCGCCAGTCACCACCGTTACCGGCGACGAAGTGGTTACCGCCCGGTACATGGAGAACATCATGGCCCCGCCGTTCTGGCGCATGGCGTTGCGTGGCAACGGTCTGGCCGATGATGTGCCGGTGGACCGCTGGCAGATATGCCGCTTCACCCCACCCAGCCATGTGCTGATCGAAGTGGGCGTGGCGCATGCCGGCAAGGGTGGCTACCACGCCGACGCGCAGCACAAGGCGTCGAGCATCGTGGTCGACTTCATCACCCCGGAAAGCGACACCTCGATCTGGTACTTCTGGGGCATGGCGCGCAATTTTGCAGCACACGACCAGACCCTCACCGACAACATCCGCGAGGGCCAGGGCAAGATTTTCAGCGAAGACCTGGAGATGCTCGAACGCCAGCAACAGAACCTGCTGGCCAACCCCGAGCGCAACCTGCTGAAGCTGAACATCGACGCCGGCGGCGTGCAATCGCGCAAGGTGCTGGAGCGGATCATCGCCAAAGAGCGCGCACCGCAGCCGCAACTGATCGCCACCAGCGCCACCCCTGCCTGAGGAACTGCCAACATGATCGATGCCGTAGTGGTATCCCGAAACGATGAAGCGCAGGGCATCTGCAGTTTCGAGCTGGCGGCAGCGGACGGCAGCCAGCTACCGGCGTTCAGCGCTGGCGCACACATCGACGTGCACCTGCCCGACGGGTTGGTGCGCCAGTATTCGCTGTGCAACCCCCCTGAAGAACGCCACCGCTACCTGATTGGCGTACTCAACGACCCGGCGTCGCGTGGCGGCTCACGCAGCCTGCACGAGCGGGTGCAGGCCGGCGCGCGGCTGCGGATCAGTGCGCCGCGCAACCTGTTCCCGCTGGCCGAGGCCGCGCGGCGCAGCGTGCTGTTTGCCGGGGGCATCGGCATTACCCCGATCCTGTGCATGGCTGAACAGCTGAGCCACGGCGGCCTTGACTTCGAGCTGCATTACTGCGCCCGCTCCAGCGAGCGTGCGGCGTTTGTCGAGCGGATGCGCAGCGCGCCGTTTGCCGATCGGCTGTTCGTGCATTTTGACGAGCAGCCGGAAACCGCGCTGGACATCGCCCAGGTACTGGGCAGCCCGCACGGTGATGTGCACCTGTATGTATGCGGGCCAGCCGGGTTCATGCAGCATGTGCTGGGCAGCGCCAAGGAGCTGGGTTGGCAAGAGGCCAACCTGCACCGCGAGCACTTTGCTGCGGCGCCAGTGGATGCACGCAACGACGGTAGCTTCTCGGTGCAGGTCAGCAGTACCGGGCAGGTATTCGAGGTGGGGGCCGACCAGACCGTGGTTCAGGTGCTGGAACAGAACGGTATCGAGATCGCCATGTCGTGCGAGCAAGGTATATGCGGCACCTGCCTGACCGGCGTGTTGCAGGGTACACCAGACCATCGCGACCTGTTCCTGACCGAGCAGGAGCAGGCCTTGAACGATCAGTTCACGCCCTGCTGCTCCCGGTCGAAGACGCCGTTGCTGGTGCTGGATATCTGAGCCGGCTTACGAAGCCGGCAGGATGACCTTCATGCCCGCGTCTGGCACTGCGCCGCCGAAGGTTTCAGCGTAACGCAGGGTGGCATTGGCGTGCTCGCGCATGATCGCTTCGGCGCGGGCACCCTGGCGGTTGATCAGGGCATCGAACACCGCGTGGTGCTGCATATGGGCGAAGTTGAAGCGCCGGTATTCACGGACCAGGTCATGGCGGTCCACCGCCAGTGCAGTGACCGAAGCGAATGGCAGGTGATCGTTGCGCGCCAGCGCTACGGCGATGGCCGGGTTGTGGCTGGCTTCGATGATCACGTGGTGAAAGCGCATGTTGAGGTCGTGGTAGGCCTGCAGGTCTTCTTCGGTGACGAAGCCCTTGTCGAACAGTTCGTCGCCATCGACCAGGCACTGTTGCAGCGCCGTGCGTGCCTGTGCGGACAAACCACGTTCCGCAGCCTGGCGTGCAGCCAGGCCTTCCAGTACGCCGCGCACTTCGACCGCACCCGCGATGTCATCGGCGCTGACCGAACGCACCTGAAAGCCCCTGCCACCAAAACGCACCAGCAGGCCTTCCTGCTCGAGGGTACGAAACGCCATTCGCACGGGCATGCGCGAGACCCCGAACAGCTCGGCGGTGGGAACTTCCATCAGGCGCTCGCCGGCCGCCAGTTCGCCCGAGGCGATCATCTTGCGCAACGCGACCAACACCATTTGACCGGGCTTGCTCATCCAGGCAGTTTCCAGAAACAGGAGCGGGCATCTTAGCGCAAGCCGGGGCGTTGCTGCTGATCTGTTCGGGTTGGCCAATGGAAGTCGCATGGCTTGTAAGTTGGCGAATGCGAAGACGCCCCTCTCGGCTCAGGCTGGCGACCCATGCACTTTCAGCGCCCGGCCATGAACAAATCTTCATGATCCACCACAGCGCCCTGATCACGGGGTGCACAGCCCATGCCAGGCCACCACCACTGGGCGCTCGGCTTGAGGCTACGGGATGTGTTGCGTAGCATCCCCCGCCCGTTCGCGCGCCCGCACGGTCATCGCGAAACCCGTCGAAAAGAGCCCCTGATGCCGCAACCTATCCCTCTCAAGGACCACGAAAAGGAAAAACACCTGGTCAACCGCCGGCTTCTGGCCTGCGCCGCCCTGGTGTTCAGCCTGTGTGCCGTGCTGGTGGGCCGGCTCTATGTGCTGCAAGTGCTGCAGCACGACCAGCAGACCGCCGTGTCGGAAAACAACCGCGTGCACGTGCTACCCATCGCCCCAGAACGCGGGCTGATCTACGACCGCAACGGCGTGGTGCTGGCCGACAACAAGCCCAGCTTCGACCTGACCATGACCCGCGAGCGGGCCGGCGGCGACTCGGCCAAGGTACTCGACACCCTGACGCAGGTGCTTGGCCTGAGCGAGGACGACCGCAAGCAGTTCGACAAGGACCTGCGCCGTGGTCGCAAGCCGTTCGAGCCGGTGACCCTGATGGTGGGCCTGACTGAAGAGCAAATCGCCTTGGTGGCGGTCAACCAGTTCCGCCTGCCGGGCCTGGAGGTGGAGCCGCAGTTCATCCGCGAGTACCCGATGGCCGAGCATTTCGCCCACTCGGTGGGTTACGTGGGGCGCATCAACGAAAAAGAAGCCAAGGTCCTCGACAGCACCGAATACCGGGGCACGCAGTCAATCGGCAAGACCGGTATCGAACACTTCTACGAAAGCCAGCTGCATGGTCATGTGGGCTACGAAGAAGTCGAAACCAACGCCCAGGGCCGGGTGATGCGCGTGCTCAACCATAAGGACCCGACCCCGGGGCAGGACATTGTCCTGACCCTGGACGCCCACCTGCAGGTGGCTGCAGAGAAGGCCCTGGGCGACCGTCGCGGCTCGGTGGTGGTGCTGGACCCGGCCAATGGCGACGTCCTGGCGATGGTCAGCAACCCCAGCTTCGACCCCAACCTGTTCGTCAAGGGTATCAGCTTCAAGCAGTACGCCGCGCTGCGCGACTCCATCGACCGTCCGCTGTTCAACCGCGTACTGCGCGGCCTGTACGCGCCCGGCTCGACGGTAAAACCGGAAGTGGCCATCGCCGGGCTCGACAGTGGCGTGATCACCCCAGGTAGCCGGGTATTCGACCCGGGCTACTACGAACTGCCCAACTATGCGCACAAATACCGTAACTGGAACCGTAGCGGCGACGGCTGGGTGGACATGTACACGGCCATCATGCGCTCCAACGACACCTACTTCTACGACCTGGCGCACAAGCTGGGCATCGACCGCCTGCATGACTACATGGCCGAGTTCGGCCTGGGCCAGAAGGTGTCACTGGACATGTTCGAGGAGGCTTCCGGGCTGATGCCTTCGGCCGAGTGGAAGCGTGCCACCCGGCGCCAGGCGTGGTTCCCAGGCGAGACGCTGATCCTTGGCATTGGCCAGGGTTACATGCAAGTCACCCCCCTGCAGCTGGCACAGGCCACCAGCCTGCTGGCGAGCAAAGGCGTGTGGCACCGCCCGCACCTGGCCATGACCGTAGGTGGCGATGCGCCGATCGACCCCCACCCGATGCCCGACATCGTGCTGCACGACAAACATGCGTGGGACCAGGTCAGCCAGGGCATGCAGATGGTCATGCACGACCCGCGCGGCATTGCCCGTGCGGCGGCGGCCGGTGCGCAATACCGGATTGCCGGAAAGAGCGGCACCGCGCAGGTGGTGGCGATCAAGCAGGGCGAGCGTTATAACCGCGACAAGACGCTGGAACGCCACCGTGACAACGCCTTGTTCGTCGGCTTTGCCCCAGCGGACCACCCGAGCGTGGTGGTGGCGGTGATGATCGAAAACGGTGAGGCCGGCGGCCGAGTGGCCGGACCGGTGGTGCGTGAGGTGATGGATGCGTACCTGCTGGATGCGCAGGGGCATCTGAAGCCGGAATATGCGGGCGGGGCAGCGCCTCACAGCGTGCCGCACACTTGAAATTGCCAGGGCTGCGCAGCAGCCCCAGGCCCTCTTGTCATGGTGACTGGATCATTCGCCCAGGTAAGCCTTCTTCACCTGATCGTCATGCAGCAGGGCTTTGGCACACCCTTCCAGGCTGATGCGACCACCGTCGATCACATAGGCACGCTGGCAGGTTTGCAACGCTAGCCGGGCATTCTGCTCGACCAGCAGCAGCGTCACCCCACCCTTGACCACCTCGACGATGGTTTCGAAAATCTTCTGCACGATGATCGGTGCCAGGCCCATGGACGGTTCGTCCAGCAGCAGCAGCTTGGGCCGCCCCATCAGCGCACGGGAGATGGCCAGCATCTGCTGCTCGCCGCCCGACATAGTGCCGGCCAGCTGGAAGGCGCGCTCTTTCAGGCGCGGGAAGATGCCGTACATGTGCTCGATGTCAGCGGCAATGGCGTCCTTGCCGTCGCGTCGGCTGAAAGCGCCCATCTCGAGGTTTTCGTGCACCGTCAGCTTGGGGAAGATGCCGCGTCCTTCCGGGACCAGCGCCAACCCTTCACGGATCAGGTCGTGCCCCTTGATCGCCGCGTGCGCCTTGCCGTCGAAGGTGATGCTGCCGGCGCTGGGCTTCAGCAACCCGGCCAGGGTTTTCAAGGTGGTGGTCTTACCCGCGCCATTGGCGCCGATCAGCGCTACCATCTCGCCCTCGCCCACTGTCAGGTCGATGCCCTTGATAGCCTGGATGGCGCCATAGCTGACCTGAAGGTTGCTCACTTGCAGAATGTTCTTCATGCCACTGCCTCCGCGCCGAGATAAGCCTCGATCACTCGTGGGTCCTTGCGCACGTCGGCCGGTAGGCCGTCGGCGATCTTGCGACCAAACTCCAGCACGGTGATGTGGTCGCACAGCCCCATCACCAGCTTCACATCGTGCTCGATCAGCAACACCGTTTTGCCGTCCGCCTGCATCTTGCACATCAACTGGCGCAAGCCTTCGGTTTCCGAAGCGTTCATGCCAGCCGCCGGCTCGTCGAGGGCGATCAGCTTGGGTTCGGTAGCCAGCGCCCGGGCGATTTCCAGGCGGCGCTGGTCGCCATAGGACAGGCTTTTGGCCAGCTCGCCGGCCAGGTGCCCGATACCGACGTAGTTCAGCCAGTAGCGCGCGGCCTGACGGATCTCCCGTTCTTCACGTACACAGGCCGGCGTGCGCAAAATCGCGCCAAACACGCCGCTGCGGGTGCGCACATGGCGACCGATCATCACGTTTTCCAAGGCGGTCATGTTGTGGAACAGGCGGATGTTCTGGAAGGTGCGGGAAATGCCCGCCTCCACCACCTTGTGCGGCTTGCTGATGCGCAGTGGCTTGCCGTCGAACATCACCCGCCCCTGCTCGGCCCGATACAGCCCGGTGAGCACGTTGAACAGGGTGGTCTTGCCGGCGCCGTTGGGGCCCAGCAGACCACGGATCTCACCACGGCGGATGCTCAGGTCGATGCCGTGCAGGGCCTGCAGGCCACCGAAGAACTTACTGACCTGATGCAGTTCGAGAAGGATGTCGCTCATGCCTTGTCCGCCTCTTTTATCGGGAGTTCGAAGGATGCTTCGCTGGCTGGAGCATGCACTGCGGTGGTGAGCGCTGCAGGCGCCGCCTCCAGCTCGGGGTCGCCATCGTGCAACTCGGCACGACGGCGGTCGGACGGCCACAGGCCTTCAGGACGGAAACGCATGACCAGGATCAGCGCCAGGCCGAACACCAGCATGCGCAGCGTCGAAGCGTCCAGCACGTTGCGCAGGATGTCGCGGCTGATGAAAGTGACGTTGTCCATCACCCACGGCTGGACCCAGTTGACCAGGTCGCGGAACAGTTCGGGCATGACCGAGAGGATCAGCGCGCCCAACACCACGCCACGGATCGAGCCCATACCACCGAGTACCACCATGGCCAGGACCATGATCGACTCCATCAGGGTGAACGATTCGGGGCTGACAAAGCCCTGGTAGCTGGAGAACAGCACGCCGGACACGCCACCGAAGGTGGCACCCATGGCAAAGGCCAGCAGCTTGAGGTTGCGCTTGTTCAAGCCCATGGCCTCGGCGGCCACTTCGTCTTCGCGCAGGGCCATCCAGGCGCGACCGATGCGCGAGACCTCCAGACGCTTGGACAAGACGATGCAGAGGATGACGATGAACAGGAAAAACAGGTAGTAGCTGATCACGGGCGACACTTGCAGGCCGAACAGGCTCCAGCCTTGCTGCAACGACACCACTGGCGTTGTACCTGCCCCGGACGCATGCGCCCATGGCCCGAAGTCGACGTGCAGGGGGGCGATGTTGCTGATGCCCTGCGGGCCGTTGGTGAGGTTCACCGGCTGGTCCAGGTTGTTCATGAAGATGCGGATGATCTCGCCGAAGCCCAGGGTGACAATCGCCAGGTAATCACCGCGCAGCTTGAGCACCGGTGCACCGATCAGCACTCCGCAAATGGCCGCGGCGACCGCCGCCAGCGGGATGATGACCCACACCGGCCAGTCCAGCACACCGTCGACCAGGCCGGCCATGTGCAGGTGCGGCGAGGCAAGCAAGGCGTACAGGTAGGCGCCGATGGCGTAGAAGCCGATGTAGCCCATGTCGAGCAGGCCAGCGTAGCCGATGACGATATTCAGGCCCAGCGCCAACAGCACGTAGAGCATGGCAAAGCCCAGGATGCGTACCCAGGTCGGCCCGAGCATGGGGATGGCCTCGACCAGAAACGGCAAGGCGATGAAGCCGAGGATCAGCAGCAAGTACTGGCTCTTTAGGTTTTTCATGGCTGCCTCCTTACGCCCGGTCGGCCTGGCGTTCGCCAAGCAGGCCGTTGGGGCGGAACAACAGCACCAGAATCAGCACCGCAAAGGCAAAGATGTCTTGGTAGTTGGCACCCAGGAAACCGCCTGTTATCTGCCCGGTATAACCCGCGGCCAACGATTCGATCAGCCCCAGCAGCAAGCCGCCAGCCATGGCCCCGAACAGGTTCCCGATGCCGCCGAGCACTGCCGCCGAGAAGGCCTTAAGACCCAGCAGCAGGCCCATGTAGGCGTCAGCCTGGCCGTAGTTGACCGCGCGCATTACCCCGGCGATCGCGCCCAGGCTGGCACCGATCAGGAACGTGGCGCTGATCACCCGGTTGATATTGATGCCCATCAGCCCGGCCACTTCCTGGTTCTGCGCGGTGGCACGCATGGCCTTGCCCAGGCGAGTCTTGTCCACCAGCAGCCACAGGCCAAGCATGATTACCACCGCGATCAGCATGATCGACAGCTGCACGTTGGTGATGGTGGCGCCAAAAACGTCCACCGGCTGGGTCTCGACCACTTCGGGGAAGGTCTTGTAGCCACGCCCCCAGATCATCATTGCCAGGTTCTGCAAGGCGATGGAAATGCCGATGGCAAGAATCAGCGGGGTCAGCCGCGGGGCCTTGCGCAAGGGCCGGTAGGCGTACTTTTCCATGCCCTGGGCCAGCAGCATGCACACCACCACAGCAGCCATGATCGCCAGCAGCAAGGTGATGATGCCGGGGGCAAAGCCTGCGCCGGCAAGCATCGTCAGTACCGAAATGGTCACCATGGCGCCAACCATCACCACTTCGCCATGGGCGAAATTGATCAGGCCAATGATGCCGTAGACCATGGTGTAGCCCAGCGCTACCAGGGCATAGATGCTGCCCAGCACCAGGCCGTTGAGCACCTGTTGCAACAAAATATCGAAGTTACCGTCCACGAGCTGAATCCTCGAAGCTGCATTGATGTCGTCGCGCGGCAGCACACCGCCGCGCGACCGACAGGCCTGGCAGGTAGGAAATGTCTTCTTGTTATACGGCGGGCAGGCGCCCGCTTGTTATTGGCGGTACAGCTCAGTCACGCTCGACCGACAGGGTCTTCCAGCCGCCGTCAGCGAACTGGAATACGGTTGCCGCAGGGTTTTTGAGGTTGCCCTTGTCATCGAAGGCGATGGTGCCGGTGACGCCGTCATAGCTCTGGCTCTTGAGCACCGGCAGGTACACCTTGGGGTCGTCGGAGCCGGCTTTGACCATGGCATTGATCGCAGCCCAGGTCGCGTCGTAGGCTGCTGGTGACGACTGCACCACACCCACGCCGAACTTGTCCTTGAGCTTCTGCTCGAAGGCTGCCCCTTTGGGCATCTCCAGCAGCGGCATGCCGTAGTTCCAGGCATAGGTGCCCTCGGCAGCGCTGCCGGCCATCTGCTTGAACGAGTCGTTGGGCAGGTTGCCGATGTTCATGAAGCGCGCCTTCAGGCCCAGGTTCTTCATTTGCCTGGCCATGGGCGCAGCCTGGTAGTCGAGTGCGGCGAAGAACACCGCATCGGCCTTCTGCGCCTTGGCCGTGGTGAGAATGGCGTTGAAGTCGGTGGACTTGTCGTTGGTGTACTCGCGCACGACCACGTTGCCGCCCGCCGCCTTGACCGCTTTGGTTACCTCGTCGGCCAGGCCCTGGCCATAGGCGGTACGGTCATCGAAGATGGCGATGCGCTGGGCCTTGAGCTGACTGACCAGGTAGTTGCCGGCGTAGCGGCCAAGGGTCGCATCGTCGTTCACAGTACGGAACACCGAAGGAATCCCCTGCTGGGTCAAGGTGGGGTTGGTGGCCGACGGCGAGATTTGCGGGATGCCAGCGGCCGCGTAGATCTTCGAGGCGGGGATGCTGGTACCGGAGTTGTAATGCCCGATCACTACAGCCACTTTCGAGTCCACCAAGCGCTGCGCCACCGCAGTGCCGGTGCGCGGGTCGGCAACGTCGTCTTCGGAAACCAGCTTGAAGTTGGCAACCTTGTCACCAAGTTTCAGCTGCTGCTGGTTGGCCTCCTCAATGGCAATCTGAATCCCATGTTCGACGTCCTGTCCCTGGTGCGCCGAAGGGCCTGTCAGGGGGCCGGCGAAGCCGATCCTGACGGTTTCACTGTCTGCTGCGTTTGCCGTCCCCATGGCCATCAGCAATGTTACCGCGGTCGCGAGGGCTGCACGCCCTCCCTTGTTGTTATTCATGCTCAGCTCCCAGTAGTGATTGGACGAACCTCGACATCGCTTACCGCATGCGAATTGGCCGGAACGCCATCGCACTTGTAAGATAACAGTCAGCAGGCAACTGTCAATGGGTGTATGCTGAAGCCGTGGTCAAATATTTTTACCGGCACATGTGCAGGACGGTTCAAGGGGTAAGCCCGCTCCTACAGATCAGATGTTTGATAACATATGCCTACAACATCACCGCTGGTTGGCTACGGATCCCGCCGCAAGGGGCATCAGGGCTGCGCGCAACCTGCCGGAGAACCCACCGTGATGAGCCAACCAGTTTCAGGAGCAACTTTTCTATGAATGCGTCGTTAGGCACGCGCCGCGCCAACCTGGCGGAAACCGTAATCCAGGAACTTTCCAGCCGGATCGACAACGGCACCTACGGCCCGGGCGACAAGCTGCCGTCCGAACAGGAGCTGTGCAAGGAGTTCAACGTCAGCCGCCCGGTCATTCGTGAGGCGGTGGCCTCGCTGCGCCTGGGCGGGCGCCTTATCGCTCGCCAGGGCGTGGGTGTGTTCGTGGTCGAGCAGGATGTGAAACGCATCGGTTTTGCCATCGACAGCGTGGTTGATGACGTGCGCGCCGCCGCACAAATACTTGAACTGCGCCTGGGCATCGAAGCCGAATCGGTGGCCCGTGCCGCCGAGCGCCGCAGCCCGGCCAGCATGGCGGCGATTACCGAAGCATTCGACCGCTTCAACTCACTGGACGGCGCAACGCAGGAGGAAGAAGCCAAGGCCGACTTCGAATTCCACCTGGCGATTGCGCGCGCCACCAACAACCCCCACTTCACGCAACTGCTGGAAGCGCTTGGGCCGGACATCATCCTCGACCTCAACCTCAAGCATGGCCAGGTCACTGGCAAGAACCGCCAGGCACACATCAAGAAGATCGCCCGCGAGCACGGCGCGATCCTGTCGGCGATCAGCATGGGGGATGTCGCCAGTGCGCGCACGGCGCTGCGCAAGCACCTTGAAGAGAGCCTGTCGCGGTATCAGCGGTTGCTCGACAGCAAGGCCTGAGTGATAGACCGGTCTCTTTGCGGGCGAGCCCGCGAAGAGACCGGTGCAGGTCACATCAGGGGTTCAGCAGGGCCTCACAACCCCAGGCACACATACTTGATTTCAAGGTAATCCTCGATCCCGTAGCGCGCCCCTTCCCTGCCCAGCCCTGATGCCTTCACCCCGCCAAACGGGGCCACCTCGGTCGCCACCACGCCGACGTTGACCCCGACCATGCCGTACTCCAGCGCCTCGGATACTCGCCAGATCCGCCCGACATCCCGTGCATACAGGTAGCAGGCCAGCCCGAACTCGGTATCGTTGGCATGGGCAATAACCTCCTCTTCACTGCTGAAGCGGAAGATCGGCGCCACCGGGCCGAAGATTTCCTCGCGTGCCACGCGCATGTCCGGCGTCACATCGGCGAGCAAGGTCGGCTCGAAGAAGGCCTCGCCCAGCGCATGCCTGCGCCCACCGACCACCACCCGCGCGCCCGCCTCCACCGCGTCGCCCACCAGGCGCTCGACGCCACTGGCAGCACGCCCGTCGATCATCGGCCCTACCTGGGTGCCAGGCGCATCGCCCTGCCCCACCACCAGTTCGCGCACGCGCTCGGCAAAGCGCGCGACAAAGCGCTCATAGATACCTTCCTGGATGTAGAAACGGTTGGCGCAGACGCAGGTCTGGCCGCTGTTACGGAACTTGGCGATCAACGCGCCCTCCACGGCCTTTTCCAGGTCGGCATCGTCGAACACGATGAAAGGCGCATTGCCACCGAGCTCCATGGTCACTTTTTTCACCGTCGCCGCTGACTGTTGCAACAGCTGGATACCAATCGGCGTGGAGCCGGTGAACGACAACTTGCGCACCACCGGGCTGGCCGTCAGCTCACCGCCAATCGCCGCCGAATCGCCGGTTACCACGCTGAGCACGCCGGCAGGGATACCGGCGCGCTCAGCCAGCACACAGAGTGCCAACGCGCTGAAGGGGGTTTGCGAAGCAGGCTTGAGTACCAGCGTGCAGCCTGCGGCCAAGGCAGGCGCTGCCTTGCGGGTAATCATCGCCGCAGGGAAATTCCAGGGTGTGATCGCCGCGCACACTCCGATCGGCTCCTTGGTCACGATCAGCCGGCGATCAGCGCTCGGCGAAGGAATGACATCGCCGTAGATACGCTTGCCCTCCTCGGCGTAAAACTCCACATAGGCTGCCGCAAAGGCAATCTCGCCACGGGACTCGGCCAATGGCTTGCCCTGCTCGGCCGTCATGATGCGTGCCAGGTCTTCCTGATGGGTGAGGATTTCGCGGAACCACGCCTGCAGCCGGGCGGCGCGCTCCTTGGCGGTGAGGGCACGCCAGGCCGGCAAGGCGCGTTCGGCAGCGGCGATGGCGCGGCGGGTTTCATCGGCGCCCATGCGGGGTACATAGCCGATGACCTCGCCGCTGGCGGGGTTGGTCACCGCAATGCGCTGGCCACTGTCGGCAGCCAGCCATTTTCCGTCGATATAGCAAACTTCACGCAGCAGATCACGATCGGCAAGGTTCATGTCGATTGGCTCGTTCGAAGAAAGAAAAAGGTGGGGCCGGACCGCGCCCCACCTGAGGCGAATCAGCGCTGGGCCTGCAAGGCCTTGTCGCGGATCTGGCTGAGGGTCATGCGCGGCGTCAGGGCCTCGGGATCGACCTGGATCTCGATCAGCGCCGGCTTGCCCGAGGCCTGGCAGCGCTCGAAGGCGGCGGCGAAGTCTTCGGTGCGGGTAACCGTCTCACCGTGCAGCCCGTAGGCGCGTGCAAGTGCCGCGAAGTCCGGGTTGTGCAGTTCGGTGCCGGAAACCCGCCCTGGGTAGCTGCGCTCCTGGTGCATGCGGATGGTGCCGTACATGCCGTTGTTGACGACGATGGTGATCAGCCGAGCGTCGTAGTGCACCGCTGTGGCCAGCTCCTGGCCGTTCATCAGGAAGCAGCCGTCACCAGCGAAGGCCACCACGGTGCGTTGCGGGCAGGTCAGTTTGGCGGCCACCGCTGCGGGCACTCCATAGCCCATCGAGCCGTTGGTTGGGCCCAGCAGCGTACGGAACACCTGGTGCTGGTAACCACGGTGCACCCAGCCAGTGTAGTTGCCAGCCCCGCAGGTGAGAATGCTGTCGGCTGGCAGGGTTTTGTTCAGCCAAGCAATCACTTCGCTCATCTGCACGTCGCCCGGCGAACGCGGGTTTTCGAAGTTGCCCCGGTAGCCACTGTTGAGGCTGGCGACCCAGTCGGCGAACGCGTCCGGGCGCACCGGACCGAGGATATTGGCCTGACGCAGGAAGCTGCCCGGGCCTGCATTGATGCCCAGGGTCGGCTGGTAGACCCGGCCGATTTCCTCAGCGCTGGCATGCACGTGCACCAAGGCCTGCTTGGGTGTGGGGATGTCAACCAAGGCGTAGCCGCCGGTCGTCATCTCACCCAGCCGGGCACCGACCACGATCAGCAGGTCGGACTGCTTGACCGCCTCTACCAGCACTGGGCCGGCCGCCAGACCCAGGTCACCGGCGTAGTGCGAGTCGGTGTTGTCGAACAGATCCTGGCAACGGAATGAGGCCGCCAGCGGCAGGTTCTGGGTGTGCACGAACCGTTTCAGGTCGGCCACTGCCTCGGCCGTCCAGCCCCCGCCGCCAACCACCACCAAGGGCCGCTCGGCCTTGGCCAGCAACTGCTGCAGCTCCCCCAAGGCTTCCGGTGCCGGCGCTGCCTCGACGCGCTTGGCCGGGCGAGCATCGGCCACCTGCACCAGGTCAGTCAGCATGTCTTCCGGCAAGGCGATCACCACCGGGCCGGGGCGGCCACTGATGGCACGCTGGAAAGCCTGATTGACCAGTTCGGGGATGCGTGTGGCGTCGTCGATCTGCACCACCCACTTGGCCATCTGGCCGAACATGCGGCGGTAGTCCACCTCCTGGAAAGCCTCGCGCTCGATCTGGTCGCGAGCCACCTGGCCGATGAACAGCAGCATCGGCGTGGAGTCCTGGAACGCTGTGTGCACGCCCACCGAGGCGTTGGTCGCACCCGGGCCACGGGTGACGAAGCAGATACCCGGCTTGCCGGTCAGCTTGCCATAGGCCTCGGCCATGTAGGCGGCGCCACCTTCCTGGCGGCAGACGATCAGGTCGATTTCATCCTGTACGTCATGCAGCGCATCGAGCACCGCCAGGTAGCTTTCGCCAGGCACGCAGAAGGCGCGCTCGACACCATTCACGCGCAAGGCATCGACCAGCACCTGGCCGCCACTGCGCTTTACTTCGGAGTTGCTCATTGTTGTTCTCCCTCAGGCGCTGCGATCAGATGACCGAATCTTCCAGGAACGGCTTGTTGTCGATTACCCGCTGGTAGCTCAGCGCGCCCAGGTCGAGCGAGCGGTAGGCACCATAGGTGATCAGCTCGGACAGCCCGCGGCCGATGGCCGGTGCCTGCTGCAGGCCGTGGCCGCTGAAGCCGTTGCAGAACAGGAAATTGCCGACCTCGTTGTGCGGACCGACGATGGCATTGTGGTCGAGCACGCAGAAGTCGTAGTGCCCGGCCCAGTAGTTGACGACCTTGATGCCTTCGAATGCCGGCACGCGCTCGGCGAGGATCGGCCAGACTTCTTCGTCAAACTCGGCGTGCAGCACCTCGAAGTCCTCGAAGTCCACTTCCGGGTCGTTTTTTGGATAGGTGCCGCCCAGATAGAACTTGCCCTCCGGGCGGAAGAACACCCCGGTCGGGTCGATGGTCAGCGGCACGGTACCTTCCAGCGGCGTACGGCAATCGAACACGAACAGTGAACGACGGCGTGGCTCGACCGGAATGTCCAGGCCGGCCATGCGCGCGACCTGGGTGCCGCGGGTACCGGCACAGTTGACCAACAGGCCGCAGCCAATGCGCTCGCCGCTGGCCAGTTGCACGCCAGTGATGCGATCGCCTTCACGCTGGATACCGACCACTTGGTTCTCGATGTACTCGATACCCATCGAACGCGCCTTGCGACGGAAGCCGTTGAGCATGCCCAGGCTGTCGAACCAGCCTTCGCCGCTCTGGCCGTAGCTGGCGCCTGCGAGGCTGTCGATATTCACCCAGGGGAATTTGCGCTTGAGCTGTTCGGGGTCGAGCAGATGGACATCGGCGCCGTGGGATACCTGGGTATCGTGCAGGCGGCGAAGCACCTCATAACCCTTGTCGTCACCGAGGAACAGGTAGCCGTTTTCGTGAAAGGCCAGGTCCGGGCGATCGCCTTCCACTTCCATCACATCCGGGAAGCTGCGCACGAACTCGGCGCCGAATTTGGAGATTTCGATGTTGATCGGATTGGAGAACTGCTGGCGAATCGAACTGCTCGACAGTGCGGTGGCCGATTTGTTGTAGGTCCAGTCGCGCTCGATGACCAGTACCGAACCTTTGAAGTCCGGGTTGTTGGCCAGGAAGTAGGCGGTAGCGCTGCCGTTGACTGCGCCGCCGACGATCACCACATCATAATTCTGTTGTTTAGCGGTGGAAGCCATGGAGTGAGCTCTCTTCTGATGTTGCGCTGATCACACATGCAGATGGCCCTGTTCCGGCCCTCTCGCCGGCAAGCCAGCGAGAGGGCCGGAACAGGTCATTTCGGATCTTCGAAATGCCCGGCACCGGCGAAGTTGCCGCCGTGGTAGCGTGCGGCTGGCTCGTCAGGCTTGAGCGGCGGATGCTCGGCAAGCACCTTCTCGCGATAGTCATCGGCGCTGTCTTTCGGCACGTAGCCGATGGACGAGGCCAGACGGTTGTCCCACAGGCTTTCGCGGTTGTTCGACATGCCGTACACGATCATGTGGCCAACCCGCGGCGCCAGCAGTGAGCGCTCGGTGAGCTGGGCGAAGTCGTCGAACGACAGCCAGGTGGCGAGCATGCGCCGGTCCAGCGGCTCGGGGAACGACGAGCCGATGCGCAGGTTGACCGATTCGATGGCGAACTTGTCCCAGTAATAGCGGCCCAGGTCCTCGGCAAAACATTTGCTGAGGCCATAAAGACTGTCGGGGCGATGCGCGGCGGTAGCGTCAATGGTCTCGGTGCGATCGTAGAAGCCGATGGCGTGGTTGGAACTGGTGTACACCACGCGCTTGACGCCGTTGCGCCGGGCGGCTTCATAGATGTTGTAGGTGCCGACGATGTTGCCGTTGAGGATCTTGTCGAAGGTGTCCTCCACCGGCACGCCACCGGCATGCACGATGGCATCGACACCCTCGGTCAGCGGCAGCACGTCGTCGAAATTGCCCAGGTCGCAGCGCACCAGTTGTTCATGGGGCGCAGCATGGCCCAGGTCGGCGATGTCGGTCAGGCGCAGCTCGTCAGCGAATTGCGCCAGGTGCTTGCGCAGCACGCTACCCAGGCGCCCGGCGGCGCCGGTGATCAGCAGGCGTTTGAATGGCTTGCTCATGGTTTACCTCTGTGTAGATCGATTGATCAGACCAGCGCCGCAAACGCGTCGCGCAGCTGGCCCAGTGCCTGTTCCAGTTCCTGACGGGACGTGGCGAAAGACAGGCGGACATAAGGCTCCACGCCGAACGCCGAGCCTGGTACGGTCGCCACCTTGCCCACACGCAACAGGTACGCCGACAGCTCGGTATCGTTGCTGATCACGTGGCCGTCCGGGGTGCGCTTGCCGATGAAGGCGCTAACCTCGGGGAAGGCATAGAACGCACCCTGCGGCATCTGCAGCTTGAGGCCGGGGATCTGCGCCAGGCCGTCGACCACCAGGGCGCCACGCGCCTGGTACTCAAGGTTGGCGTCACGCACGAACGTCTGCGGGCCGTTCAGTGCCGCCACCGCAGCCAACTGCGAAATGCTCGACGGGCAGGTGGTGGTCTGCGATTGGGTCTTGTTCATGGCCACGATCAGGTCTTTGGAACCTGCCGCATAACCCAGACGGTAGCCGGTCATGGCGTAGGCCTTCGACACACCATTGATCAGCAAGGTGCGCTCGCGCAGTTGCGGGCACGCCGTGACGAACGACACGAAAGGCTGGTCGCCGAGCACGATGTGCTCATAGATTTCGTCCGAGATGATCAGCACCTTCGGGTGGCGCTCCAGCACCTTGCCCAGGGCGGCAAACTCCTCGCGGGTGAAGATCGCCCCACTCGGGTTGTTCGGCGAGTTGAGCATCACCCAGCGCGTACGCGGGGTGATCGCAGCCTCCAACTGCTGCGCAGTGACCTTGAAGCCCTGTTCGGCACCGCAAGGGATAACCACCGGGACACCGCCGTTGAGCATCGCCATGTCGGTGTACGAGACCCAGTAGGGTGCCGGGGTGATCACTTCGTCGCCTTCTTCCAGAGTGGCCAGGAAGGCGTTGAACAGCAATTGCTTGGCACCATTGCCCACACAGATTTCGTCCAGGCCATAGACCAGGTCGTTTTCCCGGGCGAACTTGTCGACGATAGCCTGGCGCAGCACTTCCAGGCCGTTGGGCCCGGTGTAGTGGTTGTTGCCGGCGAGCATCGCCTGATAGGCCGCCTCGATCACGTGGGCCGGCACGTTGTAGTCCGGCTCGCCCAGCGCGAGGTTGATGACCGGTTCGCCCTTGGCCAGCATCTGCTTGGCCAGCACCGACACGGCCATGCTCGGCGAGCTTTTAACCGCCTTGACGCGACTGCTTTGCACGTCCATCGCTCAACGCTCCTTGGCGGCTTCGAAGCCGTAGTCGTGACGCGCCTGGTCGGCGCTGATGTAGCCGAAGCGCAGGTCACGCTCGACTTGCTGGCGGTCGCGTAGACGGGGGTCGCCGTAGCCACCGCCGCCGGGCAGTCGCAATACCAGCCGACGGTCTGCCGGCACGAATTGCTGGCCCTTGCCGCGCAGCAGGGTGCCGTCATCCAGGCCGACGAAGCCCTCGGCGCCCTGCTGGCCACCCTCAAGGCCGCGAGCAGCATGCTGGATACGGTCGAACATGGCGCTGAAGCGGAAGCTGTAGCCCTCGGCCGCAGACACTTCGATTTCCTGGCCCAGACCGCCGCGCAGCTGGCCGGCACCGCCGGAGCCTTCACGCAGCTCCTTGCGCCACACCACCACGGGGCCAGCGTGCTCGGTAGCTTCCACCGGCATGGTGTGCACGCCACTGGGGAAGGCGGTGGCGCTGAGGCCATCCATCGCCGAACGGGCGCCCATGCCGCCACTGTTGAACATCAGCATCTCGGCGTTGCGGCCGTGCGGGTTGTTTTCCAGCGGGCGTACGCTCAAGTGCAGGTTCCACAGGGCACTGGCACCTTCGGCCGGCACCTTGCCCGGCAGACACTTGTGCAGCGCACCCAGCACCAGGTCGGGGACGAAGTGGCCGAGCACATGGCGCACCGACACTGGCGCCGGGTGCTTGGCATTGAGGATGCAACCCTCTGGTGCTGTGACTTCGAACGGCTCCAGTGACGCGCTGTTGTTAGGAATTTCAGGTGCGACGATGCACTTCAGGCCATAGCAGGCATAGGCCTTGGCGTAGCCCAGCGGCACGTTGATGCCAAACTGGCTCATGCCCGAGGTGCCGGTGAAGTCGCTTTTGATACCATCGGGACCGACCGTGATGGTGACCGCCAGGGTCACCGGCACGTCGTAGCCGTCAAGGGTCATGCTGTTGCTGTAGGTGCCATGCGGCAGCGACTTGAAGCACTCCAGCGTGGCGCGGCGGCTGTGCTCGAGGATGAAGCCGCCGATGTGCTCCAGGTCATCCAGCCTGAACTCTTCGAGCATGTCGAGCAGGCGCTTGTGGCCAGTCTCGTTGCACGCCGACAATGCGTAGAAGTCACCCACCACGCGATCGTTCTCGCGTACGTTGTTGCGCAGGATGTTGATCAGGTCACGGTTGACCTGGCCGCGCTCGAACAGCTTCATGATCGGGATGAACAGGCCTTCTTCGTACACCTCGCGAGCATCAGGACCAAAGCCGCGGCCGCCGATGTCGACCACATGCGCGGTGCTGGCGAAGTAGCCGATCAGCTTGCCCTTGTAGAAGGACGGGGAAACGATGGTGATGTCGTGCAGGTGACCGGTACCCTTCCACGGGTCGTTGGTCACGTATACATCACCTTCGAAGATGTTGTTTTCACCGATGTCGTTGATGAAGTGCACCACCGCCTCGGCCATGGTGTTGACATGGCCAGGGGTGCCAGTGACGGCCTGGGCGAGCATGTTGCCAGCCCGGTCGAAGACGCCGGCCGACAGGTCGCCGGCCTCGCGCACACTGGTGGAAAACGCCGTGCGGATCAGGGTCAGGGCCTGTTCTTCGACCACCGAGACCAGGCGGTTCCACATCACCTGCATTTGAATGTCGATCAAAGTATCGCTCATGGTTCTGGCTTCCGGATTCAGGCGTTAGCGGCGCACGACCAGCAGGCAGCCGTCTGGCTGGACCGTGGCGGTGAAGTTGGAGGTGACGAAAGTCGAGGTCTCGCGCTCGACGATGATCGCCGGGCCTTCGACGCGGGCACCTACCTGCAGCTCTTCGCGCGGGTGGATGCCAGCCTCGACGAACCCACCGGCAGCCACGTCGAATACCTGGCGACGGGCAACTTCGTGAGCGCGATAGGCGGCGCCCACTTCGTCGATCTGCTGTACCGGCGGTAGCGGCGAACTGGCCTTGACCGACCAGCTGACGATTTCGATATCCGGGCCTTCGATGGGGCGGCCAAAGAAGCGGGTGTAGGCCTCTTCGAAGCGAGCCTTGAACTCCACCGTATCGGCGGCACTGAAAGCCTTGAATGGCAAGGCCACCGGAATTTCCCAACCCTGGCCGACATAGCGCATGAACGCCGTGCATTCCATTTCCGGCTCACCGACCGGCATGCCCTGGCGCAGGAAGCCCAGCGACTCGGCCTTCATTTCTTCGATCAGCGCATTGACCACTGCTGCATCGAACTCGGACAAGCGCACGAAGGCGCTGCGCACGGCTTCGTAGCCGAACGGCGCACGCAGGAAGCCGATGGCCGAGCCCACGCCCGCACCAGCCGGCACGATAAAGCGCGACACGTCCATCTTCTCGCACAGCCGAGCGGCATGCAGCGGGCCGCCGCCACCGAAGGTGATCATGGTGTAGTCGGCGATGTCCTTGCCGCTTTCCACCGCATGTACGCGGCCGGCGTTGGCCATGTTCTCGTCGACCACCTCGCACACGCCAAACGCAGCGGTATCGGCCTGCATGCCCAGCGGCTGGCCGATGACCCGGGCCATGGCGTTGGCGGCGCTGTCAGCGGACAGGCGCAAGGCGCCACCGGCGAAGTTATCGGCATCCAGGCGGCCAAGCAGCAGGTTGGCGTCGGTAATGGTGGGCTCCAGACCGCCACGCCCGTAGCAGGCCGGGCCTGGCTCGGACGCCGCGCTGTGCGGGCCAACGCGGATCTGGCGCATGCTGTCGATGCTGGCGATGGAGCCGCCGCCTGCGCCGATTTCGACCATTTCCACCACTGGGATGGAAATCGGCATGCCGCTGCCTTTCTTGAAGCGATAGGTGCGCGCTACCTCAAAGGTCTTTGCGGTTTTCGGCACCTGGTCTTCGATCAGGCAGATTTTTGCCGTGGTACCGCCCATGTCGAACGACAGCACGTTTTCCAGCTGGTAACGGCGAGCAATGTCAGCGGCGAATATCGCACCACCGGCCGGGCCGGATTCAACCAGCCGTACCGGGAACTCGGCGGCACTCTGCACGGAGATGATGCCGCCACCGGAATGGATCATGAACACCGGACAGTGGGCGCCCGCTTCCTTGAGGGTGACCACCAGACGGTCCAGGTAGGACTTGATCAGCGGCTTGACATAGGCGTTGGCGCATACGGTGTTGAAGCGTTCGAATTCACGCATCTGCGGCGAGACTTCGCTGGAGATGGAGATCGACAACTGCGGCAGGCGCGCTTGCAGGGCATCGCGCAACTGGCGCTCGTGGGCGCCATTGACATAGCTGTGGATGAAGCCGATGGCCACGCTCTGGTAGTTGCCTTCGGCGATGCGCTCGACCAGCGCCTCAATGTCGGCCTGCACCGGGGCGATCAGCACCTTGCCCTTGACGTCCAGGCGCTCGCGCAGGGTATAGCGGTGTTCGCGATCAATCAGCGGCGGTGGCAGGACGATGTTGATGTCGTACTGCTCAAAGCGGTTTTCAGTGCGCATTTCCAGGGTGTCCCGGAAGCCTTCAGTGGTGATGAAGGCTGTGCGGGCGCCACGGCGCTCGATCAGCGCGTTGGTGGCCAGGGTGGTGCCATGGATCAATTGATCGATGTCCGACAGCGCCAGGCCCGCCTGCTCCACCACCTGGCGTACGCCGGTGAGGATGGCCCGCTCGGGGAGCTCGTAGTCGGTCAGGATCTTGGTCGAATGCAGCACGCCGTTCACATCCAGCGCGATATCGGTGAAGGTGCCGCCTATGTCCACGCCGACCCGGCATGATGTCGCAGTCATCGTCATATCCCCTGCAATGCTCTGTAGTTGTCTCGACCGGTTAAGGCGGTCTTCATGTAAGTTATATGTTGTCTTACAGGTGGTCAAGCACCTATTTGCTGAAATCTGTTGTGTTGGCACCGACCTCTTCGCCGATGGACCCACGCTTACAGGCTCGCCGCAAACCCTGAGGGCAGCGCCCTGAGCTGCGGGGTCGGGCGCACCCGCGTAGAGGCCAGTGCCACCACCCCTCAATCTGCCGTCTTGACCATTCTCCCCCCGCCCACCGCCTGCGCTGTGGGGAACACTTCCATCCGGGACACATCCACTTGCCGCGGCATCTTCAGCGCAGCCAGCAAAAGCTCGGCAATGTCTTCCGGCTGAATCGACTCATACCCGTCATACAGTTCGCTACCTGCCGCCTGCATGCCCATGGCGGTTTTGTACAACTGAGTCTGCACCCGGCCCGGGGCAATCTCGGTCACTCGCACCCCGCTGCCCAGCAGATCACAGCGCAAGGCATCGCAGAACAGGCTCACCCCGGCCTTGGACGCCCCATACACCGCCGCTCCCGGATGCGCTGCGCGGCCGGCACTCGACCCAATGAAGAACAGATGCCCCCTACCCCGCCCGACCATGCCGGGCAACACCTGGCGCGCCAGGTGCAGCGGCGCCTTGAGGTTGATATCGAGCATGTTGTCGATCTCGGCTTCGTCCATGTCCTGGAACGCCGCACGGGTAGACAGAATGCCCGCGTTGTTGACCAGTACATCTAGTGCCTGCCCTTCCAGTGCGGCCGTCAGCGAACGGTAGTCGCGCACATCCGCCTGCAAGGTACTCACCCCGGGCTCGCCGGCAAGCTCTGCCAGCGCCTCAGGGCTGCGGCCCACGGCGATCACCTGCAAACCAGCGTCACGTAGCGCCAGCACGATGGCCCTGCCGATACCGCTGGTGGCCCCGGTTACCAGCGCGCGCTGGTAGCCCTTGGGGAATGCGACTTCAGGCATAGATGTAACCCCCGCTGACAATCACGTTTTCGCCGGTGGCGTAGCTGTTGCGGCTGCTGCCCATCATCACGATCCATTCAGCAATTTCTGCGGGTTCTGCGGCGCGGCCCAGCGGGTTGGCCGCTGCCAGTTCACCAAGGAAGCCCAGCTGCCTAGCGCGCTCGGTGGCGAAACCGGCCGGGGCCACCGAGTTGACCAGGATCTGGTCCTTGGCGCAGGCCTGGGCAAAGGATTTGGTCAGGCTCACCACCGCTGCCTTGGTCGCCGCGTAATGGGCGTTTTGCGGGTGGGCCTTGAAGGCATCGACCGAAGTGACGTTGACGATACGCCCCGTAACCGCCGGGGCCGCCACGTACTGCTGCATGTGGCGCACCGCAGCGACCATCATGTGGTAGGTGCCCTTGATGTTGACGGCGTTTTCCAGGTCCCACTCATCGTCGGTGATCTCGAAGATGTCCTGGCGCGGGTAGATTGCCGCGCTGTTGACCAAACAATGCACCCGCCCCAGGCCCTCGACAATCTGGCCAAAAGCAGCGTGGGCGGTATCCTTGCGGGCAATATCACCCACCGCGATCGCCACCTGTACACCTTGCCCGCGCAGCTCTTCTGCAGCTTGTACCAGCAATTGCTCATTCCGGTCGATCAGGCCGATCTTGTCGGCGCCACGCTTGACCATCAGCCGGGCTGTTTCCAGGCCTAGACCCGCGGCACCACCTACAATCACCACCGTTTGCTTGTCCACGAAACACCTCCACGATTGAGTCTTTACGTAAGATGCCTGTTGTCTTACATTTGGTCAAACATCAATTCGCCGACAGGTGCCGCCATGCCCGCTTACAGCCGCTCGTCCGTACCCGCCCCGCATGCCCGGGACCGCCTGCTGGATGCGGCCAGCGCGCTGTTCGCCAACCACGGCTACCAGGCCATCGGCTTGCGCGACCTGGCCAGCCACCTGGGCTTGCGGGCGGGGTCGCTGTATCACCATATCGAAAGCAAGCAGGGACTGCTGTTCGAGCTGATCGAATCGAGCCTGATCGATCTGCTGTATGAAACCCGACAATGCCTCAGAGGCGCCCGTACCAACAGTGAACGCTTACCGTGCTTCGTCCGGGCATTCGTCGCGTACAGCCAGGCCAACCCTGACAAACTGGTGCTTTTGACCCGCGAGGCAATGAACCTCAGCGAAGAGCAGTTGTTGCAGGTCGAACAGCTGAAGGCGGAGTACAGCGGGCTGCTGAGTGACATCGTTGCTGCCGAATGCGGGCTTTCGGCATCGCGGGCGCGTTCGATTGCCCACGCGGTACTGGGATTGTTGTGCGGCCAGGCGCAATGGGGAACTTTGCTGAACGCCCGGGAGCAGTTGGTGACCTTCGTCCAGGGCATTGTCGGCACCGGCAAGCCCCCACAACTGATTGTGCGTTAAGGCGCTGCTGCAGGTTGTGGGGCCGGGCTTGCCCGCGAACGGGCCGGCACATCGGTACAAGGCAACCAGGCCACCGGCATGCTTCAATACACCGCCCCCCTTCACTCCGGAACCTGAGCCCTCATGAACCGCAACGACCTGCGCCGCGTCGACATGAACCTGCTGGTGCTGTTCGAAGCCCTGATGATCGAACGCAACCTGACCCGCGTCGGCGAAAAGCTGTTCATCACCCAGTCCACCGTCAGCGCCGCCCTCGCCCGCCTGCGCGAGCTGTTCGACGACCCGCTGCTGATCCGTAGCGGCCGGGCCATGGAGCCCACGCCGAGGGCCATGCAGATCTTCGCCGAGCTGGGCCCGGCCATGGATGTGATTTCCGCGGCCATCAGCCGCGCCCGCGAGTTCGACCCGGCCAACAGCTGCAACGTGTTCCGCCTGGGCCTGTCGGACGACGCCGAGTTCGGTCTGTTCCCGGCCCTGCTGCAAGCCCTGCGCGAAGAGGCCCCGGACATCAGCGTGGTGGTCCGGCGGGCCAACTTCCTGCTGATGCCGGGCCTGCTGGCCAGTGGCGAGATCTCGGTGGGCGTGAGCTATACCACCGACCTGCCAGCCACCGCCAAACGCCGCAAGCTGCGGGATATCGGGGTACGGGTGCTGCGCGCCGACGACCGCCCGGGGCCGCTGACCCTCGACGAATACTGCGCGCGCCCGCATGTAATGGTGTCGTTTTCCGGTGACATGAGCGGCAACATCGACCTCGACCTGGCGCGCATCGGCCGTTGCCGCAAGGTAGTACTGGCCGTACCGCAGTTCGGCAGCCTGCGCGCCCTGCTGCGCAACACCGAACTGATCGCCACGGTGCCGGACTACGCCGCCTGCGCGCTGGCCGACGACGGTAGCCTGCGTGCCGACCCGGCGCCGTTCGAGATCACCGAGGCCGAACTGTCGATGGTGTGGAGCGGCGCACAGGACAACGACCCGGCCGAGCGTTGGCTGCGCGAACGCATCCTGCAATTCATGGCCACACAGTGAAGCAGCGACCTCATCGATAGCCGCAATTGACGACTCGTTACTGGCTGCTACTCAGGGGGCAAGCATGGCACTGACTGGGCCGGTGCAGGTTTCTACTTGCCCCGCTGCATCCACGCCGCCCCCAACCCACTGAGGCATATCACCGAGATGCCCACCAGGCTCAGGGTATCCGGGACCTGGCTATACACCACGAGCCCAAGCAACCCGGCGAACACGATCTGGCAATAGCTGAAAGGCGCCAGCAACGCCGGTGCAGCGTGGCGGAAGGCCTGGGTCAGCAGCAGGTGCGCGGTCATGCCAAAGCCGCCCAGCGCCAGCATCAGCAGCGCATGGTCCCAACGCGGTACCTCCCAGAAGAACGGCACCAGCGCACTCATCGCCAATGTGTTGCACAGCCCCGCATAAAAGTTACTGGTGGTCGGACTGTCATGCGCAGCGAGTATGCGCGTCAGCAACTGATAGAAGCAGAAGCCCAATGCTGAACCGAACGGGTACAGGATCGCCGGGGTGAACATTGCCCCGCCCGGGTGCACCACCACCAGGACGCCGATGAAGCCCAGCACCACTGCCACCCACTGCCCCACCGTCACCCGCTCCTTCAACAGCGGCGCCGACAGCGCGGTGACCAGCACCGGGGCAAGGAAGTTGACTGCGGTGGCCTCGGCCAACGGCAAGTATTGCAAGCCGGTGGTGAACAGCAGGCTGGTGCTCAGCAGGCTCAGAGCGCGCAAGGTTTGCAACAGCGGGCGGCGGGTACGCAGTACGTTGAGGCCGGCCTTGGGCAGGAAAATGCCGGCCATCAGCAGGGTATGCACCACATAACGCGCCCACACCACCATGACAATCGGGTACAGGCCGCCAAGGAACTTGGACAAGGCATCGTGGCTGGCGAACAGGAACGTCGCCACCACCACCAGGGCGATGCCGCGCAGGGGTTGGTTGACGCCGGACAGCGGTGTGCTGGAACTCATGGCTCTCTCGATGACGGCGCGGCCCGATGCCGCGCCCAGGAAAGGCCGCACAGGCATACGCCTGGCGGGTGCAACAGCTCGAATTCTAGAAGAGATGCAGCAAGATAAGGAAGTTGATTCACCGTTTGTCCAGCACGGGGGCAATTTGTGTTCGCTGATCGACCACTTTATGCCCCGCAAGCATGGCCCGGGAGCTGCTGATCACCGACCATCGAACATGACCCCTGCCCACCCTACAAGGAATTTACATGCAAAGGCTCACTACCCGTAACGGCCTGGACCTCCCCGCAATCGGCCTGGGCACCTGGCCGATGACTGGCAGCGAGTGCACGGCCGCCGTGCACCAAGCCCTGGACGTGGGTTACCGGCACATCGACACCGCCACCGCCTACAACAACGAGGCGGCTGTCGGCCAGGCGCTGCGCGACAGCGATGTGCCTCGCGAGCACATCCACCTCACCACCAAGGTCTGGTGGGACCGCCTTGAGCCAAAAGCCATGCGCCAGTCGCTGGAAGACAGCCTGCGCGCCCTGGGGACCGAACAGGTCGACCTGTTCCACATCCACTGGCCCGGCAAGGACTGGGACCTGGCCCGCAGTATCGACACGTTGGTGGCCTTGCGTGACGAGGGCAAAGCGCGCCATATCGGCGTGGCCAACTTCCCGCTGGGGCTGCTGCGCCAGGTGATCGAGACCCTGGGCGCGCCGTTGTCGGCTATCCAGGTGGAATACCACGTGCTGCTTGGCCAGCAACCGCTGCTCGACTACGCCCGCAGCCACGACCTGCTGCTGACCGCCTACACCCCACTGGCCCGCGGCCAGGCAGCGGCGCAGCCGGTCATTCAGGAAATCGCCCGCAAGCACGGCGTGCTGCCCAGCCAGGTGGCGCTGAAGTGGCTGCTGGACCAGGACGGCGTGGCAGCGATACCCAAGGCCAGCAGCCGGGAAAACCAGCTGGCCAACCTGGCAGCATTGAACGTGCGGCTGGATGATGAAGACCGCGCAGCCATTGCCGGGCTGCCGAAGGACCAGCGCGTGGTCAGCCCGGCGTTTGCGCCAGACTGGAATAGCTGAGTTGCGCGCAGAACGGCCCTTCAAACCCGGGTAATGATCTGCTTCAAACGCTCGCTGGCCGGCGCCGGCCGCCCGTACAGGTAGCCCTGGAAGTGCGAACAGCCCTCCGCGGCCAGCCGGCGCATCTGCTCCTCCGACTCCACGCCCTCGGCGGTGGTCTTGATCATCAGGCTGTTGGACAAATCGGTGATCGCACGGATGATCGACATCGCCTCGCGGCTGTCGCACATGTCGTGCACGAACGACTTGTCGATCTTGATCCGGTCGAACGGGAACGACCGCAGGTAGCCCAGCGACGAATAGCCGGTGCCAAAGTCGTCCAGCGAAATCGACACACCCAGGTCTTTTAGCGCGCGCAAGGTGCGCACATTGTCTTCGCTGTTGCCCAGCAGCACTGATTCGGTAATCTCCAGTTCCAGCCGCTGCGGCGCCAGGCCAGAGTCGGCCAGCGCCAGGGCGACGATGTGCACCAGGTTGCCCTTCTTGAACTGCACCGCCGACAGGTTGACCGAAACGGTCTGCTCACTGTCCCAACTGGCCGCCTCCTGGCAGGCCAGGTTCAGCGCGCGGGTACCGAGTTCGTGGATCAGGCCGGTTTCTTCGGCGATGGGGATGAAGTCCATCGGCATGACCATGCCGCGGGTCGGGTGCTCCCAGCGCAACAGCGCCTCATAACCGGTGACGCTGCTGGTCTGATGGTCGACCACCGGCTGGTAGTGCAGTTGCAACTGGCCCAGGTGCAGCGCCGTGCGCAGGTCGGTTTCCACCAGACGCCGCTGGCGGGCGGCAACGTCCAGTTCGACGTCGAAGCACTCGTAGCGGTTGCGGCCGTTGCGCTTGGCTTCGTACAGCGCCATGTCGGCATAGCTCAGCAGTTGCTCGGCCTGGTCGTTGTCATCCGGGGCGATGGCAATGCCGATACTTACCCCCACGCTGAACTGGTGCCCTTCTATCTGGAACGGCGGGTAAATGGCATTGATCAGTCGCTGTGCGGTATTGCAGGCCGCCTCGCGGCTTTCCAGGCCGGTGAGCACCACGGCGAACTCGTCGCCGCCCAGCCGGGCCAGGGTGTCGTGTTCACGCAGTTCGCGGCGCAGGCGCTTGCCAAGGGCGCGCAGCAGCTTGTCGCCAAAGGCATGGCCCAACGAGTCGTTGATGTTCTTGAAATTGTCCAGGTCCAGGCACAAGGCCGCGCTCAGCTTGTCCTGCTCGCTGCCGCGCACCAAGGCCTGGCGCAGGCGTTCGTTGAACAGCGTGCGGTTGGGCAGCCCGGTGAGCGCATCGTGGTGCGCCATGTGGTGGATCTGCGCGTGGGCGGCCAATTCTTCGGTGGCGTCCTCGGCCACGAACAGCACGTAGTCGGCCTGGCCCTCGCGGTTCTGGCTGAGCAAGGTACGGCTGCGCAGGGTGCGCGGGCCACGGGCGGTATCGACGCAGGTTTCGGCGGCATGGCCCTTGGTGCTGCGGGCACCGCGCACCAGTTGCTGCTGCAGGAAGTCGGCCGCCGCCGGTGCCAGGCAGTCGCTGGGCAGCTGGCCGATCATGCTGTGCTGCGGCCCGCCGAACAGGCGCTCGGCCTGCTGGTTGGCCAACAGGATCCGCTGGCTTTCCAGGTCCTGGACGATGACGCTGGCGGGGATGTTGGCAATCACCGAATCAAGAAACTGTGACAACTTGGCCATTTCCTGGCTGTACTGCTCGGCCAGCTCCTTGGCCCGCAGCAGTTCCTGTTCCTGCTGGTAGCGTTCGGAAATGTCACGGGTGACCTTGGCAAAACCCACCAGGTGCCCGGCATCGTCGTACACGGCGTCGATCACCACATGGGCATGGAAAGCTGAACCGTCCTTGCGCAGCCGTGAGCCGATTTCCTCGAAGCGGCCGGTGTTGCGCGCCTGCTCCAGGTTGAGCGCAGGCAACCCGGCAGCACGTTCGGCATCGCTGTAGAACAGCGAATAGTGCTGGCCGACGATTTCTTCGGCCTTGTAGCCCTTGGCGCGCTGCGCACCAGGGTTCCAGTTGGCAACGATACCTTCGGGCGTGAGCAGGTAGATGGCATAGTCCACCACACTCTGGATCAACAGCCGGTACATGATGTCGGGGCTGGCAACTAGCGACATGAACTTTACCTGAGCCTTTGCAGGGCATGAAAAGAGACCGGCAAGCGAGTGCCGGGCTTGAGTGAGCATTGATGGCATTATGCCGCCCATGACAATTTTGTGAAGTGGCTCACAAAAATGTCGCCATCCCTTCATCAAGGACGAACCAAGGCGAGGAACACCTCAGTGGCGAGCGCCGGTCACCAGGAAATTGAGCAAATCAGGATCATCATCCACGGCGATGGCGTGCGTCGGGCGGGACAGGTTGGCCAGCACGGCCTTGCAGAAGGCTACCGCGGGCGGGTCTTGCGCGTAGCAACGCAGCAGCCAGTCGCCTTCGCCACCCAGCAGCTGTAATGCCACTGCCTGGCCGATGCCCTGGCGGCGGTACTTCTTCAGGATGAACAGGTCGGCCAGTTCCAGCGCATCGATGCCCGGCAGTTCGCTGCGCTCGACCAGCACGAAGCCGGCAATGAAGCCGTCCGCCAACACCAGGCAGGCGCGCCAGCCGTCATCCTGCCAATAGCGCTGCAGGTGCTCGTCGTGGATGTAGAAGCGGCCGTCCACCTCGACATCTTCCTGTTCCCAGTCGGAGGACTCATAGGCATAAAACTGGTACAGGTTGCGGATCAGCGGGGCCTGGTCCGCGGTGGTTGGCAGCAGCGCGATGGGCAGCATGGTGCGGGGCTCGGTTAAATTGCCGATTCTAGATCACCCGCCTGCGGCAGTAAAAAGCCCGGGCCCTCCCCGCACGGAAAGGCCCAGGCAAGAAACACAGCAGATGATGGCTAGAGGTCCGCGGGGCGTGGGCGTTGTGCAGACCTTAGGGTCGCGGCCTTGGGGCAGACCTCAAGCCGACACTCAGCCCGCCTGCAACGCCCGCGGACGATGACTGCGCGCCTCGGCCTCTGGCGCCTTGGCCGCCTGCAGGTGGAAGTCGAACGCCAGCTCGGCAAAGCGCTCGCCTTGCACGCCGCGGTCATGCGCCGCCGCCGCATCCTCGACAAAGTGCAGGTCGCCGATCAGCCCGTCACGGGTGGCGTAGGCAAAGTCATCCCACAGGTACTGGTCACCGGCGAAGTTGATCTGCGTGGTCAGGTGCCGGTGCCCCGGTGCCGAGATGAAGAAGTGCACATGCGCCGGGCGCTGGCCGTGGCGGCCGAGCAGGTCGAGGCATTCCTGGGTCGGCCCCTGCGGGTCGCAGCCGTAACCCGACGGCACGATCGAACGCGCACGGTAGCGGCCCTCGGAATCGGTGATGATACGGCGGCGCAGGTTGTACTCGGACTGGCTCGAGTCGAAGTACGAATAGGTGCCTTGGGTATTGGCGTGCCACAGGTCGACAGTAGCGCCGGCCAGCGGCTTGCCTTCGGCATCGAATACCTGGCCTTGAAGGAACATCACCACGCCAGGGTCGGTGCCATCGTCCATGCGCGCTTCACCTTGCGCCAGCGGAGCGCCGGCAACATAAAGCGGGCCTTCGATGGTGCGCGGGGTGCCACCGGCCAAGCCGGCTTCGGCGTCCTTGGCGTCCTGCAACAGGTCGAGGAAGTGCTCGATGCCAAGGCCGGCAGCCAGCAAGCCGGCCTCGTTGCGGCCGCCCAGGCGGTTGAGGTAGTCAATGGCGTGCCAGAACTCGTCCTCGGTGACTTCCAGGTCTTCGACCAGGCGTGCGGTGTCTTGCAGCACGCGGCGGATGATCTGCTTGAAGCGCGGGTTGCCCTCGGCATGGTCCAGGCCAGCGACTTGGTTGAAGAAGGCTTGAATGTCGGCAGTGTGGGAAATTTTCACGGTCATCGTGCTCACCTCATATTGTTCTTGTCAGGTAGACAGGCGCGGATCAGCGGTCGTCGCTGTGGATCGACGAGGGGTGCCGGCACAGGCCGTCGACCTCGATGTCCATGTACGGGAACAACGGTAACTGCATCAACGTGTCGTGCAGCGCCTCGACGCTGGGCACATCGAACACGCTGTAGTTGGCATAGTGCCCGGCAATGCGCCACAGGTGGCGCCAGGTGCCTTCGCGCTGCAGGCGTTGGGCCAGTTCCTTTTCGTCGGCCTTCAGCTGGGCAGCCTTGGCCGGGTCCATGTCGACCGGCAATTTCACGGTCATCTTCACGTGGAACAACATGGTTGATCTCCTTGCTTGCTATGCAATCAGCGACGGGCGAAGCGCGCCAGGCGCTGTTCGTCCAGGGTCAGGCCCAGGCCTGGTGTACGGGGAATGTGCAACTGGAAGTCGTGGTACTGCGGCGGCTCGTTGACGATTTCTTCGGTCAGCAGCAATGGCCCGAACAGCTCGGTGCCCCAGGTCAGCTGGCGCAGGGTCAGGAAGGCATGGGCCGAAGCCAAGGTACCGATCGAGCCTTCGAGCATGGTGCCGCCGTACAGGGCAATACCCGCGGCCTCGGCGATTTGCGCGGTGCGCAGCACGGCACGTGGGCCACCGTTCTTGGCGATTTTCAGGGCGAAGATGCTGGCGGCGCCGTCGGCGGCCAGGCTGAAGGCGTCTTCAACGCTTTCGATCGACTCATCGGCCATGATCGGTGCCGGGCTGCGCTGGTTAAGGCGCACCTGGCCACCGCGGTTGATGCGCGAAATCGGTTGCTCGATCAGGTCGATGCCGTTGTCGCCGAGCACCTGGCAGGCTCGCAATGCCTGGGACTCATCCCAGTACTGGTTGACGTCGACACGCACGCTGGCGCTGTCGCCCAGCTCGCGCTTGATCGCCACTACGTGCCTTAGGTCCTGCTCCACCGGGTTGGCGCCGATCTTCAGCTTGAACACCCGGTGCCGGCGGATTTCCAGCATGTGCTGGGCTTCGCCGATGTCGCGCGCGGTATCGCCGCTGGCCAGGGTCCAGGCCACTTCCAGGCTGTCACGCACACGGCCACCCAGGAGTTCGCTGACCGGCAGGCCCAGGCGCTTGCCCTGGGCATCGAGCAAGGCGCTTTCGATACCCGACTTGGCAAAGGTGTTGCCCTTGGCCAGCTTGTCCAGTTTGAGCATGGCGGCGTTGATGTTGTCTGCCGGCAGCCCGATCAGCGCCGAGGCCAGGTGCGCGTCGATATTGGCCTTGATGCCCTCGGGGCTTTCGTATCCATAGGCCAGGCCACCAATGGTGGTGGCCTCGCCGATACCTTCCACACCATCGCT
Organism: Pseudomonas sp. DCB_BI; assembly: GCF_026240995.1. Lineage (NCBI taxonomy): Bacteria > Pseudomonadati > Pseudomonadota > Gammaproteobacteria > Pseudomonadales > Pseudomonadaceae > Pseudomonas > Pseudomonas sp. DCB_BI. The sequence continues at coordinate 16,701 of NZ_JAPFCG010000007.1, read as the reverse complement.
GCAGCGGATGCGCAATACCACCAAGGTCTGCTGCTGCATGGTATGCATGGCCAGCTTGTGCGGGCGAATGGTCGGCAGGTCGACGATCACTGCCTCGATACGTTCAATCAGCGCGCTTGTCATTGTTGCCAGGTCTCGTCAGGTCGGGCAGCCAGTTGCAGGCCCGAATGGTGCATTAACTTGATTGTTCAAGGATTGCGCGAGACCCTGACCAGCGTCCAATATCAAATGAATCTCCCACCATACCCTGGAGGTCTGATGGAGCTGCGCCACCTGCGTTACTTCAAGGTTCTGGCCGAAACCCTGAACTTCACCCGCGCCGCCGAGCTGCTGCACATTGCCCAGCCACCGCTGAGCCGGCAGATCAGCCAACTGGAAGATCAGCTCGGCACCCTGCTGGTGGTGCGCGAACGCCCGCTGCGGCTGACCGAGGCCGGCCGGTTCTTCTACGAGCAGACCTGCACCGTGCTGCAGCAGTTGCAGAACATCAGCGACAACACCCTGCGTATCGGCCAGGGCCAGCGGCAGTGGCTGGGTATCGGTTTTGCGCCGTCCACGCTGTACACCGTGCTGCCGGAGCTGATCCGCGAGCTGCGCCAGGACAGTGAGCTGGAACTGGGCCTGAGCGAGATGACCACCCTGCAGCAGGTGGAAGCCTTGAAAAGCGGGCGCATCGATATTGCATTTGGGCGCATCCGCATCGACGACCCGGCCATTCACCAGCAGGTACTGTGCGAGGACCCGCTGGTGGCCGTACTGCCCAAGGGCCACCCGCTGGCGGGCCAGCCGCTGAGCCTGTCGCAGCTCGCCGGGGAAGCGTTCATCCTCTACCCGGCCAACCCCCGGCCCAGTTACGCCGACCATATATTGGCGTTGTTCGCCCACCACGGCATGAGCATCCGGGTCAGCCAATGGGCCAATGAGCTGCAGACAGCGATTGGCCTGGTGGCCGTTGGCGTGGGCATTACTCTGGTGCCGGCATCGGTGCAGCAGCAGCACCGTACCGATATCGAATATGTCGGCCTGCTGGACAGTGACGCTGTCAGCCCGATCATCCTCAGCCGGCGCAAAGGTGATGTAAGCCCGATCGTGCAGCGTTGCCTGGCGTTCATTGAGCAGCAGGCCCGATGAACAGGCTGCCCCATTGCGTTGCCTGTGTGCTCTGCCCCCGGGCAGCCGCGGTCGGGCAGTAGCAAGGCCGCCCTGCTTACGCCACAATCGGCCGCCAGGTTCAAACCGGACACCCCGCATGCTCACCACCCTCGCCATCGGCAATTACCGCTCGATCAACCACCTCGTACTGCCCTTGGGCCAGCTCAACCTGGTGACCGGCGCCAACGGCAGCGGCAAGTCCAACTTGTACAAGGCCCTGCGGCTGCTCGCCGAAACCGCCCAAGGCGGTGTGATCGAAGCCCTTGCCAGGGAAGGCGGGCTGGATTCGACCTGGTGGGCCGGGCCAGAGATGAGTGCGCGCATGAAGCGCGGTGAGGTACCGATTCAAGGGCAGCATCCGAGCGAGGCCAGGCGCCTGCGCCTGGGCTTTGCCACCGAGGACTTCGGCTTTGCCATCTCCCTCGGTTTGCCGATCCCGCTGCCTTATCCCACCGCTTTCATGCTTGACCCCGAAATCAAGACCGAGGTCATCTGGGCTGCCGGGGCCTATCGGCCTTCGTCGTCGCTGGTAGAACGCAAGAATGCCCTTGTACGGGCCCGCGAGGGCAATGCCTGGACGGTGCTCGACCAGCATGCCGACAGCTGCGAGAGCTTCTTCAGTATCGTTGGCCGGCCAAGGCAGGCCCCGGAAATTGGCGAGCTGCGGGCATTCATCAACAGCTGGCGGTTCTACGACCACTTTCGCATCGACCGTGATGCGCCCTGCCGTCAGCCACAACTGGGGACTCGCTCACCGGTGCTGCATCACGACGGGCGCAACTTGGCCTCGGCGCTGCAGACCATCGTCGAGATTGGCGAGGTTGAAGACCTGGAAGAGGCGCTCGAGGACGCGTTCCCCGGTAGCCGTCTGGAAATCAATGCGCCACCGGGTGGGCTGTTCAGTGTGCGGCTGCACCAGCATGGCCTCTTGCGGCCACTTGAAGGTGCTGAATTGTCGGATGGCACGCTGCGCTATCTGTTGCTGATGGCTGCGCTGTTGACGCCGCGGCCACCGTCGTTGATGGTGCTGAACGAACCGGAAACCAGCCTGCACGCCGACCTGCTGCCGGCCCTGGCGCGGCTGATTATCCGGGCGTCTGGCCGTAGCCAGGTCTGGGTGGTATCGCACAGTGCGCCATTGATTGCAGCGCTGTCGGCGTGTGACGGGTGCAATGTGCTGGAGCTGGAAAAGGTACAAGGGCAAACCCAGCTACGCGGGGTGGGGATGCTGGATGAACCGCTGTGGCGGTGGGTTGATTGAGCCCGGCAACAATGATAGCCCGGGGACCGTCTTGGTTATTGCGGTGCCTGTGAGATCGAGCGCCGCGCGGGCGGCGCTCGATCCCCCAGGCGCTGCAATAACCAAGACGAACATCAGGCTGAAATCGCCTGTGCCCCCGGCCAGATGACCGCCTGAGCTACGATCACATTCTTGCCATTGAACGTCAGCGCAGGCCCGCCATGGAGTTGATAGCCCAGCTCCAAGGCATCACTCACCCGATGGCAAAAAGACGCGTCATCGGGGCCGGTCAATACACGGTAAATCGGCAGGCCATCGGGTGGTTGGGTCATGTATTCGGTCCTTGCAGCAGTAGGTGTGTCTTCCAAGAATACTGTTTTCTGCCGGATCACGGCTGGATTGTTCCATGCGGTGTCTACGACATCGCTTTTCATGCAGAGCCTAGGCTGTGTGGGCTGACCCTAGAGGGGCGGTGAGAACCTCCCGAAGGCGCTGAAGGGCTGGCAAGTTACGATTTGACTCACTATAAGCCAATACGATGTTTCGGCTGTAACGGGTATCCTGACTGACGGGCATATAGTGAGCATTGAACGACCCTGTCGTGAGCCACTGAGGTACAAGTGATACTCCCTGACCATAGGAGACCAGCAAATCAATGGCTTCCAGTGAGTCGATATCGCACCCCACCCTCACATCAATGTCACGATCATCAAGGTACCGCTGAGCCAATGATCCGCCCCATGAGTTAACGTCGTAGCGTATGAAGGGCTGAGTTTCCAGGGCGGATAAAACTGCGTCTGCAGTGACCGGCGTACCGCTTAGCAGCCCAAGCGGCTCGGCGCGGAGCAAACATAACCTTACAGACTTAGGTGGTTTGAACGGTGGCTCGACGAGAATGGCCGCGTCCAGCTCGCCGCCGACAAGTTTATCGTACAGGAGCTTTGAATCGCCTGGGGTAATCTTCAGCTTCACGTCAGGTGCGCATACCGAAAACTGTTCGATAGCTGACGGTATGATTCCCGTTAATGCGGTAGATATAGCGCCAAGATTAAGATCCCCCCGCAAGTCATCCAGTTGCAGATCGAATTTCAATTCATTGGCTTGTAGTAGGATGTCACGGATTTTTTGTGTAACAGCAATTAGCCTCTGATTAGGCCTTATCGAATGAGCATCTCGGTTGAAAAGCTCGCACTCCAGTTCTTTCTCGAGGCTTTGAATTCGCAAGCTGATGGCCGTCGATGACACATTCGACTTTTTTGCAGCGCTGGCGATTGACCCATTGTCAATGACAGATATAACGGCCTCCAGCGTTCTGATGTCCATACCGATTCCTTATGCTCAGACCAAGCGTGGGTGGGTGTACATGCGTCGCGCGTTCTGAAAAGCTTTTCTCCCCTGCTGAGGAGAGTCGCCATGTTTAATCCTTTCCATATCGCCTACCATGTTACCAGCCTTGAAGACGCCCGAAAATTCTATAAAGATTACCTGGGATGTATCGAGGGGCGAAGTACTGACACCTGGGTAGACTTTGACTTTTTCGGGCATCAGATTTCCCTGCATCTTGGTGAGCCATTCAAGACTACCCGCACAGGCAAAGTGGGCCAGCATAGGGTGCTGATGCCCCATATTGGCGTGGTACTGCCGCTTGATCGCTGGCTGGAGCTTGCTCAGCGGTTAGAGGCCAAAGACATGGTGTTTGAGATCCCCCCAGTCATTCGTTTCAGGGGGGAGCCCGGGGAGCAATGTACGATGTTCCTCCTTGACCCGAGCGGCAACCCAATCGAAATCAAAGGCTTTAAAAATCTCTCCGCCGTCTTCGCTTCTTGATTCATCCCAATAATAACAAGAGACCCAACACCATGGCTGCGAAAAGAAAGATCAGCTTGATCACCCAGATTGCAATCGGCTTGTTTTCAGGGGTTATTGTCGGGCTCCTGCTCAACTACTTTCCCGATCAAAAAGGCTGGTGGGTAGCGCAGGTCCTTCAGCCCGCGGGCGATGCCTTCATCAAGCTGATGAAAATGATCATCGTCCCGCTGGTGTTCTCCTGCATGGTAGTGGGGATTGCCGGATCTGGGGGCCGCTCTCTCGGGCGAGTGGGAACAAAGGCGTTGGTTTACTTCTTCTCGGTTACCGGCGTGGCAATTGTGTTCGGATTATTAGTGGGTAATATTTTCCAGCCTGGCGTTGGCGCCGACTTTTCCAGCACAGCAACTAGCACGGTACAAGCCCCGATGCAGGGCGCATCACAGGGGTTAGGCAATGTGCTGCTGGGAATCATCCCGGATAACATCATCGCGGCGATGGCTGAAGCCAAGCTACTTTCCGTACTGTTTTTTGCGATAATTTTTGGGGTGGCGCTTTCTACTCTGGAACCGCAAAAGCGACTTCCCTTGGTCGGTGCGTTACAAGTCGTTGCCGATACCATGTTCAAAGTAACCCACATGGTGATGGCGTATTCTCCGATCGGCATTTTTGCCCTGATTGCAGTAACGGTATCCAGCTTTGGCATTCACGCCCTGCTGCCGCTGGCGAAGCTGATCGGCGTGACATACCTGGCGGTACTATTCTTTGCTATCGTGGTGCTGGGCTTCATTGCAAAGCTGGTCGACGAAAACATTTTTGAAATCATCAAGGCTTTCAAGGATGAATTAGTGCTGGCATTCAGTAGTGCCAGCTCCGCGACGGTCATGCCTCAACTGATGGCCAAGAGCGAAGTGAGAGGCGTACCACGCAACATCACCACGCTGGTCATACCGCTGGGATATTCGTTCAACCTTGATGGTGCCTCTTTGTTTGCAGGGTTAGGGACACTCTTTATTGCCCAGGTTTACAATATTGAGCTCGCCCTGGCAGACCAGATCATGCTTGTTTTCATCATGGTACTCACCTCCAAGGGCGCTGCTGGCGTACCGGGGTTCATGTTTGTCATCCTCACTGCCACGCTCACCGCCGCCGGGTTGCCGTTGGAGGGCGTTGCCTTGATTGCTGGGGTGTACAGGCTAATGGATATGCCGGTTACTGCACTGAATGTGCTAGGCAACGCGCTGGCCCCCTTGGTAGTGGCAAAATGGGAAAGTCGATCCCTGAACCGTGATGAACCTGTGAAGGGTGATGCTGAAGCCAGCGCACTCCCTCAAGAACAATGACTCGGTCAGTATCGCTGCGTTTTGCCAAGCTGGAGGAAGCGCAGTAGTCAGTCGATCAGGTTCACAGGACGAAATGGAAGATAGGGTAAACCCCATGCTCTTCCATTTCCTTTTTCTGCACGACCCACCTTTCTAATCCAGGGCAACCATGGAGTCAGCGGCAGGGAGGCCCTGCTCCGCTATTCGGCGCGCCCGCACAACACCCCAGGCCAGCGCGCGGGCCATCGACTCACTTGGCCGGGAAGCGCAGGCCTCCTCGTGCAAAGCCATGCCAGAACGCGCATATACCCCCAGGAACATTTGCGTACTACCGGTGCGCGAAAGCCTTACCTGGACATCGATCCGGATGCCATCGCCCAGCATTTCTTCGTGGCTACGGTGGTGGAGCGTAGGGTCGACCCACGCCCAGTACACGTTACCCCTCATTCGCATACAGCCTCCAGCAACCGAAGTTGGTAGCGTCCAAAGTCGCCGGGCTAACCCCACTTTAGGATTAACCCTATACAACTGGATCGACCACGGGTTGCGAGGATCTGCTCCATTTATTTTTTCAACACTTCATCGCCGTCCCAGCCATGTCGGAGGCACAAGGCGCACACGGGGTCAGTCGAAGGCTCCGTTCAGCACTTCATAAATCAGGCCCGTCGCCACAGCGACCAGGATCAGATCGGCACCGGCCTGCATCCACTCGTAGCCGTCATAGTGCGGCAACTGGCCGAGCAGGCGACCGTCCAGTTTCTTGGCGATACCTGGAGGAAGCGGCTTGCCACGAGCGAGATTCTTTTGGATACCGGGTGGTAGCGAGGGGCCCGGACTCCAGTAGTCACGATGGCCGCTCAAGATGCCGAGGACATCACCACGGTCTATAGACGGGCCACCGTGTCGGCCACCATGATCGCCCCCCTTCTTGCCGCCACCTGACTGGCCAGGTCCTTGGGAGTGTGGAGGCTGGCCCTTCCCGTTCCCCTGCCCTTTGCCATTGCCATTGCCAGGATCAGCCGATGAAACGCAGGGCGCTAATGCCATTACCATCGATGTAATGCATGCAACGAAAATCCGGGGCTTGGCCATGGCTGCTTCCTTTTGCGATGGAGGAATCTATGCAATGTAGACGACGCCAGGGGCACTCGTCCGTGACAGCTATCACGTTGCCTGCCTCCCGCTAGCACAGGCTCCACTCCCATACATCAGGTGCGAGACGTCACTTGATCACGCTCTGATACGTCTCGGCATGGGCATGGCCGTGCAGGATGGCAACTACTCAACGTTAGCGTGCCGGCGGTGATGTTATCGGTCCCAACCTCCACAGGCAGGCAGCCACATACGCGCTGCTTGGCTGAAGACGTTCAGCCTTGGCTCTTCCTGAACGGCCATCCGCTGCCGGCAAGTTCCAGTTAACCAGCGTCGCCACCCCATCACGCCCTTCGCAGGGCAACAGCTTGCTGCCACGAAGCCTGCGATAAAAAAATTGGATATCTCATTAAAGAAATCCCGCAGGCGCTGCCATGGACCATGGCAGTACAGTCCGCCTCACGCCGCAGTCCGGCGGGGTGATTGCTGCTGGGCCGTTACGCGTTCAAAGCCTTAGCGGAACCCAGCGCAATTCACACCAATACAAGAATAAAGGTGACCACGCATGCTTAAGCCTCCTGTCGATGCCCCTATCGATGTCAAAGACTGGATCGATAACCGCCCCATTGCCGCCTACCAGTGGCTGATCCTGTCGCTGTGCTTCCTGATCGTGCTGTTCGATGGCTTCGATGTCGCCGTCATGGGTTTCATCGCGCCTTCGCTGATGCAGGACTGGGGCCTGTCGCGCGCCGCCTTTGGCCCGGTGATGAGTGCCGGCATGGTCGGCCTTGCCATCGGCGCACTGACCGCCGGCCCGTACGCCGACCGATTGGGCCGCAAGAAAGTACTGCTGATCGCGGTCAGTGGTTTCAGCCTGCTGAGCCTGGCCTGCGCCTTCGCCCGCAACCCCTATGAGCTGGCTGTGTTGCGGTTGCTGACCGGCATTGCCCTGGGTGCGGCCATGCCCAACTGCACCACCCTGCTCGCCGAATACCTGCCTACCCGCAACCGCTCGTTGATGATCACCATCATGTTCACCGGCTTCAACATGGGCTCGGGCCTGGGCGGCTTTTTGTCCGCCTGGCTGATCCCTCATCACGGCTGGAAGTCGGTACTGCTGGCCGGCGGCCTGCTGCCATTGGCTTTGCTGCCCCTGCTGTGGTGGCTGCTGCCAGAGTCCGCCCGCTTCCTGGCTGCACGCCAGGCACCGGCCAGCCAGATTGCGGCAGCCTTGGCCAAACTCGGCGGCCGCTTCGCTGCCGGCACGCGCTTTATCGTCAGTGAGCCAACCACGCAGCACAAGGCACCGGCCCGGCAGCTGTTCAGCGAGCGCTACCGGTTGGGCACCCTGGCCCTGTGGCTGACCTATTTCATGGGCCTGCTGGTGATCTACCTGACCATGGGCTGGTTGCCGACCCTGCTGCGTGATGGCGGGCTGTCCATCGAGCGCGCCGCCACCATCACCGGGCTGTTCCAGATTGGCGGCGCAGTGGGCGCAATCGTGGTCGGCTGGATCATGGACCGACGCAACCCCAACCGGGTCATCGCCATCGCCTACGCCCTCGGCGGCCTGTGCATCGTCTCACTGGGCGCCCTGAGCCTGGAGTCGAGCCTGCTGGTGGTGGGCGTGGCGGCTGCCGGGTTCTGCATGAGCGGTGCGCAGACCGGCCTGAACGCCTTCGCCCCTGGCTACTACCCGACCGAGTTCCGCGCCACAGGTGTAAGCTGGATGCTCGGTATCGGGCGCTTTGGGGCCATTTTCGGCTCCCTCATCGGTGGTGCCGTGCTCAGCCTTGGGCTGGGCCTGCCGCTGCTGTTCACCCTCCTCGGCCTGCCGGCATTCGCCGCCGCCCTGGCGATCCTGGCCAACGGCCACGCCCGGCTGCGCGCGAACTCCGCAGTAACCGCGCCGTAACCTGTAACAGAGGACTTTCGCATGGCTCGTATCATTGGTGGCCTGGCCGTCTCCCACACCCCAACCATCGGCTTCGCAGTCGACCACGACAAACAGGAAGAAGCCGCCTGGGCGCCGATCTTCGAAAGCTTCGAGCCGATCCGCACGTGGCTGCAGCAGCGCCAGCCGGACGTACTCTTCTATATCTTCAACGACCACATCACCTCGTTTTTCTTTGACCATTACAGCGCCTTCACCCTGGGCGTAGACGAGCAGTATGGCGTGGCCGATGAAGGGGGCAACCCGCGGGACCTGCCGCCAGTGGGCGGCCACGCAGCCCTGTCGCGGCACATCGGCCAGAGCCTGATGGCCGATGAGTTCGACATGAGCTTTTTCCGCGACAAGCCGCTGGACCACGGCTTCTTCTCGCCCATGTCGGCGCTGCTGCCCTGCGATGAAAGCTGGCCCGTACAGATCGTGCCGCTGCAGGTCGGCGTACTGCAGCTGCCGATCCCCACGGCCCGGCGCTGCTACAAACTGGGCCAGGCATTGCGCCGCGCCATCGAGAGCTACCCCGAAGACCTCAAGGTGGCGATCGTCGCCACCGGCGGGGTGTCACACCAGGTGCACGGCGAGCGTTGCGGCTTCAACAACCCGGAGTGGGACGCGCAGTTCCTTGAACTGCTGGTGAACGACCCACAGCGCCTTACCGAGATGACACTGGCTGAGTACGCCACGCTCGGCGGCATGGAAGGCGCCGAGGTGATCACCTGGCTGATCATGCGTGGCGCATTGTCTGCCAATGTTGAGCGCAAGCACCAAAGCTACTACCTGCCGTCGATGACCGGCATTGCCACCCTGCTGCTGGAAAACCGCGACCAGGCACTGCCGGCGCCGGTCAACGAACGCCACCGCCAGCACATGCAGCATCAGCTGGCAGGGGCTGAGCAGCTCGAGGGCACCTACCCCTACACCCTGGAGCGCAGTGCCAAAGGCTACCGCCTGAACAAGTTCTTGCATCGCATGATCGAGCCGCAGTGGCGCCAGCGTTTCCTGAGCGAACCCGAAGCGCTGTACCGCGAGGCAGGCCTGAGCGAAGAGGAAAGCGACCTGCTGCGCCGCCGCGACTGGCGCGGGCTGATCCACTATGGGGTGATTTTCTTCGTGCTGGAGAAGCTAGGCGCCGTGCTGGGTGTGTCCAACCTGGACATTTACGCCGCCATGCGCGGGCAGAGCAGCGAAGACTTCATGAAGACCCGTAACCAGCAGGTTCGCTACTCGGTGGCCGGCAAAGCGCCAAACTGACCGATGCAACCCGCTTGATCCTGTGACGGCGCGTCCCGCGCCGCCACCCCCACCGCTCCCTGATTCAACCTGCCCAGCGCCGATGCGCCGCTGGCAGGCAGCGCTTTGCCCATCCCTGGAGAATAAAAATAATGAAATGCCGCACCCTGTACCCGCTCGTCCCTACATTCGCATTGGCAGCCAGCCTGCCACTGCAAGCCCTGGCCGAAGGCTTCGTCGACGATGCCAAGGCAAGCCTGACGTTGCGTAACTTCTACATGAACCGCGACTACACGGGCACGGCAAGCCAAGGCAAAGCCGAGGAATGGACGCAAAGTTTCATCCTTGACTTCAAGTCCGGCTACACCCCCGGCGTGGTCGGTTTCGGCGTTGACGTGCTGGGCCTTTACAGCATCAAACTTGATGGCGGCAAGGGCACCGCCGGCACGCAGTTGCTGCCTGTTCATGACGACGGGCGCCCGGCGGACGACTTTGGCCGCACGGCGCTGGCGGGCAAGATGCGGGTGTCCAAGACGGAACTCAAGGTTGGCGAGTGGTCACCTACCCTGCCCATCCTGCGCGCCGATGACGGCCGCTCGCTGCCACAAACCTTGCAGGGCGCGCAGGTCACCTCCAACGAGCTGGCCGGCCTGAGCCTGTATGGCGGCCAGTTCCGCCAGAACAGCCCGCGCAACGACGCCAGCATGCAGGACATGAGCCTGTTCACGCGCACAGCCTTCACCTCGGACCGCTTCAACTTCGCCGGCGGTGAATACCGCTTCAACCAGGAGCGCACCCTGGTCGGCGCCTGGTATGCCCAGCTGGAAGACATCTACCAGCAGCGCTACTTCCAGGTGCAGCATCAACAGCCGCTGGGCAACTGGGTACTGGGCGCCAACCTGGGCTATTTCTGGGGCAAGGATGACGGTGGCGCCAAGGCAGGCGAACTGGACAACCGCACCGCTTCGGGCCTGTTCTCGGCGAAGCTGGGTGGCAACACGTTCTACGTCGGTTTGCAGCAGGTCATGGGCGATGATGAATGGTTCCGAGTCAACGGCACCAGCGGCGGCACGCTGGCCAACGACGCCTTCGGCTCCAGCTACGAAAGCGCCCGCGAGCGCTCCTGGCAGGTGCGCCACGACTTCAACTTCGTGGTGCTTGGCATACCCGGCCTGACCCTGATGAACCGCTATATCCACGGTGACAACGTGCACAACGCCAGCACCCAGGACGGCACCGAGTGGGGCCGCGAAAGCGAGCTGGCCTATGTGGTCCAGTCCGGGCCGTTCAAGGCCCTGAACCTCAAGTGGCGAAACTCCAGCCAGCGCCGGGACTGGGGCAGTACCAACAGCTTCGATGAAAACAGGCTGATCGTCAGCTACCCCCTGAGCCTGCTTTGAGGCCCCTCCCGAGCTTACGCCTGCTCAGTGATGACCTGGCGGATACAGGTCATCAGCGCGACTGCTGCTGGTGACTGCAGGCAGCCACTGCGCTGCATGAGCCCGATGGCGCGGGCAGTGCCGGGCAGTGCCAGCGGCAGGCGTTGCAGTTCGCCGCTGGCAATCTCGTAAGCCAACTGGTGCGCAGACACCGCCGCCAGCATGTCCGAACGCACCAGCAGGCCACGGATAACCGCCAGATCAGCGCTTTCCACTACCGGCCACGGCGCTGTCAGGCCCGCGGCGGCGAAGCAGTTGTCGAGCAGCTGGCGGGCCGGCGAGCCCGCCCGCGGCAACACCCAGCGCGCCTGGTGCACGCCCTTGAGCGTCAGGTGTGTGTGCAACAGCGGGTGCCCTCGACGGGCCAGCAACACCATTTCCTCGTTGATGAGCGGCTCGCCCACCAGATCGCTGGCATAGTCGTGAGGCCGCAACGCGCCCAAGACGAAATCCACATCCCCTACCCGCAGCTCGGTTGCCAGCAGGTCGAACGGGCTTTCGTTGGTCACCACCCGAACCTGTGGGTGCTGGGCCGTGAAGCGTAAAATGGCGTCCGGTAGAATGCGCGAGCGGCCCAATGGCAACGCGCCGACATGCACCACCCCGCGCAGGGTGCCTTGCATCGCGCTCAGGTCACTGTCCAGCAGGCGCAACTCGTTCAGCGCCCGGCGGATGGGGAACAGAATGTCCCGGCTGGCCACAGTGGGCTGCAGGCCGCGCGACGTGCGCACGAACAAGGGCTGTCCGCAGCCGCCTTCGAGCACTTTCAAGGCAGCACTGACCGCCGGCTGGCTAAGGCCGAAGTGCCGCGCCACGGTTTGCATGTGCCGTGTTTCACAGAGCTTCACGAACACCTGCAGGCGCCGCGCCTGAAACAGGTAAAGGGGCTCGCCCTGCACGGCGCCCAGCAAACTCGGCACGCCGTCCAGTTCCGCCAGCACGCGCTGTGCACGCGGCAGCAGGCACTCGCCATAGTCGGTCAGGCGCATGCCATTGGCATGGCGCTCGAACAGGGGCACGGCAAAGCGCGCCTCCAGCTCGGCGATGGCGCGAGTGACCACGGACTGAGCACGGAACAGCACCTCCGTCGCCCGCGAAACGCTGCCCAGCTCGGCTACCCGGATGAACGCGCGGACTTGCATCAGGTTGGGCAGTTCGACATCGATCATAAGGGCTCCCGGCGCTCGGCTCGTGACTGCGGCGACTATGCCTCTACCCCGCTTGCCCGGCAATAAATAAAACGCATAGCCGCTGCAAATGAACGCATTAGTGCCCTGCACAGGCCAGTGACATCCTGCGCCCACCCCCACTGCAGGAGCCAACGAACCATGAATACCCCACAAAAATCCGCCCTGGTGGTCAGCGCACATTCGGCCGACTTTGTCTGGCGTGCCGGTGGCGCCATTGCGCTGCATGCTGAGCAAGGCTATGCCATGCACGTGGTCTGCCTGTCTTTCGGTGAGCGTGGTGAGTCTGCCAAGCTGTGGCGCAAGGGTGAAATGACTGAAGCCAAGGTCAAGGACGCACGCCGTGAAGAGGCCATGGCCGCGGCCGAAATCCTCGGTGCCAGCGTGGAGTTCTTCGACATCGGCGACTACCCGATGCGCGCCGACAAGGACACCCTGTTCCGCCTGGCCGATATGTTTCGCCGGGTACAACCGGAGTTCGTGCTCAGCCACTCCCTCAAAGACCCTTACAACTACGACCACCCGCTGGCCATGCACCTGGCCCAGGAAGCCCGCATCATCGCGCAGGCTGAAGGCTACAAGCCGGGCGAGAAGATCGTTGGCGCACCGCCGGTCTACGCCTTTGAGCCGCACCAGCCGGAGCAGTGCGAATGGCGCCCGGACACGTTCCTGGACATTACCCCGGTGTGGGACAAAAAGTATGCCGCCATCCAGTGCATGGCCGGCCAGGAACACCTCTGGGAGTACTACACCCGCGTGGCCCTGCAGCGCGGCGTGCAAGCCAAGCGTAACGTGGGCATCACCAGTGCACGCAACATCGTCTACGCCGAAGGCCTGCAGAGCGTGTTCCCACGCGTGACGGAGAACCTGGCATGAGCGGGCTGATCGGCAAGACCGGCATCGTCGTGCGTAATATCCCACGCGTTGAGCCACACATCATCGATGCCCTGGGCCGGCTGGGTGTCGCCACGGTGCATGAGGCCCAAGGTCGCAAGGGGCTGCTCAATACTGCCGTGCGCCCCCTCCAGCAAGGTGTGGCAGTGGCCGGCAGCGCGGTAACCGTGCTGGTGGCCCCAGGCGACAACTGGATGTTCCATGTTGCCGTGGAGCAGTGCCGCCCAGGCGACGTACTGGTGGTGGCGCCCAGCTCGCCGTGCAGCGATGGCTATTTCGGCGACCTGCTGGCGACCTCGCTCCAGGCCCGCGGCGTGCGCGGCCTGGTGATCGATGCGGGCGTGCGCGACAGCCAGACACTGCGCGACATGGGCTTTGCCGTGTGGTCCCGCGCCATCAACGCCCAAGGCACAGTGAAGGAAGTGCTGGGTTCGGTGAACCTGCCGCTGCTGTGTGCCGGGCAGCTCGTCAATGCCGGTGACATCGTGGTGGCCGACGACGACGGCGTAGTGGTGGTGCGCCATGGCGAAGCCCAGGCGGTACTCGAAGCCGCCACCCAGCGCGCCGACCTGGAAGAACGCAAACGCCTGCGCCTGGCCGCCGGCGAGCTTGGCCTGGACATCTACGAGATGCGCCCGCGCCTGGCGGCGAAGGGCCTGCGTTATGTCGACCACCTCACCGACCTGGAAGGCTGAAGATGGGCCAGACCCGCATACCCTGCCTGCTGATGCGCGGCGGCACCTCCAAGGGCGCCTATTTTCTGCATGACGACCTGCCCGCCCCTGGCCCGCTGCGCGACCGGGTATTGCTGGCGGTGATGGGCTCGCCCGATGCCCGGCAGATTGACGGCATCGGCGGCGCCGACTCGCTCACCAGCAAAGTCGCCATTATCCGCGCTTCGCAGCGCGATGACGCCGACGTGGACTACCTGTTCGCTCAGGTGGTGGTGGACGAGGCGCGGGTGGACTATGGGCAAAACTGCGGCAACATTCTGGCCGGCGTAGGGCCGTTCGCAATTGAGCGCGGCCTGGTGGCCGCCAGCGGCGCGAGCACACCGGTGCGCATCTTCATGGAAAACACCGGGCAGATCGCCGTCGCCCAGGTGCCGACCGCCGAGGGCCAGGTGGAGTATGCCGGCGATACCCGTATTGATGGGGTGCCGGGCCGTGCGGCGGCGCTGGTGGTCACGTTTGCCGACGTGGCCGGCGCCAGCTGCGGAGCGCTGTTGCCCACCGGCAACAGCCGCGACTGTGTCGATGGCCTGGAAGTCACCTGCATCGACAACGGCATGCCCGTGGTGCTGCTGCGTGCAGAAGACCTTGGCGTGACCGGTTACGAGCCGTGCGAAACGCTGGAGGCCGACAGCGCCCTGAAAACACGCCTGGAAGCCATCCGCCTGCAACTGGGCCCACGCATGAACCTGGGTGATGTCAGCCAGCGCAATGTGCCAAAGATGTGCCTGCTGTCAGCACCGCGCAACGGCGGCACGGTCAATACGCGCTCGTTCATCCCGCACCGCTGCCATGCGTCCATCGGGGTGTTTGGTGCGGTGAGTGTTGCTACGGCCTGTTTGATTGAAGGGTCGGTTGCACAGGGCCTTGCCAGCACGTCCGGCGGTGATCGTCAGCGTTTGGCGGTGGAGCATCCGAGTGGGGAATTTACGGTGGAAATCAGCCTGGAACATGGCGTGATCAAGGGGTGCGGCTTGGTGAGGACAGCGCGTTTGTTGTTTGACGGGGTTGTGTGCATCGGTCGGGATATTTGGGGTGGGCCGCAGAAGTGACTCATCAATGGTTGCTTGGGGTTTCAAAAATGAATGGACACCGCAAGTGCACTGACCAGCAAACAGAGGCTCGCGACAGCCGTTAGATGCACGCGCATCGGCAGATACCACCCAGGCATGGCTTGCGCCAGTTTGCGATCCTGCCAAAGATGGCCGACAAAACCAAAGGTCAACACCAGACACCCCACTGGCACAGGCAGCAACGTGCCAACCCAACCGATCAGGGCCGGTATAACGCTCCACACCAGTCGCTCTTGACGCTGCTTCGCGGGCAACCCCTGCAACGTCATGGCGAACCCCCAGTGCAGGGCACCGACGAAGCTCAATATCACCGCGCCATAGCCAACCAGCATCATCGAGAAAAACGCTCGATATTCAGCCGAAAAGAGGATGAGCGCCGTCAAACCAATAAACGGCAGCAGGCCGCCGTAACCCAGGACAGCGAAGCGGCTTGGAGATAAAGCGGTAGCAACGGAACTCATCTGGGCGCCCCTTCGCAACGGTTCAGGACCGGATGTCAGTTGTGTCGTCCAATGAGGTTAAGGAATTCGTGCCGCGTAGAGGGGTCGTCGCGAAATTCACCTAACATCACGGATGTCATCATCACCGAGTTCTGCTTCTCTACCCCGCGCATCATCATGCACATATGCTTGGCTTCGATCACGACCGCTACTCCTGCAGCATCCGTGACCTCCTGCACGGCATACGCAATTTGCCGCGTGAGGTTTTCCTGTATCTGTAAACGACGGGCGAACATATCCACCACGCGTGCAACCTTGGAAAGCCCTAGCACACGCCCTGTTGGCAGGTACGCGACATGCGCCTTGCCAATAAACGGCAACATGTGGTGTTCGCACAATGAGTAGAGTTCAATGTCACGCACCACAATCATTTCATCGTTTGCACTCTCGAACAAAGCGCCGTTCACGACCTCGTGGAGATTCTGGGCATACCCGTTGCACAGGTACTGCATGGCTTTGGCCGCACGCTGGGGTGTGTCCAGAAGCCCTTCGCGCTGCGGGTTCTCACCAATGCCGACGAGGATTTCATGAAAGTGCTCGGCTAACGAATGTGACATTTGGACTCCTCACCGCTACAGCGGTGCCCGCCATCGGGATGTGGTAGCCAGGCCAAGTGTGGCCTCAATCGACAGAACAGCCTGTAAAGAACCGAAAACAGGGGACGTAGCGGACGCCAGGCCAGTGGCGCGACCCACAGGCCCACATCGGCAGCACGCCAACTCCACAAGGTGGCGTCCAAGCCTGTAACCCAGTGCCCGCTCGCGAACCTTCCATGCAGGCATGACCTCAGTTGCTCAACCGTCAAGCCCAACGCCCCTGCATCGAAATCATCAGCACTGATGTCAACCAGGATGAGCTTTCCCCCGGTCGATTGCCTGCGCAGGAAGGCGATCTCCCGAGCGCACAATGGGCAGGCGCCGTCGAAGTACAGGGTGAAGGGCCATTCGCAATACATGTACAAGACCTCAATCTTGTATAGGTTTTTGTATAAGTTAGCTGAAACCAGGAAATTCGCAATGGGGGGGCTAGGGGGTGTTCGCCGGTGGATTTGTGGTGGCGGTGAGATCGCGCGCCGCCCGCGCGGCGC
>NZ_JAPFCG010000056.1:0-1046 GCF_026240995.1 Pseudomonas sp. DCB_BI | reverse complement strand
AGCTTGACCTGGTCATCGTTGCGGCCGAGGTATTCGAGGTTGCCGTCTGGCCGGTGGCGGGCCAGGTCGCCGGTACGGTACAGGCGCCCGCCAGGCACGAACGGGTCATCGATGAAGCGCTCAGCGGTGAGCTCGGCCCGGTTGAGGTAGCCGCGGGCGACCTGTACGCCACCGATGTACAGCTCCCCCGCCACCCCTTGCGGCACCGGTTGGCGCTGCTCGTCGAGCACGTACAGGGTGGTGTTGGCGATGGGTTTGCCGATGGGGGTGTTGTCCGGGGCGGTCACGCAGTGCCAGGCGCTGACATCCACGGCGGCTTCGGTTGGGCCGTACAGGTTGTGCAGTTCGACCGTTGGCAGCTGTGCGTGGAAGCGCTTCACCAAACTGCCCGGCAAGGCCTCCCCCGAACAGATCACGCGGACCAACTGTGGGAGTTCGCTGGCTGTCGAGGCGAGGAACACATCCAGCATCGAGGGTACGAAATGCAGGGTGGTGACGTGTTCGCGGGCAATCACTTCACGCAGGTAATCAGGGTCGCGATGCCCGCCAGGGCGGGCCATGATCAGCCGTGCACCGGTTTGCAGCGGCCAGAGGAATTCCCACACCGACACGTCGAAGCTGAACGGGGTCTTCTGCAGCACCACGTCATCAGCACCCAGCCCGTAGGCGTCCTGCATCCACAACAGCCGGTTGACCACCCCGGCATGGGCGTTCATCACGCCTTTCGGCAGCCCCGTAGAGCCCGAGGTGTAGATCACGTAGGCCAGGTGGCGCGGCGTCAGCCCGGCCACGACCGGGTTGCTGGCTGGCGATTCGCCCCACACCGGCCTGTCCAGGTCGATGACCGGGCCCGCTTCCGGCACATGCCGGGTCGCGCCATGCACCAGCACCGCCACCGGCGCGCTATCGCTCAGCATGTGGCGCACGCGCTCGGCCGGGTAGTCCGGGTCTACCGGCACATAAGCACCGCCAGCCTTGAGGATGGCCAGCAGGCCAACCACCATCGACAGGCCACGTTCGACGCAGATCGCCACCCGATCATCCGG
>NZ_JAPFCG010000055.1:0-1098 GCF_026240995.1 Pseudomonas sp. DCB_BI | reverse complement strand
GGCGGCGGCAAAAACTGAGTGCAACACCTGACCTTTCCGGTAGGGTGTTGCCATGTCTTATCACGAACTCAGCGTTGAAGAACGCTCCGATATCCAGGTCAGTCTGCTGCGTGGCATGAGCCAGCGCGCCATTGCCCGAATGCTCAACCGCAGCCCCTCAACGATCAGTCGCGAGATCCGTCGCAATCGTGATGCCCGGGGTGAGTACACCACCCAGCATGCCCAACAAGCCATGCGCGATCGTCGATTGCCCTGCCGGCCCCGGCAAAAGCTGGTGCCCGGCAACGAATTGTTCGAGCTGGTCGCCCACCTGCTGCGACAGCGCTTTTCTCCCGAGCAGATTGCCGGCAAGCTGCGAACCATGAAATCCCCAAGCTTCGAAGACGCCTACGTCTGCCGCGAGACGATCTACAACGCGATCTATGCCCTGCCGGTCGGCGAACTGCGCAAGGAGCTGATCATCTGCCTGCGGCAAGGCAAAACCTCCCGCCGTCCGCGTTCTGGCGGCGTAGATCGCCGTGGCCAGATCCCGGACATGGTCAGCATCCATGTGCGTCCGCCGGAGATCGAGGATCGCGTGATGCCGGGACATTGGGAGGGCGACTTGATCAAGGGCAAAGCCAACGCATCGGCCGTGGGTACGCTAGTCGAACGCACCAGCGGCTACCTGATGCTGGTGAAGATGCAAGACGCGACGGCGACCTCGGCCGTGGAAGGCTTCAGTTCGGCGCTGAACCATATGCCGCTGGCGGCCCGCAAGAGCATGACCTACGACCAAGGGCGGGAGATGGCGCGTCACGCGGAAATCACCCA
Organism: Pseudomonas sp. DCB_BI; assembly: GCF_026240995.1. Taxonomy (NCBI): domain Bacteria; kingdom Pseudomonadati; phylum Pseudomonadota; class Gammaproteobacteria; order Pseudomonadales; family Pseudomonadaceae; genus Pseudomonas; species Pseudomonas sp. DCB_BI. The sequence continues at coordinate 285 of NZ_JAPFCG010000055.1, read as the reverse complement.
GAAGACCGGGGTGGCAATTTACTTCTGCGACCCGCACAGCCCCTGGCAGCGCGGCAGCAATGAGAACATCAACGGACTGATCCGCCAGTACCTGCCCAAGGGCACGGATCTGTCGGTGTGCAGCCAAGAGCAGTTGGATGCGATTGCCTACGAGTTGAACATCCGACCGCGTAAGCGCTTCGGTTTCAAGTGCCCCATCGAGGTCATGACCGAGCTGATGGCCAAGCATCACGAGGCTCCCGCCTCAATCCAGTAACTGTGTTGCACTCAGCTCCTGCAACCGCC
>NZ_JAPFCG010000006.1:0-264961 GCF_026240995.1 Pseudomonas sp. DCB_BI | reverse complement strand
CTGAACCTGCCAGCCATCGTTACCACCGACTTGCGCCTGAACGAGCCACGCTACGCGTCGCTGCCGAACATCATGAAGGCCAAGAAGAAGCCGCTGGAGACCGTCAAGCCTGACGATCTGGGCGTTTTTTCCCTCGCCTCCACCAACAAGACCTTGAAAGTCGAAGCCCCGGCCGCCCGCAGTGCAGGTATCAAGGTCAGGTCGGTGGCCGAATTGGTTGAAAAGCTGAAAAACGAAGCGAAGGTGATCTGATGAGCATTCTGGTAGTTGCTGAACACGACAATCACTCCCTCGCTGGCCCGACCCTGCACACCCTGGCCGCCGCTCGCCAGATCGGCGCTGACATCGTGGTGCTCGTAGCCGGACACGACGTGGCCGGTGTGGCATTCGCCGCCGCGCAGTGCCCTGGCGTGAGCAAAGTGCTGCTGGCAGACGATGCCGCCTACGCCCATCAGCTTCCGGAAAACGTGGCGCCCTTGGTGGCCAACCTGGGCCGCGACTTCAGCCATGTGCTGGCGTCGGCCACTAGCAACGGCAAGAACCTCCTGCCACGGGTAGCTGCGCTGCTGGATGTTGACCAGATCTCAGAGATCATTTCGGTCGAGTCCGCGGACACCTTCAAGCGTCCAATCTACGCCGGTAACGCCATTGCCACCGTCCAATCCAGCGCTGCGGTAAAAGTCATCACCGTGCGCTCCACCGGTTTTGACGCCGTGCCGGCAGAAGGCGGCGGCGCGCCAATCGAGGCACTGGCCGGTGCTGCAGATGCAGGTCTGTCGTCATTTGTCTGCGAAGCGTTGGCCAAGTCCGACCGCCCCGAACTGACCGCCGCCAAGATCGTGGTATCCGGCGGCCGTGGCATGGGCAACGGTGACAACTTCAGCCACCTGTATAGCCTGGCCGACAAGCTCGGTGCTGCGGTTGGTGCTTCGCGCGCGGCGGTAGACGCAGGGTTCGTGCCCAACGACATGCAGGTCGGTCAGACTGGCAAGATCGTCGCGCCGCAGTTGTACATCGCCGTGGGTATCTCCGGCGCTATTCAGCACCTGGCCGGCATGAAGGACGCCAAGGTCATTGTTGCGATCAACAAGGATGAAGAAGCACCTATCTTCCAGGTAGCTGATTACGGTTTGGTCGGCGACCTGTTCGAGATCGTACCGGAACTGACTTCGACGCTGTAAAGGACAATAAAAAATGAGCACACCTGCACCCCAAACATGGATTGGCCGTAGCGAGACCGTCCATGACTGCATCAGCCATAACCTGGTCAAGCGTATTGCCGCCACCTTGAGCGAGCCGGCACCCGCGCCGGGTGATGCCCTGCCCGCACTCTGGCACTGGGCGTTTTTCCAGGAGCCAGTCGAAGCGGCCGGCCTGGGTGGCGATGGCCATCCGGCGCGGGGCGGTTTTCTGCCCCCGGCGGATAACCGCAACCGCATGTGGGCCGGAGGACGCCTGGAATTCATCCGCCCGCTGCGGATCGATGCCCAGGTGTCCCGCCGCTCGACCATCCTCAATGTCGAGGAGAAGCACGGGCGTACTGGCTCCCTGATGTTCGTCACCGTGCAGCATGAATATGTGCAGGACGGCCAGCGGGCACTGCTCGAAGAGCAGGACATCGTCTATCGCGAGCCTTCGCCGCCCAAGCTCGGCGGCACCGAGCCGATGCCCCAGGGCGATTGGAGCGAAAGCGTGCAACCAGATCCGACGCTACTGTTCCGCTACTCGGCAGTGACCTTCAACGGACATCGCATCCATTACGACTGGCCATACGTCACTGAAACCGAGGGCTACCCGGGGCTGGTGGTCCACGGCCCGCTGATCGCTACCCTGAACCTGCGTGCATTCGTGCGCGCGAACCCGCAACTGAACGTCCGCCGCTTCAGCTATCGCGGTGTGCGCCCGCTGATCTGCCCGGATGCGTTCCACGTCGGCGGGCGGTTGACCGGTGACGGCAAGGCGCAGGTCTGGGCAGGTAATCAGGCCGGTCAGGCGCAGGTTGGCGAAATCGAATTCGCCCAGGGGGCACGCCCATGAGCGCTGAGATCGTACGCACTGCGCTGTTCGTCCCGGCTACCCGCCCCGAGCGCATTCCCAAGGCCTTGGTGAGTGGCGCCGACCGGGTCATCGTTGACCTGGAGGATGCCGTTGAAGAGGCGCTCAAGGAACAGGCGCGCGATAACCTTGAGCAGTTTCTCAGTGATCAGCCCCAGGCCCAGGTACTTGTGCGGGTCAACGCGCCCGGTCACTGGGCCCACGAGGCCGACCTGGCGCTGTGCCAGCGCCACCCCGGCGTCGTCGGCATTTTGCTGCCCAAGGCGGAAACCGTCGGCCAGATCGAACGCGCACATGCCACCGGCAAGGCGGTGTGGCCGATCATCGAAAGCGCCAAGGGCCTGGCTGCGCTGCCCCTCCTGGCGGCAGCGACAGGCGTCGACCGTCTGTCATTCGGCAGCCTGGATCTGGGCCTGGACCTCGGGCTGAACGTCGGCAGTGCCGCCGCCGGGCAGGTACTGGACCATGCCCGCTATGCGGTGTTGCTGCACAGCCGCGTCGCCGGGCTGGCTGCGCCGCTGGACGGCGTCTTCCCTGCCATCCAGGACACCGACGGGCTGCAGCGTCAGGTGCGCTTCGCCCGGGACATGGGCTTTGCCGGCGCCCTGTGCATTCACCCTGGCCAGGTCAGCGTGATTCACGCCGCGCTCAAGCCTTCGGCTGCCGAGCTGGACTGGGCGCAGCGGGTGGTCGAACACGCTGAAACTGGCGCTGGCGTGTTCACCCTCGATGGCCAGATGGTCGACGCTCCCGTCATCCTGCGCGCCCGCGCCATGCTGCTCCAGGCCGGCTGACGCTCCCGTTATCGCCCCCGGCACCGCATACTCCTTCTGTTCTGACGCGCAGCGGCCTGCGGTACCGGGGGCATCTACCCAGAGAGGTGCCCCATGTGTCTGCTCACTGGCACACCCAGGTCCCGGCGCCACTGCAAACGCCTGCTCTGCCGGCTGCTGGGCGCACTGTCGAGGATGCCGGCCTATGCTTGAAGCCGCCCGTCCCAGCCCCTCCCCCCTGACCCAGGCTGCAACCGAACTGATGGTCGAGATGGGCTACACCGCCATGACCATGAGGAAGCTGGCCCTGCGCGTCGGTATTCTCCCCGGCAGCCTTTACCATCACGTCGATTGCAAACAGGATCTGCTGCTCAATGTCGTGCTCGATATCGTCGAGCGCCGCAAGCAGGCCTGGGCAAACCGCGCCCAACCTCAAGATCTGCATGCTTATGTGCGTTTTGCGCTGGCACGGCAAGTTGCCCTTCCCCAGGAGGAGATGATCCTTCGTCACGAAACCAGGCACCTGCACGGCCGCCACCGGCTCTGGCTGGAGCGGGCAATGGCGCAACTGGCCGAGCCACTGCACCAGGTCATCGAGCGGGGTTGCGCTATCGGTCAGTACTGCGTACGCGACACAGCCCGGGCCGCCGTTGCGCTCCTGGCGATCATCGAGAGCGCCAATAGTCTGCGGGTTGGCAATGCGGCCTTCGAGGAAGGATGGATCGAGCAGCACATCTTGCGTATGTGCAATGCCTTGCTGCAGCCCGGGCAATGCCCCGGTTGACGAACTGCCTTCAAGGTGAGTGGGGAATACATGCTCTGGCGGATCAGCGCCCGCCAGAGCGTACTGCAAGCGGCACTAGGTATCGCGATGGTCACTGGCCTTCAGCCGTTGCCGGAACACATCGAACGCCTGCGGGTTGACCATACGTGGCCCTGGCTCGCCGCGCAGGATCTGCAGAATCTGCTCAGCCGCCCACGCTCCCATGCGCTTGCGGGCCTCGCGGGTGACGCCTGCGGTGTGATAAAGGCCGACTACGTTTTCAAGGCCGAGCAAGGGGTGATCCAATGCCGGCGGCTCCTGGTCCCAAACGTCGATTCCCGCAGCGCCAAGATGCCCGCAAGCCAACGCGTCATACAACGCGGCCTCGTCATGCAAGCCGCCACGTGCGGTATTGATGAACACAGCCCCTTTGCGCATCGCCCCGAAAGTCGACGCGTTCATGAGGTTCAAGGTCGAAGCCAGACGCGGGCAATGCAGCGAGACCACATCACTGTGCTGCAACAGGCTCGGCAACGTGCAACTGGCTGCGCCCCGCTGGCCGATCTGTTCCGCGCTCAGCAGAGGATCATGGGCAAGCACCTGCATGCCCAACGCCTGGGCTATGCGTGCGACACGGGTACCGATTTCACCGATACCGACCAGCCCCAAGGTCTTACCGCACAGCTCGCTACCCATCAAGTCTTCACGCGAAAACCCGCGTTCCCGGCGCAGGCGCCGATCTGATTCGCTGATACGCCGCGCACAATCGAGCATCAGCCCAACCGTGGCCTCGGCCACCGATTGGGCGTTGGCGCCAGACTGGTTGACGACCAACACGCCTGCGCGGGTGCAGGCTTCGACATCCACCGTGTCGAAACCGGCGCCATTGGTCGAGACACACAGCAGGTCAGGCAACTGGCACAGCAGCGCCTCGGTCACACACCACGGTCGCGGGAGTTCGTCCCGCGCCGAAGGCACCTGGTACACCTGGCAGCTGCGCAGCGCCTGCAGGATGACGGCAGGCGACTGGTGACGGGCAACGGTTTGCAGCACGACATCGGGCGAAGCTTCGAGGATCTGGGCCATCACCGGGTGATACCAGACGTCGAAGCGCACGATCTTCTTCCTTTCAGCAATCATGCTCGCCTTCCCTCAGTGGCTCGGGTGGGTGGGCAGTGCTTTACGGCCCATGAACTTGCGTACGCCGATGTTTGCTTCGACCTTGCCGTCGCCATCGAGATAACCGTGTTTGCCAAGGTCTGGCATCAGCAGCGCCGACACCAGGGTGATGGCGCCGATGACCGCCACGTACAGGTAAAAGTACTGCTCCATCCCCAAGGACCGGAAGGTCAGCGCCACGTACTCGGCCGATCCGCCGAACATTGCGGCCCCCACGGCGTAAGGCAGCCCTACACCCAGGGCGCGCACGGTCGGCGGATAGAAGTCGGCCTTGAGTACACCGGTGACCGGGGTATAGAAGGCTGCGATCAGCAACCCGGCGAGCACGAGCCCAAACGCGGCGAGCGGGTCCTGCACTGTCTTGATCGCGGACAGCAACGGGATAACCAGGAAGGTGGACAGCAGGCCGAACAAGATCATGTTGCGGCGCACGCCGATTTTGTCTGCGAGCATGCCGAACACCGGCTGCACCAGCATGAAGATCACCAGTGCAGAAGCCATGATGATGCTCACGGTGGGGGCCGGGATACCGACACTCACTACCAGGAACTTCTGCATGTACGCGGTAAAGGTATAGAAGTACAGCGAGCAGCCGATGGTGATGGTAAAGGTCAGCAACACCGCGCGCCGGTGCTGCATCAGGCCTCGGAGCGAGCCGGACTCCTTGCTCTTCATGCCCGCTTCAGTGGCTGTCTCGCGCATGGTGCGGCGCAGAATGACCACCACGATCGAAGCCAGCGCGCCGATCAGGAACGGTACCCGCCAGCCCCAGGCCTTCAGGTCCTGTTCCGACAGCACCAGTTGCAGTACCGCAACCGTCAGCAGCGCCAGCAGTTGCCCGGCGATGATCGTCATGTACTGGAACGAGCCGTAGAACGAGCGCCGCCCGGCGCGGGATACCTCACTGATATAGGTGGCGCCGGTGCCGTACTCGGCGCCTACCGATAACCCTTGCATCAGCCGCGCGATCACCAGCAGCACCGGCGCTGCGACACCCACCGTGGCATACGTGGGCATGACCGCGATCATCAACGAGCCGCCGCACATCATGAACACTGAGATGATCATCGAGATCTTGCGCCCTCGGGTATCGGCGATGTAGCCGAAAATCCAGCCACCCAGTGGACGCATGAAGAAACCGACAGCGAAGATACCTGCCGTGGCCAGCAGCTGGCTGGTCTGGTCGCCAGCGGGGAAGAACAGTGATGCGAAGTAGATCGAGGTGTAGGCGTAGATGAAGAAGTCGTACCACTCCACCAGGTTGCCGGAGCACACACCCACAATTGCGGTGGTGCGCTCTTTGCGCGTCAACGGACGTGCCGTGCTCATGTCTGCATTCATGATCGCTACCCTTGTTGTTATTTTTTTTTTGCCAACTCGGGTACAGCTTTGCATAGCGTCGTTTTGGGGGAAGAGGTGCCACTGGTCTAACAGCTATGCCTGGCAGGCATGGCCCTCTACGCCGGGCTTTCGGGCCGTTTGTACTGCAGATAGCGGCAGACTTCTTCAGCGACCCGGCCAAGGCAGCCTTTGAAAAAGTGGTCGGCGCCGGCGTACACCGATACGCGGCGTTGTTCGCCAGCGGCCCATCCCAGCAGGCTCGGCAGAGGCGCCATCTGGTCGCACTCGCCGTGCACCAGCAGGCAATCGTCGGGCAAGGCCGGCGCGGGGTAATGGCGGCCCCCGGGCACATCGCCGACCGGCAGCCCCAGCAGGGCCAAGGCATCGAACGCTCCAGGCGATGCGCTGGCCAACCTGGCGAACACATGGGCGCCGAAGGAGAACCCAACCAAGGCGATGGGCAGCCCAGGCATCATTGCAGCCATGTGCTGAAGCACCGCCAGGCTGTCCTCAGTCTCGCCGATGCCGCCATCATGACTGCCCTCGCTCAACCCCACCCCACGAAAACTCGGCCGCACCGCCAGCCAGCCGCTGGCACACAACTGCCGGGCGAGGGTCACTGGCACGATGTGCCGTGGGCTGCCACCCAGCAGCGGTTGCGGATGGCTGACGATCGCCACGCCCTTCGGCGGGGTGGGTGGATGATCGAGCAGCAGGTGGAGCTTGCCCACCCCGCCATCGATCAGCAGCTCTTCACGGTCCAGTCGTGACATTGCAATTGACTCCTCGATGGTTGGCGCTCACGCGGCCCTGCCCGGCAGTGAGCGCATGACCAGCAGCACCAGCACGACATTGACAACGGCCAAGGCAGCGAGCGTTGCCAGCACCCCCATGGCGCCAAAGTGCTGAAGCAGGTAGCCGCCGACCAGCGGCGTCACCGCCTGACCGATTAGCGAAGGACGCGACATCTTGCCCATCAGCGCCACGTACTGCGCCGGCGGCATCAGCGCCAGGGGCAGCAAACCCCGGACGATGGCCCGCAAGCCATTGCCGCAGCCGTAGAGCAACAGCCCCAGTGCCGTAGCGCCAGGCGCCAGGGCAACCAGTGCCACGCCCACGGCCACCAGAACCGAAGAAACCAGCGCGGTCCAGATCGGGTGTCGCTTGCGGGCGACAATCTGCAGCACGCGCGATGCCACTTGGCTGGGCCCCAATAGCGCACTCAGCGCGATTGCCGTGGTCAGGCTGTGGCCCAACCCCTGCAGCACTGCCACCAGTTGCACCGAAACCGCGGTCATGATGATCGCCCCGATCGCGAAGATCCACATCAGCAACAGGTACAGACGTCGGTCGACGCTGACATCGGTCGCCGCTAGCGCAGGCTTGCTTTTTGACCCGTGCGGCCCCGCCGGCAGCACCCAGAGGTACAGCGGCGCGACCACGACAATGAGCATCAGCGCATAAGCGTTACAGGTGACCCGCCAGCCGAATTGCTCGATTGCGAACGCTACCAGCGGCCAGGTGATGGTCGTGGCAAAACCAGAGATCAAGGTGATACCCGTGATCGCCCTGCCCGCCCGCTCGGCGTACAAGGCGCCAAGGGTGGCAAACAGGGCTTCGTAGAGACCAATGGCCATGCCGGCGCCAATGACGACCCAGGCTAGCAAGAACACTTGCAGGCTGTGCGCGTTGGCGACGATCAGCAGCCCGCCCCCCACCACGACTCCGCTCGCGGCCATCTGCAGGCGACCACCGTAGCGAACCACCAGGCGGCTCGCCAGCGGCGCCAGCAGTGCGGACACCATCAAGCCCAGCGACAGCGCGCCATACACCCAATGGCCATCCCAGCCAGTCTCGCGCAGGATGGGCTCACCCATGACCGCCAGGATAAAGAAGGACCCACCCCAGACCATGATCTGGAGTAACCCCAGGCACAAGATGCCGATGGGTCCGGGGAGACGTAGAGCAGCGTTCACAAACGGCCTTCATGTACGGAGGAGATCGACGCCGGTGATTACCGTCGCCGATGGGTGTCGAGGGGGCGCTGTTGCGCGCGAAGCATAGCGCGGCGGCTCAAGTCTACTGGGATGAGCGAAGGCCTGCTATTGAATCCCGGCATTTCAGCTATGCCGGGCGACGCGGTGATGATCCTGTGCGCCGTGCCGCTTCCACCACGTTGAACACCAGCATCCCAGTGACCATTGCCGCGACGAACACCCAAGCCTGCCAATAGGCCCCGGCCAGCAGCACCAGCGCAGGGCCGGGGCACAGGCCGGCCAGCCCCCAACCGCCCCCAAAGAGCAGGCTACCGCCGACCAGCCGGCGGTCGACGTCACGCCGCGTTGGCAATTGCATCTTTCCCCCCAGCAATGCCAGGGTGTGCCGCCTTGCCCACGCCATGGGCAGCAAGGCCACGCCTATGGCACCGACCATGACCAGTGCCAGCGAGGGGTCCCACTGCCCGGCAAGGTCGAGAAACCCGAGGACCTTGGCAGGGTTTGCCATGCCGGACAGCAACAGGCCCATGCCGAACAGGGCGCCGGACAGAAAACCAATGAATCGCTGCATGTTACGTACCTGCCACAACATGACGAAGGAAATAGACGGTAGCAAAACCGGCGGCCATGAAACACAGCGTTGCCACCGCCGAGCGTGGCGACAACCGAGATAGGCCGCACACGCCATGGCCGCTGGTGCAGCCTGCGGCGTAACGCGTACCCATGCCCACCAGCAACCCGGCCGCAATGAGGGATAACGGTGAGGCTGTGAAATGCACCGGAGGCAACGTGGAAAAGAAGCGCCACAGCAGCGGCGCAGCGATGATGCCGAGCAGGAATGACGCCTTCTCGCCACGCCCTTCTTCGCCACGCTGCAACAACGACCCGATCAGGCCGCTGATACCCGCAATACGCCCATTGGCCACGGCGAACAGCCCCGCGGCCAGGCCGATCATGGCGCCGCCTGCCAGCGCCGACCAAGGGGTGAAATCGGTCATGCCCAACTCCGAGCCATCGGTGTGAGATGGCGGCTATTTGCGCTTGGCTTGCTGCAACTGTTGCACCTGGACCAAAGCCTGGGTTGCACGGCGCAGGGCCTCATTGGCGGTCTGCTCGACCAGGTCGATACGGTAGCACATCTGGTCGGCGCGCAACCGGGCGGTGGCGGCATTGTCCTCTGCCGACTCCAGGCGTGCCCGAGCAGCAGATAGCGTTGCATGTGCATACCCTCTTGCGTCTCGAGACACCCTGAGTATCGGTAATGCCACCCGCTGCGACCTGACATTTGTCAACCGCGTCGGCCGGCCCAGGAGTAGAAAACGGGAAGGCGCTATAGTGACTGGCAGTCGTTATTGCAGTGCTGGCGACCGTGCAGTCGGCCTGTTCAACCCGCCCCGGCCCGAGTAATGACAATGCTCACTGTCACGCTGATCAACATGCTGATCGTGATTCTGGTGGTGATCATTCACTACGAATGCCTGCTGCGCCTGAATGACTGGCTGCCGCGCCTCAGGCTGTGGAGCCGGTTCCGTATCGTCGCGGGGGTGTTCGGCGCGTTGTTGGCCCATGCCGTGGAGGTCTGGTGCTTCGCCCTGGCTTATTACCTGATGGCCCATGCCGAGGGCTGGGGGACACTCAGCGGCAATTTTGACGGGAGCTTTCTGGACTGCGTGTATTTTTCCTTCACCACCTACACCACCATTGGCTTCGGCGACATCGCGCCTATCGGCCACCTCAAATACCTCACCGGCTTGCAGGCGCTCACGGGCCTGGTGCTGATCACCTGGACCGCCTCGTTCCTGTTTCTGGAAATGCAGAAGTACTGGAAAGCCAAATAAACATCGAACGATCACGCCAAGGCCAAGCCACCGCGACCCGCCTGCGCAGGTGCGCTCATCAGGCGCCTGCGGTCAGGGCGTGGCGGCACTGCCTTGCTCGGGTAACAGATCGAACTGGGCAAGGCAGCGCTGCTCATCAGCCGGGGTCAACGCCCGCAGACCGCTCACTTCCTGCAGCGGGGTGTTGAACAACGCCAGGCGGATCACCCCATTGCGCGCCAGAAAGGTTTGCGCCAGGCAGGTGCACACAGGCTTGCCGATCAACGCCGCAAGCTGCTCGCTTTCCGGTGCTTGCACCTGTGCCTGCAGGGTGGCCGAACAGTTTTCCACGATCTGCTCCACGGAGCGCCCGGCCAACCATAGGGTGGCACCGCCCAGCACCGCCAGGAGCAACAGCGTACCCATCAGCACGTTCGATTCCCGGGTGATCGACCGCAGGAATGCCAGCCTGGCCTGCCAGCCCGTCTCCTGGCCATTGAAAATGGCTTTGCCGACCGTGCGTTTCACGCCGCGCTGAACGGCCCAACCCAGCGCCACGCTCAATGCCAGCAAGCTCAGGAGCACGGCCGGATCACGCATGGGCATGCGCCAACTCGAGCTCAAAGCCTGGTAGACAGAGGCCGCGACGAGTAACGCGGCGATGGCCACGATCCAGCCCAGGCTACCCCTGGGCCGGTGCATCCAGGCCCGGAGTTTCGCTCGTGCTTGCATGTTCATGACTACCTCCCGCGCCGGGGGTTCAGCGCACAGGGTCGATGGCTACGGTTTCCTGATATTCCGGCACGCACACCTGCCAGCCCAGCTCCAGGCTGATTCGCCGTCGCAGGGTGTCGGCGGCGTGTGGCTCGCCATGGATGACGTAGGTTTGCCGCGGTGGCCGGGTGAAGCCACGCAGCCACTCCATGATCTCGTCGGCGTCAGCGTGGGCAGAAAGGTTTTCCATGGCGTGCACCTGTGCCCGGATCGGTACGTCTTCGCCCTGCAGGCGTACGCTGCTGGCGCCGGCGACGATATCGGCGCCGCGCGTGCCTCCCGCCTGAAAACCAGAGAACAGGATGCTGTTGCGCGGGTTGGGGGCCAGCGCCTTCAGGTGGTGCAGCACCCGCCCACCGGTGGCCATACCACTGGCGGCAATGATTACCGCCGGCTCGCGCAGCTGGTCCAGGTGGCGGGACTCATCGACCGTACGGATGATCCGTGTGCCCTTGCACATCGCGGCGCACTCCGCCGCCGGTAGCCGATGCTCGCTGCGAAACTGCTGATAAAGGGCGGTGGCATCGGTGGCCATCGGGCTATTGAGGTACACCGGGATGTCCGGGATCAGCCGGTCACGCTTGAGCTTGTACAGGTAATACATCAGCAGCTGGGCGCGGCCGACAGCGAATGAAGGAACCAGGACGATGCCATGGCGCAAAAGGGTCTGGTTGATGACCTGGGCCAGATACTGCTCGGTCGCTTCTGCCGGGTGCTGGCGATCACCGTAGGTGGACTCCACCAGCAGCACATCCGCCGTGCGGATCAATTCCGGCGCGCGCATGATGGGGTCTTGCGGCCTGCCCAGGTCACCCGAAAAGATCAAGGTCTGCCCCTCGGCACTGATCTGCACGGTCGCCGCGCCCAGGATATGGCCAGCCGTGCGCAACAGCAGGTGCATGCCTTCGGCGATCAGCGTTGGCTGGTGCAGCTCCACCGGGCGCAACAATGCCAGCGCCCGCTTCGCATCCTGCTCGGTATAGAGCGGCCGTGCCGGCGTATGTTTGGAGTAGCCGTGGCGATTGGCATGCTCGGCCTGCTCTTCCTGCAGCCGCGCACTGTCGAGCAAGAGCACTTCAGCCAGGGCGCAGGTGGCCGGGGTGGCATAGATCGGTCCGCTATAGCCTTCCCTGACCAATACCGGCAGGTAACCGCTGTGGTCGAGATGGGCGTGTGTGAGTACCACCGCATCCAGCGCCTTCAGTGCCGGTGGCAAGGGCTCCCAGTTACGCAGGCGCAATTGCTTGTAGCCCTGGAACAGCCCGCAGTCGACCAGGAGCCGCGTGCGGTCGCGGGTCAACAGGAATTTGCTGCCGGTCACTGTCCCGGTGCCGCCGAGAAAGGTCAGTTGCATGGCCAAGGCTCCTGGTTCTCGAACACATGGGGATGAACGGTCAGCACGCTGCACGGTGGGTGGCCGATGACGCGTTCAGTGGTGTCGCCCAGCAGCTTGTCCAGCCCTTTGGGCTGCACCACGCCCATCACCAGGACGTCTATCTCAAGGGTCGCGACCTGTTCGCGGATCACCTGCACCGGCCCGCCCTCCATGAAGTGCCGGCGGTCCTGCGCCACGCCTTCGGCCTCGGCCAACGCATCGAACGGTTGCTGAAGCGCCTCGCGCATCTCCTCGATCCATGCCTGGGTGACAGTCATGTCTGCCGCGAACACCCCGGCCAGGTTGTAGGCCGACAGCAGGTGCAACGCAGCACCGCACTGCAGTGCCAGTGCCTCGGCCACGTGAATCAGCCCCCGGTTGAACCGCTGCTGAGCGTCCGGCGTCTCGCTGAAACCGGTATCCACGGCGACCAGAATGCGCCGCGGCAATGAAACAGCCGCCTTCGGTACGAACAGGGTCTGCCCCTTGCTGCCACGCATCAATGCACAGTCCAGCGGGGTGCCGAACAGCCGCGCCAGGGCCGAGGCGGGTTCGCAGTCCTTGATGACCAGGTCAGGCTGCAGTTCGCTGATGTAGTCGATGGCTTCGCTGCATGTATCGTCGACGGCGAGGCTGTCCACCGTCAGCGCCACACCGCTGCCGCGGTGCCGCTCGACCAGCGCGCGTATTTGCAGGCAATAGTGGTCGTACTGGCGTTTGATATCCGCCTCGTTCAGGCGCTCTTCGCGCAGCAGGTGCTCCTCACTCGGTTCGAACAGGCCCAGCACGTGCACGCTGGCACCGCTGACATGCGCCAGCGCCAGCCCTCTGCGCAGCGCCGCCGAATGGGGATTGACCTCGGTAAGCAGCACCAGCAGTTGTCGATATTGACCCATGGTGAACCTCCGGGCTTGCGCGGCTGGTAGGTGATGGAAAGGATTCTCCGGGTGCGGCTGTGCTGGCGTTTGATGCAGATCAGAAACACATGATCCGCCCCGAACTTGACCTGCGCGCTTGAAAACAAGGCCCTTGCGGGCCTTGTGCCCTACCCCCGGGAATGCTCGGGGGAAATCACCAGCACACTGCTGGACAAGCGATGCAATACCCGCTCGGCAGTGCTGCCAATGAACCAGCCGATGCCGTGGTGGTGATAACTGCCCATGACCAGTACGTCGATATCATTGTTGTCCATGAACACTCCCAGGACCTTGGTCGGGTCACCTATGCGCATATGCCGGTGCTCGACGGCTATGCCATTGCGCTCGGCAAGGGCCTGGAAGGCGTCGCTCTGGGCTTCGTGGAGCGTCCGGGCGAGGTTGGAATCGAAGAGGAACGAATGCTCCCGGCTGCCACCGGCGTCCAGGTACATGGAACCCAGGTCGTAGGCATACAGCAATTCGATCTGCGCGCTGCACTGCAAAGCCAGTTTCAGCGCCTCGCTGATGATCTGGTCATTGAAGCCTTCGAACTGATCCTCGGGCCGGGACAGGTCCACGGCCGCCAGGATCCTGCGCGGTAATGGATGGGTGGCCTTGTGCACCAGATGCAGCGGGATGCGGGTTTCACGCAGCAGCTGGATATCCAGGGAGGTGAACATGGCGCGCATCCACCAAGGCTCATGCTCGAGTTCCTTGATCAGCAGGGCGAACGGCTGTTCGCGCAGGTGCACCAGAATCTCGTTCAAGGGATGCTGCACCCACACCACTTCGGTGGTGACCGTGACACCGTTACGCCGCATCGGCTGCGCCTGGCTTTCCAGCCACTCCCGATGTTGCAGCACGTAGCCGTCGCGCATCACCGCCAGTGCCTGGTCATTTACCAGGCCCGCCGTGGCAAGCCCTTCCACATAATCGAAAGCCACGATGTGCAGCGCCATGCCCTTGGCCTTGGCCAAGGCCGCGGCTCGATCGTAGACGGGGGTTCGACGCATCAGGGGCGATGCGATCAACAGCAGTCTTTGCGGGGTTTCCATGGCACACCTCTGCGATTGCGATAGGTATCCCAAGCATCGTTCACCCGTGCTCTGCAGACTTGACGTTTGTCAACTGACGCCCCACGGACCAACGGTCTCTCCCGCAGCATACAAACTTGACGTGGATCAACGATTCGCCCCTTGCAGGGCGCACGCTACTTCCGTACCAACAACAATCTCCAGTCCCGGAGGCGTGCCATGGCGCTCGTAGGCAAATGCGGCGTGGATGTGGCGATCAGGCCTTGAGCCTCGTGCGTTGCCGGCAGGGATGCCTTTGTTTGCATTGTTGCGCAGTTTTTTGCCCATGCATGCTCCGGAGGCACCCATGAAGGTCTACGTCGAGAACAACACCGAACAGCACCGCTGCTGGGTCCGCTTGGACGAGTGGCGGGTCAGTTTCAGCACGGCAGCTGAAGCCCAACAGTTTGTCGAGCGGCTCAACGCCCGCCTCAACGCCCCCCATTCGCTGGACATGCTGGCAGGCTGGTCGCCCCGTTCAGGCGTGACAGCCCACGCGGATGTGCGATGTGCGAGGGGGGCTTGAACATGTCTGGCCAACTGAAAGTCACGCTGCTCGAGCAGCCAGCTACGTCGCGCACGTCCCCGCCGATTCACCTGAGACCGCTGGTCACGTTGTGTCGCGATTGTCGGGTCAGCGGCCTGTGCCTGCCCACCGGTCTACCCCTGCATGACAACAGTTGCCTGGGCGCGCTGATCGGGCCACGCCTGCGCATCCGCAAAGGCGCAGCGCTGTTCAACGCCAATGACCCCTTGACCACGCTTTACGCGGTGCACTGTGGCAGTTTCAAGACCAGCATGAACAGTGCCGAAGGCCAGGGCGTAGTGATCAACTTCTGGATGCCGGGTGACGTGCTCGGCCTGGACGCCATCGCCACCGACCGCCACGTCTGCGACGCCATTGCCCTGGAAGACAGCGAAGTGTGCCCAGTCCCGTACCGTCGCCTGCAAGCACTGGCGCGCGACTTTCCGGTATTGCAGCAAAGCCTGAACCGCTTGATGAGCCGGGAGATCGTGCGGGAGCACGAGCGTGTGCTGATGCTGTGCAACCTTACCGCCGAGCAGCGCCTGGCCAGTTTCATGATCGGGCTGTCCGGGCGCTTCGTCACCCGCGGCTACTCCGCCCATGGCTTCATGTTGCGCATGTCACGCGAGGATATCGCATCGTACCTGGGCCTGCGCCTGGAAACCGTATGCCGGTCGGTCGCCCGCTTGCGTGCGCAAGGTATCG
Organism: Pseudomonas sp. DCB_BI; assembly: GCF_026240995.1. Lineage (NCBI taxonomy): Bacteria > Pseudomonadati > Pseudomonadota > Gammaproteobacteria > Pseudomonadales > Pseudomonadaceae > Pseudomonas > Pseudomonas sp. DCB_BI. The sequence goes on along the minus strand of NZ_JAPFCG010000006.1, from coordinate 249,666 downwards.
TCGACCTGCGCGGCAGGCTGGTGGAAATACTCGACATGCCCGCATTGATAGCGCTCCAGCAGGGCGACCCGGACAGTGATCGCAAGCAAACCTTGAACGCGCCATGCTCGACAGACTGAAGTTAGCCACGGCACCGTGGCGCCGCGCAAGGATGGCACACAACTGAACCGCTCGTGGTGCCGCCACTGGGTCCACCGAACCCTATGCTGGCTGCGCTCATGAACACGCTGGGCGCGGTTCCAACATCGCGTGAACATTGGCAACCAGCTCCTCGACAGCAAACGGCTTGGTCAGCACTGCCGACCCATCCCGCAGGAGGCCATCCTCGAACACCGAAGGGCGCGAATAACCGGTCATGAAGATCACGGGCAAGCCTTGGCGAGCCTTGCGCCCGGCGGCTGCCATCTCACGGCCATCGATGTCGCCGGGCAAGCCAATGTCGGTCACCAGCAAATCGATGCGTGTGTCTGAAACCAGTACCTGCAGGCCAGCCTGGCTGTCAGCCGCCTCGATGACCGTGCACCCCAGACCGCTGAGCACATCACTGACAAACAAGCGCACGGACGGCTCGTCATCGACAATCAACACGGTGCGGTCTGGCCAGCTGCTGGAGAAATCAGAGTGATGCACTGCGCGACCGGCGGGCTCGGCTTGGCCCATGGCAGCGGGTAGCGAAAGCTCGACGCGCGTCCCCTCACCCTCCCGTGAAAAGATCCTGACTTGCCCCCCGGACTGTTTGGCAAAACCATAAACCATCGACAGCCCCAACCCCGTGCCTTCGCCGATGGATTTGGTGGTGAAGAACGGCTCGCACGCTTTCGACAGCGTTTCGGCAGACATGCCCACGCCATTGTCAGTCACGCTGATGGTCAGGTAATTACCGGGCTGGAGCTCGGTATCCAGCTCCGGGCCTGCCACGAGGGTATGGTTGGCGGTCACAATCGAAATCTTGCCGGCCCTTTTACCAATGGCATCGCGCGCGTTGATACAGAGGTTCAACAGCGAATTTTCGACCTGGACCGGGTCTACCAGACAGGTGGCCATTGGCGCATTCAAGTCGACCGTCAGGGAAATCGACGGGCCGACGGTGCGGCAGACAAGGTCCTGGAGCCCTCCAATCAACCCATTCACATCCATGCAGACTGGCTGCAACGGCTGACGGCGAGAGAATGCCAACAACCGATGCGTCAGCGCGGCCGCCTTTTGCGCCGCATGGTGCGCAACCGCGATGTAACGTTCGACATCCTCAGCGCGCCCTTGCTTGCCGCGCAAGCGGGCCAGGTCCAGGCTGCCGATGATTCCGGCCAGCAGATTGTTGAAGTCGTGGGCAATGCCCCCTGTGAGCTGGCCTATGGCCTCCATTTTTTGCGCATGACGCAGCGCCTCCTGTGCCGCCTCACGCTGGGCCACCGCCTCACTGATCCGGTCCTCCAGCGTGCGGTTCAGATTCAGGAGCGCCGCCTCGGCTCGTTTTCGGGCAGACACGTCAATGGAGGAACCGATCAGCCCTATGACCTGCCCGACCTCATCGACGAGCGGGGCTTTGACCGATAACCAAGTGGTCTCCGAGCCATCGGGCATGTCGACCCGCTCCTCGATCTGCACCGCCTTGCCGCCACGCATTACCTGCCGGTCTGTCTCCATCACCTGGCGTGCCTGGGCTTTGTCTTCGAGAAACTCGAGATCGGTCTTGCCCAGATAAAATTCAGGGGGTTTGCCAATCAGCTGGGTCGCCCCATGGTTGGCAATGAGCATCCTGCCTTCGAGGTCCTTTGCGTAGACCACACCTGGCACGGCAGCAGTGAACGTGCGCAACAGCGCCGACACTCGATCCCGCTCTGCCTCGGCAGCCCTGCGCGATTCGATGTCCATGAGCACGCCCGGAAAGCGAATGGCTTGCCCGGCTTCATCCAGTTCAGCATGCCCGTTGGCTTCGATCCAGTGGTAGATACCGTCCGTGTTGCGCACCCGGTACTCACAGCGAAACGCACCGCCTCGTGCCATCGCTTCCTGGATATCGCGGTGAACACGCTCACGGTCTTCCGGGTAGATTGCGGTAAAAGCTTCGGCTATCGGAATGCCCGCCTCACACATCTGGGCAGGTATCCCGAACGAGCGGGAGAAGCGTTCGTCTGCTGTCACCCGATCGTTGGGAATATCCCAGACCCAGGTGCCCACGACAGCAGCGGCTTCCAGCACAAGCCGCAGTTTTTCCGAGGAATCATCTGCGACAGGGAGCATTTCAGAACCGGCATTCAGTGCCGGCTGTGCAGCAACCCCGTCTTTATCCATGATTCACCTCAAGGAAAGCTTCATAATACTGGCAATGACGGCTGAGCGCCTCCGTCAAGCCCCACATGACGGGGGCTGCGGCCCAAGGACCAGGCTGTAGACGAATGTGTACACAGACTGAGACACGAGTGCAATGCATTCGACCACCGGGAGCGGAAAACAATTCAATTGCCTGGCGCGCACGGCTTCAGCACCTCAGCCCACCCCGGTCGGCCCATCCAGCACCTGTCTGACCCGGCGCGCGAGGTCGTGGGGTTGGCAGGGCTTGGAAATGACTTCGAACTCCGAGCCGCCAATGTCGGTACGTTCGATCGAGTTTTCGGCATAGCCAGTCGTCAGCAGAACCTTTATCTGCGGTTGCAGGCGGCGCACCTCACGGGCCAGCATCACACCATTCATCCCGCCGGGCATGATCAGGTCGGTAAACAACAGGTCGTAGCGTTCCCCGGCCTGCACCAGCTTTAACGCTTCACGCGCATTGAGCACCATATCGGCGGCGTAGCCGTAATCTTCAAGCACCATCTTTGCCAGCTCTGCCACATCTGGACGGTCTTCGACAATCAGGATGCGCTCGGTGCCCCCACTCCGTTCAACCACCTTTACCGGCTGCTGCTGAACAATATTGGCCTCGTCTACCGGAAAGTACAGGCGCAACGTCGTGCCCTCACCCTCTTCGGTGTAGATGCGGGCAGCCCCACCGGACTGCTTGGCAAAGCCGTACACCATCGACAGGCCCAACCCTGAGCCTTTGCCTTCTTCCTTGGTAGTGAAGAATGGGTCCATCACCCGATCACGGATGCTGGCCGGCATGCCGATGCCATTGTCGGTGACCGACAGGCTCACATAGCTGCCCGGCAACAGGCCATCAAAGGAAAGGTTGATGTCGGTGACCATCACGTTGCGGGTTTCAATGAACACGTGCGGGCGCTTGCGCCCTATGAGTGCATCCCGCGCATTCATGAAGATGTTGAGCAGCGCCACCTCCGCCTGCGTCGCGTCGATCCGGCAATTGCGCAGGTTGGCTTCGAAGTCGAATTCCACCCACACATCGCTGCCGAAGGTACGCTCCATCATGGGTCGCATATCCTCGACCAGATGATTCAGGTTGAGCACGCGCCCATGCAATTTTTGCTTGCGGGCAAACGCCAGCAGCTGCTTGGTCAAGGTGCTGGCGCGTTCCACTGCCGACTGGGCATGGCCGACGCTGCGCCGGATCCGGTTGAGATCCACCTGGGTCTTGTCTGCCTCGCTGGCAATCAACCCCAGGTACCCACCCATTACCTGCAGCAGGTTGTTGAAATCGTGGGCTATGCCACCTGTCAGTTGCCCCAACGCTTCCATTTTCTGCGCCTGGCGCAAGGCGTCTTCGGCGTCCCGGCGGCGGCTGACGTCCAACTGCGAGGCAAAGTAGTAGATCAGTTCGCCGCGCTCGTTGAAGATCGGGGAAATAAACAGTGCATTCCAGAAACTCGAGCCATCCTTGCGGTAGTTGAGGATTTCAGTGGCGATGTCCACGCGCTCGTTGATGGAATCGCGCAGGGCGTCGATGACCGAACGGTCGGTCTCGGGGCCTTGCAGGAACCGACAATTACGCCCGATGATTTCCGCCAAGGCATAACCGGTCATTTCCAGAAAAGCCCGATTGGCGAAAATGATGGGGTTGTCGTCACGATTCGGGTCGGTGACGATCATTGGCATCCGCGTGGTTTCGACAGCTGCGAAGAACATGTCGTGCGGCAGCTGTGAGATGTCCCCTGATGCCTGGTTGCTGACGCGCGCCTTCGTGCTGCTCACGGGGAACTCCTTGGTCATGGTTGATATCCGTCCCATCTGGACAGCCACCACGGGCAAGTTGCTCACCCATGTCAGCAGCGGTTGAAACCCAGACGGTTGCAGGCATATCGACTCATTTTCGTTTCGCTTAGTTTCCCTCCCGCTAACCTGCAACGTGCAGGAGCAGCCTTGCCCGCGCTGATCAACCGCATTGAACCTTGCCAGTTCCAGCCAGCTCAACTGTTCGCAACCGTGACTTTTCCCAGCCCACTGAGAGGTGTCGCATGAACGCAATCGAACTGCTGATCCAGGATCACCAACTGGTGAAAAAATTGCTCGAGGAACTGTCCTCAACCACCGAGCGCGCAGTCAAGAAGCGCGCCGAACTGCTTGCGCGTATCAAGCAGGAAGTGAGCATTCACACGGCTCTGGAAGAAGAAATCCTGTACCCGGCGGTCAAGCAGGCCGGCGGTAAGGAAGAAGCAAAGATGTACTACGAAGCCAAGGAAGAACACCGTACCGTCGACTCGCTGGTCATTCCCGACTTGCTGCATACCGAAACCGGGACCGTGGAATTCGCCGGTCGGGTCAAGGTAATGAAGGAACTGCTGGAGCATCATATCGAGGAGGAAGAAAACGAGCTGTTCCCGACGGCCCGCAAGTTGCTGGGCAAGCAGGCACTTGAAGAGATGGGGCATGCCATGGAAGCGCAGAAGAAACTACTCAAGGGTGAGCAGCGGGCGGCATGAGCGTCACCTGCGCGCCCAGGGGCGCGCAGGCCCTGATCTATTCGGTAGGTGCTTCAGTGTTGATCATCGGAGGTACCTCGGCCAGCGCGAACGCACGGCGCTGCTCGCGCCGTCGGGCAAACGGCCGCGCCGCCAGCGGGTCCAGGCGCTGGGGGTGGCCGGTTTCCAAGGCTCGCTGAATCGCCGCTATCACCCGCACGTCGCGCCAACCTTCGTCGCCGTCAGGCTCAGGCGCCTCATTGCGTAGAATGCAGTCGGAAAAATAAGCAGTTTCTCCAGCAAACTGATCAACTACCGGGTTCACATGAATTCGGGTTTCGCCATCGATCGTGGCCCTGTAGCTGATGGCGACCCCCTCCCCGTAACCGAAGCATGGCGACGCTTCGATTTCCCCTTGGGTGCCCAGCAGTTGGAACCGCTCGGTGTCCGGCAAGGTATAACTCACGGTGAACTGCGCCAGGCGCTCGTCAGCAAACCGTAGGCTGACGGTGACCGTGTCCCAGGTGTCGAGGGTGCTACCTGGCGAATGTACGCCGACGGCAGTGACCTCGATAGGCTCGGCATTGAAAAGCTGGCGGACCATATTCAGCGGGTACGGGCCCATGTCCGCAACCGGGCCGGACGCAAAACCGCTTTGCGCGCGGTGATTGCTGGTCTTCACCCGTTGGGTGAACGTCGAGGTGAACAACCGCGGCTCACCAAAGTTGCCGGCATGCACCCGCTCGATCATGTCCAGCGTGCCTGGTTCGCAGTGCAACCGGTAGGCGATCATCAGCTTGGCTCCGGAACGTTGCGCAGCCTCGATCATCGCTTGGCAGTCGGCCTCGCTGGTGCCCATTGGCTTCTCCAGCAGCACATGGATCCCAGCCTCCAGCGCCGGTATTACAAACTCACGGTGGCGGAAATTAGGCGTGGCGACATATACCGCATCGACCTCACCTGAGCTGAGCAGTGTCGGATAGTCCGCGTAGTCATAGGCTTTGAGCCCGTATTGAGCGGCCAGGCGGGTGGCCTTCTGCGCATCGCCGGTCACCAGTGCGGTGATCACCGAATTATCGGTCTGACCGATGCCGGGCATGAAGGCGCCTTGGGAGATCGAACCTCCGGCCACTACGCCATAACGAATCTTGCCTGCTGCGGTGGGCATGCAAATGCTCCTTTTCATCAGGATGATTGATCGCTTGAGTCATGGGAATGGGCAAGCCGAGCGTGCGAGAGGTTCCATAAATCTGCCCGGGCATCGCGTAGTACGCCAGGCACGCAGGCGATATAACAAGGGGCCGCGGCTACCGGCCCTCGAAAATGAGGGGCGTGCAATGTTCGCTCCACCCGTCGGTGCCAGCGCACGGATGGCGAGTTGCGCCGGCCCAAGAAGAGGAGATCAACCGGAAAGGAGATTCACCATGAAAAGCATCAAGCCCCATTCCCTCATGTTGGTGCTGTGCCTGGGTGCGACCGCGCCGCTGGTGCTGGCCGCCACCGACATGAACGACCAGCGCGCCCCCACTATGCAGCCGCACGACAGCGGGCAGATGAATGGCAACGGCGGCGCCACCGGTTCCGGTACCCCAGGGGATGGCATGGGTACTGGATCTGGCGGTACGAACAGCAATGGCACTGACAACACAGGTGGTGATGGCACCACCAATGGCTCGGGTAGCGGAGGCACGGGAGCGGAGACTGGCACGGGTGGCTCAGGCGGTAGCGCAGGGGGCGGCAGCGGCGCTGGCAGCTGATGAGCGTATCGCTGTCCAGGGCGTGGGGGGGCTGACGAGCCTCGCCCCGCCGCCTCAGCGCCAAGACTTCATCAAGGCCCCATGACTGCCGCAGACCGGGTCCTGTTCTGGGCCTGGCACCCTGGCGATTCGGGCTAATGCCTGCTGATGCTGTGCAGCATCGGGCCGTTGAGTGTCGTAATTTTCCTGGCCCTGTGGATAGGCACCCACCACTAGAAAATCATCACTGCTCTCAATACATCGATGGCCTGTGCCGGCCGGCAGCACCAGCACATCGCCCGGGCTCACGTCCAGGGTCTGCCCAGCTTCCCCACCAAGCATCACCTGGGCCCACCCACAGACGACACCCAATGCTTCGTGGGCATTGGGGTGAAAGTGATGGAAATCGTAGATGCCGGCGCGCCAGACCGGCGTCCAGCGGTGCGCCGCGAACAGCGCTTCGAACCCGCTGGCAACATCCTGCGTCGGTTCAATATGCACGTGGTACAGCAGAACCGGAAAACGGTTGTTCGGTGTAGCGCCGTCATCCTCGAAGTGCAAGGTCCGCACGGTGGCAGGGGCAGTGTCGATGGCCTTCATGGTCCGCTTCCTCGGCAAGTGGTCGGTTCTGTTGCGAACCCACTCCCGATTGAATGGTTCCACTCGGAAAACCTGCGCGAACATGCTTGAAACTTTCCTGGCGCCTACCCAGTCCAGACCCCTATCGATACGGCACGGGAGAGCATGATGAGCAGCACGGTAGGTGACTTTCTGATCGAGCGCTTGTACCAATGGGGTGTCCGGCGAATATTCGGCTACCCTGGCGATGGTATCAACGGGGTGTTTGGCGCGCTGAGCCGGGCCAAGGGCAAGATCCAGTTCGTGCAGGCACGCCATGAGGAAATGGCTGCATTCATGGCCAGTGCGCATGCCAAGTTCACAGGCGAACTGGGGGTCTGCATCGCCACCTCTGGCCCGGGTGCCTCGCACCTGTTGACGGGCCTGTACGACGCACGCATGGACCACCAACCGGTGCTGGCCATCGTCGGCCAGCAGGCGCGGGCTGCGCTGGGGGGGCACTATCAGCAGGAGCTGGACCTGCTGTCGATGTTCAAGGACGTTGCCGGGGCTTTCGTGCAGCAAGCGTCCGCTCCGGAACAGGTGCGCCATCTGCTCGACCGAGCAGTGCGTACTGCCGTCGGCGAACGGCGGGTCACCGCCATTATCCTGCCCAACGACCTGCAGGACCTGCCCTACCACGAGCCCGCGAGGGCCCACGGCACCGTGCATTCTGGCGTAGGTTACAGCAAGCCCAAGGTGGTGCCCTTCGAAGCGGACCTGCAGCGTGCCGCCGAGGTGCTGAACGCTGGGCGCAAGGTTGCAATCCTGGTGGGAGCCGGCGCCCTGCAAGCCTCCGAGCAGGTGATGGCGGTGGCCGAGATGCTTGGTGCAGGCGTTGCCAAGGCGCTGCTGGGCAAAGCAGTCTTGCCCGATGACCTGCCCTGGGTCACTGGCGCCATAGGGCTACTCGGTACCGAGCCAAGTGCGCAGCTGATGAACGAGTGCGACACCTTGTTGATGATCGGCTCCGGCTTCCCCTATGCCGAGTTCATGCCCAAGGAGGGCCAGGCCCGCGGGGTGCAGATAGACCTGCAGCCGGACATGCTCAGCCTGCGCTATCCGATGGAGGTGAACCTGGTGGGCGATGCCAGCGAGACGCTGCAGGCCTTGCTGCCGTTACTCGAACACAAGCGCGAACGGCGCTGGCGGGACAAGATCGAACGCTGGCGCGCGAGCTGGGACAAGACGCTGGGGAAGCGAGCATTGGCAAAGGCCGATCCGATCAACCCGCAGCGCGTGGTCTACGAGCTTTCCGCTCGCCTGCCCGACCATGCGATCATCACCAGCGACTCGGGCTCCTGCGCCAACTGGTTTGCCCGTGATCTGCAGGTTCGCCAGGGCATGCAATGTTCGCTTTCCGGCGGGCTGGCCAGCATGGGCGCGGCGGTGCCCTATGCGATCTCCGCCAAGTTTGCCCACCCCCAACGCAGCGTGGTGGCGTTGGTGGGGGACGGCGCAATGCAAATGAGCAACCTGGCCGAGCTGATCACCGTGGCCAAGTACTGGCATCAATGGGACAACCCGCAGTGGATCTGCGCCGTCTTCAACAATGAAGACCTCAACCAGGTAACCTGGGAACAGCGGGTCATGGAAGGCGACCCTAAGTTCGAGGCCTCGCAGTCGATCCCCGATGTGCCCTACCACCTCTTCGCCATCTCCATTGGCCTGGAGGGCATCTACGTGGAACGGGAAGAAGAAATCGCCGGCGCTTGGGAGCGGGCGTTGGCGGCTGACCGGCCGGTGTTGATCGAATTCAAGACTGACCCGAACGTGGCGCCCCTGCCCCCACACATCAAGCTGGAACAGGCGAAAAAGTTCGCCAGCAGCTTGCTCAAGGGCGATCCGGACCAGGCAGGGGTCATCGTGCAAACGGCCAAACAAGTCCTGAGCTCGGTGCTGCCCGGCAAAAAATGACAAGATTGAGGCCGCCGGGGCAGGCGTACCCTGCCCGGCGGTATCTATCCGCGTTGGCAGTACGACACGCGCTAACTGCGGTGCCGCCGCCCGCCCAGCTCAACCCACACCGGAGCATGATCACTGGCCTTGGCCTCATTGCGCACCCAGGCATCCACGCCAGCACGTTTCAGGTAGGGGGCCAGTTCGCGGTTGAGCAGCAGGTGATCGATGCGCAAACCGGCGTTGCGTGCCCAGTGATTGCGGAAATAATCCCAGAAGGTGTAGATGCGCTCTTCCGGGTACAGGTCCCGAATGGCATCGGTCCAGCCTTGGGCCAACAACTGCTCGAAACACGCACGCGACTGCGGCTGCAGCAGCGCATCCTTCAGCCAGGAACGCGGGTCATAGATGTCCAGGTCCGTGGGTACGACATTGAAGTCACCCGCCAGCACCGTAGGGTGGCCGCTGTCATAGAGTGCTTGCGCATGTTTTATCAGGCACTCGAACCAGCGCAGCTTGTAATCGAATTTCGGACCAGGCTGCGGATTACCGTTGGGCAGATACAGGCACCCCACCAGGACCCCGTGCGCTGCGGCCTCGAGGTACCGGCTGTGGGTATCGTCCTGCATACCCGGCAGACCACGCCGGACCTCCAGCGGCTCGCTGCCCCGCGCCAGAATGGCCACGCCGTTCCACGCTGGCTGCCCCATGTAGATGCAGCCATACCCTGCCGCCTCGATGTCCTGACGCGGAAACTGCTGGTCTGCCGCTTTCAGCTCTTGCAGGCAGGCGACATCGGGCTGCTCCCGCTGCAACCAGGCCAGCAACGCGGGCAAACGACTGCGGATACCGTTGATGTTGAAGGTGGCGATCTTTAGCGTTTTCATGCGTCAGGGTCGTTCACGTGAGCCTGCACAGCGTCCTCCAGTGCCCGCACATGGGCCTGATCGGCCAGTTGCTTGAGCGCTAGCCAGTCGTCCCAATCGATGGCGCCATCGTCGCGCAGGGCTTCGGCGGTGCGCACCAGCGCATGATGGTAGGCATCCGGCGACTCGCGCCGGTAACTGATGTCGTCGTACTGCGCGTACCAGGCTTCCAGTTCAGGAATGCTGCGTTCGATACTCATCGGGCCACCCTCGCTAAACCATTATGGGTGAGAGCACGGTGGGCGCGCAGTGTTCAACCGGGCTGCATTGGCGGTAGCGAGTCGCAAGGCGCTGCGCTGCCTTCATACGCCCGCACCGCTATCGGGTGTGTATCAGGTGCCACAACGTACCGACCGCTGATGCAGCGCGTTGGAACTTCACGTTGGGTCAAGAGCCTTCCTTCTCAGGCCTATCGAAAACGGAGACTCAACGATGAATGCGAAACTGGATGGCAAGCGCGTGGCATTTCTGGTCACCGATGGTTTTGAACAGGTCGAGTTGACCGGCCCGCGTGAAGCCCTGGAAAAGCACGGCGCAGTGGTCGACATACTGGGTGACAAGGAAGGTAAGGTTCGCGGCTGGAATCACGACAAGCCTGCTGATGAGTTTGCAGTGGACGCCACCTTCGACAACGCCCAACTGGATCTCTACGACGCCATCGTACTCCCTGGCGGGGTACAGAATTCCGACACCATTCGCCTGATACCGGGCGCGCAGAAACTGGTGAAGAGCCACGACGCAGCCGGCAAGCCCCTGGCGGTGATCTGCCACGGCGCCTGGCTGCTGGTGTCGGCAGGCCTGGCCCAAGGCAAGCGGATGACCAGTTATCAGACCCTGCAGGACGACATTCGCAACGCTGGCGGCACCTGGGTGGATGAACAAGTGGTGGTAGACGGTAACCTGATCACCAGCCGCAAGCCGGACGATATCCCGGCCTTCAATGAACAGTTGATTAACGCGCTGGCCCGCTGAGTACGCCCCCGGTGCGCACTGCCCAGACCATCGTTCCGGGCAGGCGCACCCGCGCATCGCGGAGGCTATCGACCAGGATTGACGCGGTGCGCTGCGGGGACGGCTGTCAGCCGAGAAACAACTTGTACGCCGGGTTGTCGGTTTCATCCCAGTAGCGATAGCCCATCTCGTCCAGTGCCAATGGCATGCGTTGCAACTCATCTTCCGGCACCTCCAATGCCGCGAATACCCGCGCCTCCGCCGCGCCATGATTGCGGTAATGGAACAGGCTGATGTTCCAGCGCTTGCCCAGCCGTTCGAGGAAGCCCAGCAACGCACCCGGTCGTTCCGGGAACTCGAAGCGCAGTACCCGTTCATTGGCCCCCGGCGCGGCATGGCCGCCCACGGTATGGCGCACGTGCAGCTTGGCCAGCTCGTTGTCGGTCAGGTCCAGTACGCTGTACCCCTGCTCGCGCAAACTGGCCAGCAACCGCTCACGCGGGTCGTGCACCGGGTGGGTCTGCACGCCTACGAACAGGCGCGCCTCCTTGCCAGGGTAATAGCGGTAATTGAACTCGGTGATCTGCCGCTTGCCCAGTGCCTGGCAGAACGCGCGGAAGCTACCCGGCTGTTCCGGGATGGTCACGGCGATGATCGCCTCGCGCTGCTCGCCCAGTTCGGCACGCTCGGCGACATGGCGCAAACGGTCGAAGTTGACGTTGGCCCCGGAATCGATGGCCACCAGTGTTCGCCCCTGCAACCCGTCGCGTGCCACGTACTTCTTGATGCCGGCCACGGCAAGGGCCCCGGACGGCTCGGTGATCGAGCGGGTGTCATCGTAGATGTCCTTGATTGCCGCACACAGCTCGTCACTGCTCACCGTCACCACTTCGTCGACGAAGTGCCGGCACAGCTCAAAACAATGGGCACCAATCTGCGCCACTGCCACGCCATCGGCAAACGTGCCGACCTGCGCCAGGATCACCCGTTCGCCAGCGGCCATGGCCGCCTGCAGGCAGTTGGAGTCCTCCGGCTCGACGCCGATCACCTTCACCTCCGGGCGCAGGTACTTCACATAAGCGGCGATGCCGGCGATCAAGCCGCCACCACCCACCGGCACGAAGATGGCATCGAGCGCACCGGGGTGCTGACGAAGGATTTCCATCGCCACGGTACCCTGCCCGGCGATCACGTCCGGGTCATCGAAGGGGGGCACGAAGGTGGCACCCTCGCTGTCGGCCAGCTTCAGTGCATGGGCCAAGGCATGGGGGAAGCTTTCACCGTGCAGCACCACATGCCCACCGCGCGATCGCACCCCTTCCACCTTCAATGAAGGTGTGGTGGTCGGCATGACGATGGTGGCCTTCAGGCCCAGGTGCGATGCGGCCAGGGCCACACCCTGGGCATGGTTGCCTGCCGATGCAGTGATTACCCCGCGCTCACGCTGCGCGCTGGTCAGGCGCGACAACCGGGTGTAGGCACCGCGAATCTTGAACGAGAAAGTAGGCTGCAGGTCTTCGCGCTTTAGCAACACCTGGTTGCCCAGGCTGGCCGACAAGGCGGGCGCGGCTTGCAGTGGGGTTTCGATGGCCAGGTCGTACACCGGGGCGGCAAGAATGCGCCGCACATGCTCCGACAGCAGTTGCTGGGGGGTGACGGCAGGGCGTGGGACGCTGAAGCTGGTCATCTCTGACTCCTTGGCTATTTTCACGTTGCCCAGGAGTCAGAGAGAAAAAACCCGCCTCCAGGGCGGGTTCGGTGCACGTACGCGCTAGCCCGCCAAGCTGATAATGGCGGTAATAATAATGGCGTTCACGTGCTGGAGAGTGTTCATGGGTGGGAACTTAGCCTGCCGCGCAGTCACAAGTCAACACTTGGCTTGCTGCGCCGAGAGCGGCACATCGAACACCTTGTCGAAAGCCCACTGGAACACAAAGGCGTATACGAAGAAGAACACGAACAGCGCCAGGTTGGTCAGCAGCGCCGCCCACAGGCTCACGCCCAGCCAGTAGGCGACCAGTGGCAGCAGGATCAACACCAACCCGCCCTCAAAGCCCAAGGCGTGCAGCAGGCGCCGCAGGAAGGTGCGCTCACGCTGTTGCTGGCGTGCTTCCCAGCGTTCGAAGGCCCAGTTGAAGCCCATGTTCCAGCTCATGGCGATACCCGACATCAGCACCGACAGCACGGCCGACTGCGCCATGCCTGCACCGAACGCCAGCTCCAGCGCAGGTGCCACGCAGGCCACGGCGATGGCTTCGTAAAGAATGGCCTGGACGATCTTGCGTGCCTTGCCTTGCATGTTCAGCTCCCGGGTAAACGACCTGTAAAACTACAAGAACTGGCCCAGAAGAAAAAGCCTGGCATTTGGACAAGCCAGCATTCGGCTGATCAGCTACGCGGTGTTTCTCTTCAGGTGCCTGCCCGCTGCCACAGGGACCCTACCGATGTCAGCCCCTGTCGAGGCATGCCTGCGAACAGGCGGGCACAGGCACTGCATCAACCCGCAGGCAGGCGAATCCTGAACTGTGCTCCACCGAGTGCCGACTGCGCCACGGTCAAGGTACCGCCCTGCCCCTCGATCGCTCGCCGGCTGATCGCCAGCCCCAGGCCAAACCCACCGGTATTGCGATCCCGGCTGCGGTCCAGGCGATAGAAAGGCTGGAAGATCCGCTCGCGCTCCTGCGCCGGAATGCCGATCCCGTCATCCTCGACCGTCAACAGGCAGGCGCCATCCGCTTCCAGGCGCAAGCGCAGCAGCAGGCTTTCATCGCAATAGCGCATGGCGTTGCGCACCAGGTTCTGCACGGCCCGCGCCGTCAGCCGTGGGTCCAGCACAAAGCGCGGTAACTCGCTTTCGGCCTGCACTTCCCACTGGATACCCCGGCCATCGAGCTCCTCGGCAAACCCGCCCAGCACACTGTCAACCAACTCCAGCAACGACACCTCGACCCGCTCGCGGGCCTGGTCAGCGTTGTACAGGCGGCTGTAGGACAGCAACTCCAGCACCAGTTCATCCAGCTCGCGCACATGCCCGACCAGCTCCAGCAGGCGCTTGCGGCTGGCCGGCGGCACTTCGTCGAACAACAGCACCAGGCCGAAGTCCAGCCGGGTCAGTGGCGTACGCAGTTCGTGCGATACCGCATTGAGCAGCTCGCGCTGTTGGTTGACATGGCGCTCCAGGTCACTGGCCATGGTGTCGAATACCCCAGCCAGCTCCCCGATGTTGGAGTGTGGCGAAATGTGCGTACGCTCGGCCATCTGCCCCTGGCCCAGGCGCCGGGCAGTTTCCTTCAGGCGCTCAAGGTCACGCCAGTGCGGCCATACCCACAGCAGCAGGCAACCAAGCATGGCCGCACCGATCAGCACGGTCACGCCCCAGGACAGCACATTGATGTCCAGCGGGTCGGGGGGTGAATGCAGGCGCACCAGCCATTGCTTGTCCAGCGGCGCCAGGATCGTCTCGTAGTAGCCCCATTCGGCGATCCGCACTGCGTACAGGCCGTGCTCCAGGCGCGCCTGTTCTTCATCGCTCAAGTCGGCCTGGTCCATGCGCAGCAGCTGCAATTGCAGCGGCGCGAAATCATCCGCCAGCTCCTGCTCTACTGCCGGCCACTGCTCACGTGGCGCCTGGCGGAACTGGCGCACGATCAACGACTGCACACCCTTGGCCTGGTCCAGGTTGTAGGCCATGAAGCGGTCATGGAACATCCCGACAATGGTGTCGGGGATGAGCAGCAACGCACCGGCGTAGGCGACGATGATCACCAGGTACAGCCGCACCAGGATCTTGAGCATTGCAGGTCAGCACTCCCACTCGACGCGGCTGAACAGGTAGCCCTTGCCCCACACGGTCTTGATCTTGCGCGCTTCCCCGGCGTTATCGTCGAACTTGCGCCGCAGCTTGGAGATGGCTACGTCCACCGAGCGGTCGGTGCCGTTGAACTCGATGCCGCGCAGCTGCTGCAGGATGCGGTCGCGGTTCATCACCTCACCGGCATTGCGCGCCAGCACCACCAGGAGGTTGTACTCGCCACTGGACAGTTCCACTTCTTCGCCGCGCCAGCTGACCGTGCGCTCGGCCAGGTCGATCCGCAGGCCACCGATAAGGATCAGCTCGTTGTCCAGCCGTGGCTCGTTGACACTGCTGCGGCGCAGCAGGGTACGCACCCGGGCCAGCAATACCCGAGGCTCGCAGGGTTTGGTCACATAGTCATCAGCGCCCATTTCCAGGCCCAGCACCTGGTCATGGCTGTCATCGCGGGCAGTCAGCATCAGGATCGGCAAGCCCTGGGACTCCTGGCGCAGCAGACGGCACAGTTGCAACCCGTCGATGCCCGGCAGCATCAGGTCGAGGATGACCAGGTCGGGCTTTTGCCGGCGGTACTCGTCCAGCACGTGATCGCCCCGAGCGATCACCTGCACATGGAAGTCGTTGCGTTGCAGGTAGCTGGCGATCAGCTCGGACAGGGCGCTGTCGTCTTCGACCAGGAAAATATTCGGCATAGGCGCTTGGGGATCTAGGTTGTGGTAGACCTGACAGAGCTGTCCGGGGCTTGCCCGCGATCAGTTCAGCACAGGAATACTCAGGATATAGAACACCACGACAAGACAGGATTGTTCTTCACACTTTTTCACACTCGCCCTACAGGTATTAACAGCCGCTTGGGCAGCACCTGCCTTAGCATAGGCACGGTCATCATCGGAAGATCCGTATGCCTACTACCCCCTCCCCGCGCCTGCGCCATCTGGCGCTGTTGGCGTTGCTGAGCCTGGCCCTTGCCGGCTGCAACGACAGTGCCGAGCAAGACCAACAGGCCCCCACCCCGCAAGTTCGGGTTGAAACCCTGCAACTGCAGCCGCTGGCCATCAGCAGTGAACTCAGCGGCCGCATCCTGGCACCGCGCACCGCCGAAGTGCGTGCGCGGGTCGCCGGTGTGGTGCTCAAGCGGGTGTACCGCGAAGGCAGTGACGTCAAGCAGGGCGACGTGCTGTTTTTGATCGACCCGGCACCGTTCAAGGCCGACCACGACAGCGCCCGCGCCACCTTGGCCAAGGCCGAAGCCACCCGTTACCAGGCACGTCTGCAGGAGCAGCGCTACCGCCAGCTGGTCGACGACAAGGCCGTCAGCCGCCAGGAATACGACAACGCCAAGGCCAGCTTCATGCAGGCCGATGCCGCAGTGGCCGAAGCCAGGGCGGCACTGGAGCGCGCCCGGCTGAACCTCGGCTACGCCACCGTCACCGCGCCGATCTCCGGCCGTATCGGCCGTGCCCAGGTTACCGAAGGCGCACTGGTCGGGCAAAACGAGACCACGTCGCTGGCGACCATTCAGCAGCTGGACCCGATCCATGCCGATGTTACCCAGTCGACCCGCGAGCTCAACGCCCTGCGCCGTGCCTTGCGTGCCGGCGAGCTGCAGCAGGTGGGCGATGGCCAGGCCCGCGCCACGCTGATCCAGGACGACGGCAGTGCCTACCCACTACCCGGCACGCTGCTGTTCTCCGACATCAGTGTCGACCCCAGCACCAACCAGATCACCCTGCGAAGCGTGTTCCCCAACCCGGACCTCGATCTGTTGCCCGGCAGCTACGTGCGCGTCCGCCTGGAGCAGGCCGTGCAACCCAGCGGCCTGAGCGTGCCGCAGCGCGCCGTGCTGCGTGACAGCGCCGGCGTACCCAAGGTGCTGGTGGTCGACCAGCAGGCGCGGGTCAGCGAGCGCCAGGTGGTACTGGGCAGTGCCCAGGGCGATCGCTGGATTGTCAGCGAGGGCCTGTCCCCCGGCGAGCGCGTGGTGGTCGAGGGGCTGCAACACGTCAAGGCCGGTGACCAGGTGCAGGTCGACAACGCATCCGGGGCACCGCCCATCGCACAGCACACCGGCCAGTGAGGGCCTGATTCATGCCGCAATTCTTCATCGACCGCCCGGTATTCGCCTGGGTCGTCGCCCTGTTCATCCTGCTGGCCGGTGCGCTGGCCATCCCCCAGCTGCCGGTGGCCCAGTACCCCAACGTGGCACCGCCGCAGGTGGAGATCTACGCGGTGTACCCAGGCGCCTCGGCGGCGACCATGGACGAGAGCGTGGTCAGCCTGATCGAGCAGGAGCTAAACGGCGCCGACAACCTGCTGTATTTCGAATCGCAGAGCAGCCTGGGCAGCGCCACCATCACCGCCACCTTTGCCCCGGGCACCCACCCGGACCTGGCCCAGGTCGATGTGCAGAACCGCCTGAAGGTGGTCGAGTCGCGGCTGCCGCGCCCAGTCACCCAGCAGGGCCTGCAAGTGGAAAAGGTGTCCACCGGCTTCCTGCTGCTGGGCACCCTCACCTCTGAAGACGGCAAGCTCGACGAAACCGCACTGTCGGACATTCTCGCGCGCAACGTGATGAACGAGATCCGCCGCCTCAAGGGCGTCGGCAAGGCCCAGCTGTACGGCTCGGAGCGCGCCATGCGCATCTGGATCGACCCGGGCAAGCTGATCGGCTTCAACCTCACGCCCAACGACGTCGCCGAGGCCATTGCGGCGCAGAATGCCCAGGTCGCGCCTGGCAGCATCGGCGACCTGCCCAGCCGCGACACCCAGGAAATCACCGCCAACGTGGTGGTCAAGGGCCAACTGAGCACCCCCGAGGAATTCGCCGCCATTGTCCTGCGCGCCAACCTGGATGGCTCCACGGTCACCGTCGGTGATGTCGCCCGGGTCGAGATCGGCGCCCAGGAATACCAGTACGGCACGCGCCTGAACGGCAAGCCGGCCACCGCGTTCAGCGTGCAGCTGTCGCCGGGTGCCAATGCCATGGAAACCGCCACCCTGGTGCGGGCGAAAATGCAGGAACTGGCGCGTTACTTCCCGGAAGGCGTCAAGTACGACATCCCCTATGACACCTCGCCGTTCGTCAAGGTGTCCATCGAGCAGGTCATTACCACCCTGTTCGAAGCCATGTTGCTGGTGTTCGCGGTGATGTTCCTGTTCCTGCAGAACCTGCGCTATACCCTGATCCCTACCCTGGTGGTGCCGGTGGCGCTGATGGGTACCTTCGCGGTCATGCTGGCCATGGGCTTCTCGGTCAACGTGCTGACCCTGTTCGGCATGGTGCTGGCCATCGGCATTCTGGTCGACGATGCCATCGTGGTGGTGGAGAACGTCGAGCGCATCATGACCGAGGAAGGCCTGCCGCCCAAGGAAGCGACGCGCAAGGCCATGGGCCAGATCAGCGGTGCAATCGTCGGCATCACCCTGGTGCTGGTGGCGGTGTTCCTGCCCATGGCCTTCATGCAGGGCTCGGTGGGGGTGATCTACCAGCAGTTCTCGCTGTCGATGGCCGTGTCGATCCTGTTCTCGGCATTCCTGGCCCTCAGCCTCACCCCGGCGCTGTGCGCCACCTTGCTCAAGCCGGTGGCCAAGGGCGAGCACCATGAACGCAAAGGCTTCTTCGGCTGGTTCAACCGGCGCTTTGAAAGCATGAGCAACGGCTATGAGCGCTGGGTGGTGCAGGCGCTCAAGCGCAGCGGCCGCTATCTGCTGGTGTACGCGGTGCTGCTGGCGGTCCTGGGCTATGGCTTCAGCCAGTTGCCCACGGCGTTCCTGCCCACCGAAGACCAGGGCTACACCATCACCGACACCCAGCTGCCACCAGGGGCCAGCCGCATGCGCACCGAGCAGGTGGCCGCGCAAATCGAGGCACACAACGCCGAAGAACCCGGCGTGGGCAACACCACCGTGATCCTCGGCTTCAGCTTCTCTGGTAGCGGGCAAAACGCGGCGCTGACCTTCACCACCCTCAAGGACTGGTCCGAGCGTGGTGCCGACGACAGCGCCCAATCGATTGCCGACCGCGCCAGCGCGGCCTTCTCTCAGCTGAAGGACGCCGTGGCGTTTTCGGTGCTGCCGCCGCCTATCGACGGCCTGGGCGAGTCCACCGGCTTCGAATTCCGCCTGCAGGACCGCGGTGGTATGGGCCACGCCGAGCTGATGGCCGCCCGCGATACGCTGCTGGCCACTGCCGGCAAAAGCAAGGTGCTGACCAACGTGCGCGAAGCCTCGCTGGCCGAAAGCCCGCAGGTGCAACTGGAGATCGACCGCCGCCAGGCCAATGCCCTGGGCGTGTCGTTTGCCGACATCGGCTCGGTACTGGATGTGGCGGTGGGCTCCAGCTACGTCAACGACTTCCCCAACCAGGGCCGCATGCAGCGGGTGGTGGTGCAGGCCGAAGGCGACCAGCGCAGCCAGGTCGAAGACCTGCTGAAAATCCACGTACGCAACAACAGCGGCAAGATGGTGCCACTGGGCGCATTCGTCCAGGCCAAGTGGGTCAGCGGCCCAGTGCAGTTGACCCGCTACAACGGCTACCCGGCGGTGTCGATTTCCGGTGAGCCGGCAGCCGGCCACAGTTCGGGCGAAGCCATGGCCGAAATCGAACGCCTGGTGGCGCAGCTGCCACCCGGCGCTGGCCTGGAGTGGACCGGCCTGTCGCTGCAGGAGCGCTTGTCCGGCAGCCAGGCGCCGATGCTGATGACATTGTCGTTGCTGATCGTGTTCCTGTGCCTGGCAGCGCTGTACGAAAGCTGGTCGATCCCGACCGCCGTGCTGCTGGTGGTACCGCTCGGTATCCTGGGTGCGGTGCTGGCCGTGACCCTGCGCGGCATGCCCAACGACGTGTTCTTCAAGGTTGGCCTGATTACCCTGATCGGCCTGTCGGCGAAGAACGCCATCCTGATCATCGAGTTTGCCAAGCACCTGGTCGACCAGGGTATGGACGCCGTTGACGCCGCCGTGCAGGCTGCTCGCCTGCGCCTGCGGCCGATCGTGATGACCTCGCTGGCGTTCATCCTCGGGGTGGTACCGCTGGCCATCGCCACCGGCGCGAGCTCGGCCAGCCAGCAGGCCATTGGAACCGGGGTGATCGGCGGCATGCTCAGCGCCACCCTGGGGGTGGTGTTCGTGCCGGTGTTCTTCGTGGTGGTGATGCGCCTTGCGGGACGGCGTCAGGCGCGTGACGCCAACGCACAAGCCGGGATCAGCGAAAGCTGACTGGACAAGCCCCGTGTGAAATGGGAGGGTTCCCGGCAATGACTGCCCGGAGCCCTTTTTCATGCCTGATGCACTGCCCCCCTGCTCCATCCTCATTCTCGCCGGCGGCCGTGGCCAACGCATGGGCGGCCGTGACAAAGGCCTGGTCGCGTGGCAGGGCGAACCGCTGGTTGCGCATGTACAGCGGGTGGTGCGGCCGCTAAGCGATGACCTGGTGATTTCCTGCAACCGTAACCAGGAGGCTTACCGTACGTACGCTGACCAGTTGGTGGGCGATACCGAAGCGGACTTCCCCGGGCCGTTGGCGGGGGTGATTGCCGGGCTCAAGGTGGCACGGCATGAGTGGATGGTGGTACTGGCCTGCGATGCACCACTGGTTGACCGCGATTTGATCGAGGAGCTGCTAAGGCTGGCGGTGGCCAGTGACAGTGCGGCAATGGTACGTCAGGGTGGGTTTTGGCAGCCGATGTTCAGCGTGCTGCCACGCCGGATACTGCCAATGCTGGAGCAGGTCTGGGCGACGGGAGAGCGGAGTTTGCAGAAGGCCTTGCTGCGCGAGGCGGTGCAGGGGTTGGAGTGTGCCGATGATGATCGCCGGTTGAGCAACTTCAACAGCCCGGAACTGCTGCAAGGCTGAGATTCTCTGCTGCCTGTACCGGCCTCTTCGCGGGTAAACCCGCTCCCACAGGGACCGCACGGAATTCGAACACGGTGATGAACCTGTGGGAGCGGGTTTACCCGCGAAGAGGCCGGTACAGGTAATGCATCATCCAGCAGCCAACTCCGCGACACTGATCTCGCGCATCCTGAACTTCTGCACCTTCCCGGTCACCGTCATCGGGAACTCGTCGACAAAGCGGAAGTACCGGGGCACCTTGAAGTGCGCGATCCGCGCCTTGGCCCACGCGCGCAGGTCCTCCTCGCTGGCCACTTGCCCCGGGTGCAAGCGCACCCAGGCCACGATCTCTTCACCGTACTTGCTGCACGGCACGCCAATCACTTGCACATCCGCCACCGCCGGGTGGGTGAAGAAGAACTCTTCCAGCTCGCGCGGGTAGATGTTCTCGCCGCCGCGAATGATCATGTCCTTGCTGCGCCCGACGATGCGCACGTAGCCCTGCTCGTCCATCACCGCCAGGTCACCGGTATGCATCCAGCCCTCTTCATCGATACTTTCAGCCGTGGCCTTGGGGTTGTTCCAGTAGCCCAGCATCACGCTGTAGCCACGGGTGCAGAGCTCGCCGATCTCGCCGCGCGGCAGGGTGTTGCCGTCGGCATCCATCACCTTGCTCTCCAGCCGTGGCTGGGTGCGGCCGACGCTGGTCACGCGGCGTTCCAGGTCGTCTGTAGCGCCGGTCTGCAGCGACACCGGGCTGGTCTCGGTCATGCCGTAGGCAATCTGCACCTCCGCCATGTGCATCTCGCCAATCACCCGGCGCATGACCTCGATCGGGCAGGTGGCGCCGGCCATGATGCCGGTACGCAGGCTCGACAGGTCGAATTCGCCCCGCTGTGGGTGGTCCAGCTCGGCGATGAACATGGTTGGCACGCCGTACAGCGCGGTGGCCTTTTCTTCGGCCACCGCACTTAACGTGGCCAGTGGGTCGAAGGCGTCATTGGGGTAGATCAGCGTGCTGCCGTGCGTCATGCAGCCCAGGTTGGCCATGACCATGCCGAAGCAGTGGTAAAGCGGTACCGGCACTACCAACCGGTCGTGCTCGGTCAGGCCCAGGCTTTCGCCGACCATGTAGCCGTTGTTGAGGATGTTACTGTGGCTAAGCGTGGCGCCTTTGGGGAAACCCGTAGTGCCAGAGGTGTACTGGATGTTGATCGGGTCGTCGCAGCGCAGTTGGGCCTGGCGCTCGGCCAGGGCCTCGCGGCTGACGGACTCAGCGCGAGCTTGCAGATCGGGCCAGGCGAGAAAGCCCACCGGCGGCGTGGCAGCCAGGCTGACCACGCCGCGCAGCTCAGGGAAGCGTTCGCTTGTCAGCACGCCCGGCTGGCCGTTCCCCAGGCCCGGAATGAGACCGAGCAGCATGGCGTGGTAATCGGAAGTCTTGAACGCGTCGGCACAGATGATCCAGCGGCAGCCGGACTGGCCAAGCGCGTAGTCCAGCTCGCTGGAGCGATAGGCCGGGTTGATGTTGACCAGGATCGCGCCAACCTTGGCGCTGGCGAACTGGGTAATGCACCATTCGGCGCAGTTGGGTGCCCAGATGCCCAGGCGGTCACCCGGTTGCACGCCCAGGGCCATCAGCGCACGAGCGTGCTGATCGACGGCATCGGCCAGTTGCTGCCAGGTAAAGCGCAGGGCCTGGTGGCGGACCACCAAGGCTTCGCGCTCGGGGAAGCGGGCGACGGTGGTGTCGAAGGCGTCGCCGATGCATTGGGTAAGCAGGGGCTTGTCCTGGTTGCCCTGGGAGTAGCTTGGCTGGGGCATGGGCGTTCTCTTGTTGTTCTTGTGCTTTCTGTGCCGGCTGCTTCGCGGCTAACCCCGCGAAGCAGCGCACATCGGTTTAGCGGACGAACACCTGCGGCGTGGTGGTGGACATGTCACCACCCGGCAACTTGATGTTCTTCACCTTTTCCAGGGTATCGGGGTTGAACACCGCAAGGTCATTGAAGGTGCCGCCCAAGTACAGCTTGTCGCCCTTTTTGTCGAAGGTGACGCAGTAGTAGGTGTGCTCCAGATTAGCCGCCTTGATCAGCTTGCGCTGCTTGATGTCGTATTTGGCCAGGCGGTTGAGTACGCCGTAGATCTGGTTAGGGTCCTTGGGCGAGCGCAGGCCGGTGAAGTAAAGCTCGGTCAGGTCGGCGAATTCCTGGGTGTGGGTCTTGCCTGTCTTCAAGTCGACACTGAGGTAGCCGTACAGCAGCTCGGCGTCGTTCGGGTCCTGCTTCTCATCCTTGAACTTGGCAATGGTGTACAACATCGAGAACTCGTGGCGCGGGTTCTGGTGCGGCCAGAAATACAGCACGTCCGGGGCGCTGTAGCCCTTGCGGTTCCAATTGCGAAGCGGCAAGGCCACGGTGTACTTGCCGGTCTTCACGTCCATCTTGTAGATATCCGGCCCGGCGAAATACAGCGTGCCATCGTCGGCGGTGCGCATCAGGTACACCTGGCGCGGCATGGGGTAGGTACGCACCGGCTTGGCCGCAAGGCCATCGGCGCTGTTGAACACTTCCAGCCGTGGCGGCTTTACCACATAGTGGTCGTTCAGGCGCTGGGTCGGGTTGACCGTGGCGTACACCTCCTTGCCGTCCGGGCTGACGGCGAACGAGTACATCGACCGGCCCACCTCGCCTGGCACGCTCGACAGGTTGGCGTGGAAGGTGTTCTTGCAGGTGTCCAGGTCGATGCCGTAGATGTCGCCGTAGTGGTTGTTGAGCACGTAGGCGGTGCGGTTGTCAGGCGCCATCATTGCGGTGCCAGGGCCGAACTTGTCGGGCATGACGCAGCTCTTGTACACCGTGTCGCTGGCGACATCGACCACATGCAGGTTGTTCGGGTAATTGGTCACGATCATGTATTCGTGGCCAGCCTTCAGTGCCGGCCCGGTGTCGTCGGCCTGTACCAGGCCGGCAAAGGCCGTGGCGGCGATGGTGAGCGCGAGTGGCGCGCAGCGTCCAGCTTTCATGCGGTTTCCCCTTGTCATTCTTGTTGGGCCGTCACTTGTCTTTCGGGAACACGGTGCCGAGGTTGCGCCAGTCCTCTGCCGAGTTGGTCGCCTGGGCGTTCCAGTCCTGGTAGGTGCTCATCATGTCCGGCACCTGGGCCGGCCACCAGCAAGGGTCGGAGCAGCCATACAGGTCGGCCTCCATCGGCTGGCACAGCGAACTCACGCCACCAAAGGCGTCCACCTCCCAGCCCGGGTCGGTAGTGGCCGTGCAGCCTGCCACCGCACTCATTGCCATCACTTCTTCGACACGGTCTTCGGCGGCAGCCTGCTCGAGGATGCGCGCCTTGTTGTTCAGGGGCTTCAAGTGCTTCATGTCAGTGCGCCTTCCGCGGGGTGATGTAGCGATCGATGAAGGCCGGGTTGGCGGCCATGATGCGGCTGTAGACTTCGATGCCGAAGTCCACCCAGTCGCGCATCAGTTCGCAGTAGTGGTAGGTCGGGTGCTGCGGATCGCCATAGCGCGCATAGCTTTCGTGGTAGCAGCCGCCCGAGCAGAGGTTGCGGATGCGGCAGCTTTCGCACCCTGTGTTGCTGCGGTCCAGGCGCTGCGACAGGAAGTCGTTGAGCTGAGCTTGCTTGACACCTTGGTGCACGTTGCCGAAGGTCGGCAGGTTGGAGCCGGTAAAGCGGTGGCACAGGTTCAATTCGCCCTTGTGGTCCACCGCCAGCATTTTCAGCCCGGCACCGCACGGCAGGGCCTTCTTGTGGCCCTCGTGGATATCGGTAATCAGCTGGTGCAGATTGGAGAACCCGATATTGCGGTGTTCCAGCGCCGCCTCCAGGTACTTGCGGCCCAGCGCCTTCATGTTGGCAAACACCTGCACCAGCTCTTCGCCAGTCAGGTTGAAGTCGGCCATGTCGCCTGAGGTGACCGGGGCAAAGCCGACCTCGGCGAAGCCCATTTCGTTGAACAGGTGGTTCCAGATGGTTTCGACATCGGTAATGCCACGCGTCAGCGTGACCCGCGCGCCTACCGGGCGGCTGGTATAGCGCGACAGCAACAGGTCGGCCTTGCGCCGCACCACGTCATAGGTGCCCTGCCCGCCCACAGTGATGCGGTTGCGGTCGTGCACGGTCTTGGGGCCGTCGATACTGATCGACAGGCCGAAGCGGTGGGCGTTGAGCCAATCGATGATTTCTTCGGTGAGCAAGGTGGCATTGGTGGTCATGATGAACTCCACCTGCTTGCCCGCCTCGGCAAAACGCCGCTCGCAGTAGGCCACCATGTGCTCGATCAACGGCCGGTTTGACAGCGGTTCGCCACCGAAGAACACCACGCTGTAGCGCGTCTCGTCGGGCGACTCCTTGAGCAGCATCTCTACCGAGGCTTCGGCGGTGTCAGTGCTCATCTTCTTGCCGGCCGAAGGCTTGTCCAGGTCTTCCTTGTAGCAGTAGGTACAGCTGAGGTTGCAACCGGTGTTGACGTTGAGTACCACGGTATTCAGCGCGGTGCGCTCGACCTGCTTGAGGGCGATTTCCGGGGTCAGCGGCGAGCCGTCGCTGACCAGCTCCAGCGCGATCAGCTCGCGCAAGGTGTCCTGAATATCGTCGCCGGCAAACTGCTGGCCAAGGCGCTGCATCAGCTCCTCGGCCGAGCAGCCGTGCTGGCGCAAGGCGTCGATGATGCTGCCGGTCACCGCATCGGTGGCAAACAGCGAACTGCTGGGGATATGGAACAGCATGCGGTCGGCATCGACCTGCACTTCATGCAGGTTGCGTTCGACCAGGTTCAGTTGTGCGCCCATGGCGACCTCCCGATAATCGATCCGTTGGAAAACCGTTGCGCCTTGCCGTTACGGCAGCGGCGGGTTGTTCCAGCGCTGAACGGTGACGATCAGGTGCCCTTCGCCGGTCTGGCCGCCGTCGGCCAGGGTGGCGATGACCTTCAGGTTACCGGCGTTGTTGGTCATCATCTTGCGCTCGGGGTTGGGGCCCGCACCGCCTGGCACGAACACCCCGTCGGCCTGCATCTTGCCGGCGAACTTGAGGTCTTCGTCCTCTACCGCACGCTCGTTGAAGGGCTCGACCTTCCAGCTGGCCGGCAGGTAGCCGATGCGCAGCGGCTGGCCGTTGGCATCCTTACCCCAGGCTTCGGCCTCGAAACGGCCCTGCACTTTTGGCACCGAGGCGCCGTTCTCGCCAATGCGGGCAATGGAGAAGGCCGGCACCACTTTCACTTCGTCGACCTTGTCGTAGACCGCCAGGTTGCCACCTTTGAGCGCCCCTACCGCGACCTCGCGCTGGCCAGGCTTGGCATCGGCCGCAGCGCGGGCCTTGACCCGTACCAGGGTCGGGGTCTGCTCCAGCACTTCGCTCACTTCCACCCCGGCGCCCAGGTCCGGCTTGCCGCTCAGGCCGCTGCCGACCAGGGTAATTTCGCTTTCAGCGCCAGCCTTGATGAACGCCGGCTGTACCGCCAGCAACCGCGCCTTGCCCTCTTTCACGGCGCTGAAGTCCAGGCCACGCTCATCGTGCTCGGCTTCGAACATACGGCCTTTCATCTCGCCGTCCAGCGCGGCGAACACCTGGCGCAGGCTGGCGTCGCCGACCTTGATGTTGCCCCGCCACTCGTAGCCGTTGTAAAGGATCGCCGAACCGCTGCCGTTGAACGGCGTGCCGTCGGCGTAAGCGCCCTTGACCTCGACCTTGAAGGTGTCACCCTCGTCGGCGGTCACGCTCATCACCCCACGGACATCGCCCTTGGCCAGCATGTGGCCGCTGAACGCCCACTGCCCCGCCAGCACGTCGGCCTTCGGTTTTGCCTGCTGCCATTCAGCCCAGGCCGGGTTGTCCAGCGGATAGCGCTTGGCAAGTTCCGGCACCACCTGTTGCAGGGCAATTGGCAACCAGTCGCGGTCCCGCGCCTGGGCCTGGTATTCGAGGGACGGCCACTGGCCCAGGTGGAAGTTGACCAGGTGCTCCCACTCCTTGGCCGGGCGACGTTGCAAGGCGACGCGAGCACCGGAGTGGCAACGGCCACAGGTTTCGCTGAGCTGGGTATCGAAGTGCTCGACAGTGTTGAGCCTGCGCTCCATGGCGTAGCGCACGCCATCGGTCTCGCTGGGCGCCAGGCCCTGCTTGTCGGCCAGGTACTTGACCAAGGTGCGGCGGTCGTCGTCGCTGATCTGCAAGCCGTGCATCACCTGCATGCGGGCGATGCTCATCAACCAGCCCTCCGGCGTTTTACGCTGGTGGCTGATACGGCTGTAGGTATCGTTGCCTTCAGGGATATGGCACCCCATGCATTTGTTCTGCAACAAGCTCGGGCCCTGCTCGGCCGCCATGGCCTGGGTGCTCAGCAGCGCGGCGGCGACCAGCGCCAGTTTGCCCGCATGCCGCCGGAGTCGAGTCATCTTCAAGGTCAGACCTCCACGGTTGTTGTTCTTATCGTTTTTCGCACGCTTTGGTACAGCAGGTGTGCATGTGAAGGTTGCGATACAGGAACTGTGCCAGTTGCGGTAAAAGCGTTTCCTTTCAACCTTTTAAGCGGTTTTCCGTGTTTGGCCAGCAGCAAAGATGGCCACTTGTAGCGTGCCATTTCGCGACAGGGTGTTTCATCCTGAGACAGTGGCCTGCGATGCAGGCCTTGGCGGGCATGCCCGCTCCCAAAGAAATCACACCGGCCTCAATTCTGTGCCCTACCGGTGGGAGCGGGCTTGTCCCGCGAAGAGGGCCGTACAAAGCAGTGTTTCACCAACGTCTCACACCGTCTCAATGTGCAACAGCGCACCCTTGCAATCGGAACCTTGCATCCCGGCAAAACCCAATCAGCTCAATGCCTTGCTGCCAACTGCCCACCTTGGCACGGCCATTGCGCCAGTGCCTGTCACATCCAATGACAAGAGGCACAGCCCCATGCTTTCCGACCTGCCCATCCTGCCCGCCACCCGCGCCTTTCTCGAACGCAAGCTGCAGATGCGCATCGGCGCCGACTGGCAGGACGCTGCCAGCGGTCGCACCCTGCAGTTCCGCAACCCGGCCACTGGCGAAGTGCTGGGTGAAGTGCCTGCCGCCGAGGCCGAAGATGTCGACCGCGCCGTGCGCGCCGCACGCCAGGCCTTCGACGACTCGCCCTGGAGCCGTCTGCGCCCGCGTGAGCGGCAGAACCTGCTGTGGCGCCTGGCCGAGCTGATGGAGCGCGACGCCCGCCAGTTGGCCGAACTCGAGTGCCTGAACAACGGCAAGAGCGCCGTCGTGGCCCAGGTGATGGACGTACAGCTGGCCATCGACTTCCTGCGCTATATGGCGGGCTGGGCCACCAAGATCGAGGGTAGCACTGTCGAGGCTTCCATGCCGTTGATGCCCAATGACCAGTTCCACGGCTTCGTGCGCCGCGAGGCAGTTGGCGTGGTCGGCGCCATCGTCGCCTGGAACTTCCCCCTGTTGCTGGCCTGCTGGAAGCTCGGCCCGGCGCTGGCCACCGGCTGCACCGTGGTGCTGAAGCCTGCCGATGAAACCCCGCTAAGCGTGCTCAAGCTTGCCGAACTGGTCGACGAGGCTGGTTACCCGGCCGGCGTGTTCAATGTGGTTACAGGTACCGGCCTGAACGCCGGCGCTGCGCTAAGCCGTCACCCCGGCGTAGACAAGCTGACCTTCACCGGCTCAACCGAAGTCGGCAAGCTGATCGGCAAGGCGGCCATGGATAACATGACCCGCGTCACCCTGGAGCTGGGCGGCAAGTCGCCGACCATCGTCATGCCTGATGCCAACCTGCAGGAAGCCGCAGCCGGCGCGGCCACGGCGATCTTCTTCAACCAGGGCCAGGTGTGCTGCGCCGGCTCGCGGCTGTACGTGCACCGCAAGCACTTCGACAACGTGGTGGCAGACATTGCCAGCATCGCCAATGGCATGACGCTGGGCAGCGGGTTGGACCCTGCGGTGCAGATGGGCCCGCTGATCTCGGCCAAGCAGCAAGACCGTGTCACCGGCTACATCGAACTTGGCCGCGAACTGGGCGCCACCATCGCCTGCGGCGGTGAAAGTTTCGGGCCTGGCTACTTCGTCAAGCCGACCGTGATCGTGGATGTCGACCAGCGTCACCGGCTGGTACAGGAAGAAATCTTCGGGCCGGTGCTGGTGGCGATGCCATTCGATGACATCGACGAAGTGATCGGCATGGCCAACGACAACCCCTATGGCCTGGGTGCAAGCATCTGGTCCAACGACCTGGGGGCCGTGCACCGCATGATCCCGCGCATCAAGTCCGGCTCGGTGTGGGTCAACTGCCACAGCGCGCTGGACCCGGCGCTGCCGTTTGGTGGCTACAAGATGTCTGGCGTCGGGCGTGAGATGGGGGCCGCGGCCATCGAGCATTACACCGAGCTCAAGTCGGTGTTGATCAAGCTCTGATCTTCTGCCTTGTCTGGCCCTTTTGCGGGTAAACCCGCTCCCACAGGATCACCACAAATCTGAACGCTGTGGTGTCCCTGTGGGAGCAGGTTCACCCGCGAAGAGGCCAGATCAGGCAATACAAAAACAACAATAAAAACCATGGAGCAAACCCATGAGGCACACACTCGCCTGCACATTGGCCCTGCTGTTGACCGCACCCGCCACCCAAGCCTACGAGCTGTACAACCAGAACGGCACCACCCTGAACGCCGACCTCGAAGCCCTGTTCGGCGTCTTCCACAGCGATGAAAGCTACAACCAGGCCGGCAACCGCCAGCCCGGCAGCACCGCCTGGCAGGAGGGCTACGTGAAGTACGGCCTCAGCGGCAGCCAGGCACTGGCCGACAGCGGCGCGCTCTACGGCGCCGTCAACCTGCTCAGCTCCGCCACCTGGGGCGATGGCGACGCCGCTGGCCTTACCTTGGGCGACGAGCGCCGCACCGCCATCGAAGACCTGTACCTGGGCTGGCGCTCGGCCAGCCTGTTCCCGGCGCTGGGCGAAGATGGCGTGGACATTTCCGGTGGCCGCCAGGTAGTCACCCTGGGTGATGGTTTCCTGATACAGGGTGACCCGGTCAACCTGGGCAAGGTCGACCTGGGCGCCAACTTCGACCGCGGCGGCGCCTACTACCTGGCCGCACGCAAGGCCTTCGACCGCACCGCTGTGCTACGCCTGGGCGGCAAACAGGGCTGGCGCGGCGACCTGATGTGGCTGAAGTCCGACAACCATTACCAGGCCGACACGTCGCTGGCGGTCGCCAACCTGGAGCACGTCGCCGACAATGGCACCGTCGGCCTGAGCTGGATCCGCGGCCTCGATGTGGACCAGCGCTACGCGCAGATCATGGGCCTGGAACACCGCGACGGCATGGACACCGCCAGCCTGCGCGGGCGTGGGAGCCTCGGTGTGAAGGACCTGGAGCTGGCCGCCGAGTACGTGACCCAGGACAAGCCCGGCGGGCGCGAGAATGCCTGGTACCTGGAGGGCAACTGGACCTTCTCCCAACTGCCTTGGTCACCGACCGCCACCTACCGCTACAGCCGCTTCTCCGAAGGCTTCGACCCGCTGTTCTATGGCCTGAGCCGAGGCTACGGCACCTGGTTCCAGGGTGAAGTGGCAGCCAACTATGCCGGGCCGTTCAACAAGAACAGCCAAGTGCACCATGTAGCGCTGAAAGGCAAACCACGGGACAACCTGACCGTCGGCGCCCTGTACTTCGACTTCGACACGCTGGACACCGACCTGGGCAACCTTGGCGGGCGCGAGTTGGACCTGTATGTGGAATGGATGGTCAACGACCACTTGCTGATCAGCCCGGTGGTGGGGTTCTACAAGCCGGAGCGCAGTGCGGCCAATGGCGGTACGCAGTTAGGTGGGCGGGATACCGGGACTTACCTGCAATTGATTGTCGGGACCTTCTTCTGATCCGACATCCTGGGGCTGCTTCGCAGCCCATCGCGACGCAAGGCCGCTCCCACAGGGTGGACCTGCTCCCAAGGGTTGGATTGGTGTCCAACTTCTTGGGGGCAGTCCAAAGCTGGCGCGATCCTTGTGGGAGCGGCCTTGCGTCGCGATGGGCCGCAAAGCGGCCCCGACAATCTCAAACCAACCCCTGCTCCCCCAGCCACCGCCGCACGCTCCTCTGCTGTTCACCCGCAAGCCCCGACAACACCGCCTCAACAGGCCGCCCACTGTGTATTTTTCGCACCACAGGCGCCAGTTCCACCCCCCGCAAATGCCAAACCCCCAGCGGCTGGTCCGCCGTCACCACGACCTCGGCTTCATCCACCAGCCCGTCACGCAGCACCGGCCGCCGCTCAACCCGCACCGCTTGCCAATCAGCCGCCTGATGGAGGGGTTGCGCATCCGGCCAACCTTGGCGCCGGGCCCAGAACGGTTGCCCCACCCGGCTTTGTTCCTGGGCATAAAAATCCCGGCCAATGCGGGCAAAACGCAAGAACAGCTGCTCGACCCGCTGCTGGTGAAACTGCCGCGCCAGCTCGGCCCGCTCAGGCCTGCGCAGCAACGTATTGATCACCACCGGCGCCTGCAATGCCGAAGAGAGCGACTGAAAAATCCCGTTGCCCGACAGCGGGTCAACGGCCATGGCGGCATCCCCCACCCGGATCCAGTCCTGCCCGACACATTCACCCGCCAGAATGGCGCTACTGCTGCGTGCATGCACCTGTGCCGGTATCAATGCCTGATCGTCGAACAGTTCAGCGACCAACGCGCTGCGGCCCCGCAACGCCACGCAATACGCTGCCAGCCCAGCCTTTCCCGGCAGCCCGGCAGCGTCCTGGGTGACTTGCCAGTAACAGCGGCCATCTTCCAGCCGTGCCATCCACGCCCAGCCATCCTCCAGGCTCTCCACCGCCGACGCAGGCGCACCGGGGCTACCCTGCCAGACATTGAGCAAGCTCACCGTTTCCGGCCCACGCAGGCGGTCTGCGGCCAGGGGCGCCTGACGGCCTCGGGCCTCGACCAGGAAATCAGCAGTCAGCACCTGCCCATCGTCCAGGCGCACATGATGACCGCCCCCCTGCACGACCTCTCGCACCCGCCCCTCGACCACACTCACGCCTGCGCGCTGAAGGTCTTCGCGCAGCGCCTGGTCAAAGCGTTGCCGGTCGAGCAAAAACTCCTGGTTCATGTGCAGGTGCTGGCCGTTCCAGAGCACCTGGCGAGTGGCCGGCATGGCCGCCTGGCTCAAGGCCTCGCCAAGGCCTGCGTGACGCAAGCCCTCCAGCACCCGCTGCGAAACGCCTTCAACTGCCGCGAAACGGCGCCATTGCGACACCACCGTCACGGTGTAACCCAACCGCCGCAAGCCAATGGCCGTGGCGGCACCCGCAGGGCCGGCGCCCAGCACCACAATGCGCAATTCAGCCATGGCGGCCACCTCGCCGCTCGGGCCCTTTGAAGGCCGCATGGTCACGCAACCAGTCATGCACCTGCTGGCGGTCCATTCCCTGGGCATCACGCAGCAAGGCGGCAATCTTCCCGCTCAACGCCGCGCAACCCAGGCTCGCACCCGCCCGCTCACTCGCACCCACGTACGCGCCAAAATCCGCCTGTCGAGTACCCAGCCACGACCACTGGCCCGGTGCACAGCGGGCATCGCCAGTGACCCGAATGACACCCGGGTAGCTGGCGGGGAACACCGGCCCACCCTGCGCCGGGCTGGATGCACACAACAGCACACCTGCGGCCAAAGCCTCGGCACAGGCCTGGTGCAGCACGGGCCGGTCCTGCTGCAAGCCCAGGCTCAGGTTGACCAGCGTGGCTCCCGACTCCACCAGCCACAGCAATGCGGCAGCCACCTGCAACGCACTGGTGCTGGCCTGGGCACTGAACACCTGGGCCACCAGCACCGACACAGGACCAGCCTGGTGTTGCAAGCTGGCGAGCACCGCACTGCCGTGCCCAAGTTGGTCGGGGAGCATTTCACCTTCGCGCAACTGGCCGTCTTCCAGCCAGAAACGGCGGGCGTCCCGCAAGCCGTTGGCCTGCTCCGGCGAGCAGCCGCTGTCGATGATGCCAACGCGCACGTCAGTGCCCATGCTTGATCACCTCCTGCGCCAGTACCTGCAACTGACCGTCATGCAGTTGCAGATGCAGGTCGGCATCGGCAAGGGTCGAAGCCCGGTGGCTGATCAGGATGCGCGTGCGCCCTGCGAACAACTGGTCGATGGCGGCGATCACTTCCCGCTCGGTGGTTTCATCCACCGCCGAAGTGGCCTCGTCCAGCACCAGGATCGCCGGGGCCTGCAACACTGCGCGGGCAATGGCGATACGTTGTTTCTGCCCCCCGGACAACTGCTGGCCGCGCTCGCCCAGCAGGCCATCCAGGCCCAGCGGCAGGCTTTCGACCAGGCTGTCCAGCCGCGCCAGGCGCACCACCCGTTCCAGTTGGTCACGGCTGGCCTCGGGCACGCCATAAGCCAGGTTCTGTGCCAGGGTGCCACGGAACAGCACGATGTCCTGGCTGACCACGGCGATTCGCCTGCGCAGTGCAACAAGGTCCAGGTCGCGCAGGTCGGTGCCGTCCAGCAGGATGCGTCCGGCGTCCGGGTCGTAGAAGCGCTGCAGCAGGTCGATCAGGGTTGACTTGCCCACCCCGGAGGCACCGCTGATGGCGACTTTCAGGCCGCCCGGGATGCTCACCTGCACGTTGTTCAGTACCGCACCCTGGCGCCCCTCATGGGCAAAGCTCAGCGCCTCCAGGCGCAACTCGCCGGGGCCATCGGGGATGGGCTGCGGGTTGGCGGCCTGATGTACCGCCACCGCTTCCTGCTTCAATTCCATCACCCTTCCCAGGCTCACAGCCATGCGCTGCACCGCCACGTACAAGCCCAACAGGCTCTGAACCGGCCCTACCGCCATGCCCATGTAAGTCGAAAAAGCGATCAGCGCGCCCAATTGCCAGGTGCCCTGGATAACCCACCACCCACCGACCAAAAACGCACAGGCGCGGCACCACGAGGTAAGCGTGCCGGGGATGGCCTGGGTGAAGAACTCGGTCACCTGCACCTTCAGCAGCTGGCGCATGTAGCCCTGGCCAAGCTGGTCCAGCCGCCCTGCTTCCCGGCCTTGCTGGCCGGCCGCCTGAATGAACTTCATCGCCGGCAGGGTCTCGACCAGGAACGACGACACATCCGCCGAGCGCTCACGCAAGTTGCGCACTTCGCGCTCCACCTTGCGCCGCATCCAGCGCAGCCATAGCACCTCGATCGGCACCAGCAGCGCCAGCAACAGGGACAACTGCCACGACAGCATCAGCATCAACGCCACTGCACCCACCAGGCCAATCACCGCCGACACCGCCGAGAACAACGAGTCCACGGCAAAGCGCTGGATCTCTGCCACATCGCCATCCAGCCGCGAAAGAATGTCGCCGATCCGCCGCCGCCCGTAGAAGGTCGGTGACAATTGCTGCAGATGGCGGTAAAGGTCGTCGCGCAGGGCGAACAGGATGCGCCCCGACAAGCGCGTATGCAGGTAGCGGTTGACCCCAGCCAGCACAGTGCCCAGCAGGCCCGCGCCGATCATGATTGCCGCCATGTGCCAAAGGGTCTGGTAGTCCTTGGCCAACAGCCCTTCGTCGATCAGGGTCTTGACCAGCCAGGGTTGCGCCAGCGCCAGCAGCGATGCACCCAGCGACAAGCCGAGCAACAGGCCGATAGCACGCCGGTGTGGGCGCACGAAACCATACAGCCAGGCCAACGCCTGGCGCATGAGTACAGGGTCGCTGGAGTCCACCAGCCTTGCGAACAGGCCGCCCACGTCAGCCGCGCAACTGCTTGAGCTTGCGGTACAGCGTCGCCCGGCTGATGCCCAGCGCCTCGGCGGCGGCCGACACATTGCCCTGTTGGCGGGCCAGGGCGCTGCGGATCTGTTCCAGTTCGTTGTCCTTCAGGCTGCCGGAGGGCGCTGTGCTGCTGGCCAGTTCGTCCAGCAGGCAATCGGTAAGGTGATCGAGGGTCAGCACCTGCTCGCCGTCCTCGCGCATGGCCAGCGCGGTGCGCACCACCATTTCCAGCTGGCGGATGTTGCCTGGCCAGTCGAAGCCTTCGAGCAACGCAGTCAACGCGGGGTCGAGGGTTACGCCACGCGCATTGGACTTGTCCAGCAGGCCCTGGATGATCACCGCCAGGTCATCACGTTCGCGCAGGGCCGGCAGGCGCAGCGACACACCGTTGACCCGGTAGTACAGGTCTTCACGGAAGTGTTGTTCCTGCACCAGGCGCTTGAGGTCGCGGTGGGTGGCGCAGATCAGCGCCACGTCAATGTCCTGCTCGTCGCCCGCCCCCAATGGGGCTACGCGGCGCTCCTGCAATACCCGCAGCAGGCGTGCTTGCAGGGCCAACGGCATGTCGCCGATTTCGTCGAGGAACAGGGTGCCGCCATGGGCCTGCATCAGCCGCCCTACCATGCCACCCCGGCGCGAGCCGGTGAAAGCGCCCTCACGGTAGCCGAACAGCTCGGACTCGATGAGCCCTTCGGGAATGGCCGCGCAGTTGACTGCCACGAACGGTTTGTCGGCACGCGGGCTGGCCTGGTGCAAGGCCCGGGCAACCACTTCCTTGCCGGTACCGGTTTCGCCCAGTAACAGCACTGGCAAACCATTGCCAAGCCCCTGGCGAGCCATGCGCAGGTTGCGCGCCAGGCGTTGATCACCACCGGCCAGTGCATCGAGTACAGGCGACTGTTTGCTCAAGGCCGGTTTGCTGGGTGGCGTGCTGGAGCTGACCCGACCATGGCGCGGCAGCTGCAAGGCGCGGAAATAGAACTCACCCTTGGCGGTCTGCACGCTGCTCACCCCGCCTTGCCACAGGCGAGCGATAAAGGCCGGCGAACGCTCGCCCAGCAGGTCGGTGCTGCGCCGACCAAGCAGTTCGTGACGCGGCAACTGTAATAGCTGGCAGGCACTGTCGTTGGCAGCCAGCACTTCGCCATCCAGACTCAGGGCCAACAGGCCGTGCCAGGCACTGTTGAGGTACTGCGGCCGGCTGTGAAAGGCCAGCACCAACTGGTCCGGGTGGCACAGGCCGAACAGACGGCTTTCGATATTGCCGGCGGCCAGCATCAGCGTCGTCAGGCTGTCCTGTGGCTGCGCCATCACCCCTTCGCGGGTGATGTCGAGCACGCCGATCACTTCGCCACGCGGGTCGCGCAGGGGCACGGAGGTGCAGGAGAACGGGCTGAGGCGGTCAAGGTAATGTTCGCCGCAGTTGATCAGGGTAGGGCGGCCTTCCACCACCGCTGTACCTATCGCGTTGGTGCCACGCAGTGTTTCGCTCCAGCAGCTACCCGGTTGCAGGTCGCGCAGGCCCTCGCGGCTGAGTACGTGGGTCTGGCCCTCGATGGCCAGCACGTTGGCCTTGGCGTCGCCGAGGATGATGATGCCAGCCTTGCCCTGACGCGAGACCAGGTAGTCGAGTTCGGGGGTAACGGCATCGACCAACAGGCGGTTGCGCTCAAGCAGGGTACGCAAGTCATGGCCGTGTTCGAGGCCGAGGCCAACTTGCTCGCCTTGCAGGCTGTCCAGGCCATGGCCGAGGCTGCGGCGCCAGGAGGCGTCGATCTCGTCGCGCAGCATGCCCAACGGCAGCTCGCCTTCACTCGCCAGTCTCAGGCGGGCCTGGCGGGATTCGTGCAGCGGGTCTTGGGCGTTTGTTATTAGTTGTCGCGCCATTTTCTACTCCGGCTGTGCCCCGCAAGATGGCGGGAGACGGGCTTGGGAATTTTGCGCAGTGTGCGGGAGAAATGGCTGGGCGTCATCAGGTAGCGGATGGATTGGGGTGTAGCTGGGCTGGTGACCTGAAGCTGGCGCAATCCCTGTGGGGGGCTGGCTTGCCGGCGCCATCCCCGCGTCGCCTGCTTCGCGGGCTTGCCCGCTCCCACAGGGTTCACACCAGGCCTGAGGTCTGCGCTGTACCTGTGGGAGCGGGCGAGCCCGCGAAGAGGCCCTCAAGATCCCCCACATACCGCGCATAAATCAAAAATGCCCAAACCAGCCTTCAAACACCCCGCGCCTGTACAACCCTTTCCCGCCCCTTTCCGGTCTGCGCTTGGCCAAAAAACTAGTCATCCATCCGAGAAGTAATTGCCCACAAATGAAAAAACAGCAGTACAACGCAGAGAGTAGAAACCACCCACACTATGATAACACTGTCATCAGGTTTGTATGGCCCAAACAAACCGTCCCCGCCCATTGCATCTGTATAGACCCTCATCATAAGCACGAAATAGCAACCCGCAAGGCCCAATCGCCAATTACTTTTCAGCGATCTAAATACGGTTTTATTTAAGTACAACCTGAACACCACATCACACACTGCAAAAAAAACAAACAGCAGCACTTTCATTTTTTTGACTCACTCCTGAGCTGTTCCAATGTCGATGCCGACGAACCAAACTCGAACCACAACCCCCTCTTACCCAACTGCTTGAACTTCCTCTCCCTATCGGCTTCCAAATAGCGATATAAACGCCAGGCGCCTTTTTTGGGAACCCGCTGAGTTAAAGCCCGCCCAGAAAATACGAGATCTGCGCTGTAA
Organism: Pseudomonas sp. DCB_BI; assembly: GCF_026240995.1. Classification (NCBI taxonomy): domain Bacteria; kingdom Pseudomonadati; phylum Pseudomonadota; class Gammaproteobacteria; order Pseudomonadales; family Pseudomonadaceae; genus Pseudomonas; species Pseudomonas sp. DCB_BI. The sequence goes on along the minus strand of NZ_JAPFCG010000006.1, from coordinate 212,580 downwards.
TAAGCCATGTTTCCCTCACGTTCACCATAACCCACCGACTTGGCAGCCTCCTGATATAGCTTCCGAACCGGCCCCACGACATCCGTGCGCCCTTCATAAAGCCCTCGGCCGTTCTCATAAAAGTTATTCCCACCATGGGCCATCAAGGGCATGCCATGAAACGCACATGTGGTACCTAAGCTAGCCATGCAGCTTGCCAAACCTGTAGCGGCCTGAGAGGCACCAGCGGCCATGCCGAAAACTTGCAGGGCCACTCGGCGAAATTCCGAGGCCAAGTTTTTAGCCTCACCTTCGATACTCTGGAGCCCTTCCTCCGGACTAATACGTCGCTGAACTACATCGTCCACCACTCGCTGCGCGTAATAGGCGAGCTCCCGATTGAACTGCATACGCAAGCTGCGATCCTGCAGGTACCGCGCACTGACAGTACAACCGTGACTGATCAACCCGGTGGCTGCAGCATTCACTTCCCAGAACGCCTGGTCCGGGCGATCGCCATATTCCTCTTGCCGGCTCATGGTATTTTCCCCCACGCCGCGTGCCCGGTTGTCCCGGCAGCATGGTGACTCCATCTGATCGAGCGGTAGCGAATTAGCAATTGCTCTTGCGCCTGCTGATCGGCCATCAACACGGCATGGGGTATATCCAGCTCCTGAGCGACGATCACCGCGCCTTCCAGCTTGATGGAAAAATATTTTTCCTGGTGACCTCCTGAGTGCGTGCGATAGAGGTCTATTTCACAGACGAGCGCCTCTTGGGAATCCACGGCCTGAGCCAGCAATGGACTGGCCTTGTCGACCAGTTTGGTGATCGACACGGGATGGTGAGTCGCGCGTCGGGTGTTGTCGGTGTTGGACATTGCGTGGTTCAACGCCAGCACCAGGATCTCATCCTGATGAGAGAGCTGGCATCGGTTACCAATGGACGGCTGCGAGTTGCAGCCTGCGGAGATCAAGCCCTGTCGCTCACCGTTTATCCGCATGTATCCGTTACTAGCCATGGCCAAATTTCCTTGTAGGTGGATGCCCAAGGTTACGGAGCAAGGAAAAGGCTGTATGTCGGCTGCGTCTGAAATGTTCTGGGCGTGCTTTAAACCTTTTGTTTATTAGGGCCTCTGTGAAGCTGCACATGCCCGTGGACAGGGTGCCATGAGCTCAGTTCTGCACCGACCTCTTCATGGTTAAAACCACAGGGACGGCATCGCACCTTGGGTCACGCGATCCCTGTGGGAGCGGGCGAGCCCGCGAAGAGGCCCTCAAGGTCGATCAAGGCTGCTGATTCTGGCTCAGGAATTTGCCCACCGTCGCCGTGCCGTCCCCCGCATCCCCAGCCACCTGCCACAGCCGCCGCTCGATCCCCTGCGCCAGCAAGTGCCCTACCGCCGCTTCGATCGCCGACAGCACGCACAGCTGCGCCGGTTCATTGGTGGTATACCCCACCTCGGCTTCCAGCAGCTTCTTGAACTCGATGAACTTGAACACCCCGGCACTGCGCCCGACCGAGTAGATGGTCTTGCTGGTCATCACGTTGGCCAGCACCTGCCCGGTGCGCACGTCCACGGCGCGCAGGTTGACGGTGACCTGGTCCACCCGGTACTCGCGGGAGATGTCGATGCCCAGATAGCGCGCGCCTTCGCCGCCGCTGCGCACGTTGGTGTCGTAGGCAATGATGCCGCCCTCCAGCATCAGGTTGGCGGCCTGCAGCGGTGGCAGTTCGCCCATGATGTTTTCCGCTACATCCGGCTTTTTCTGCGATGCGCGGATGATCTTGCGCTCGGTCAGCAGGTTCTGCAGCCCTTCACGCTCCAGCACCACGAACCAGCCGCTGGCACTCAGGGCATCCATCAGCATGCTCGCCGCACCCTGGGTGACGCTGGTGGAGAACGAGCTGGCCGGGGTCGGCTTGTACTGCCCGGTCTGGTCGCGGAACCCGTACACCACTGCCATCAAGCGCCCCTTGGGCCGGGGCATGTTGATCAGGTCGTAGTAGGTCGAGGCCCGAGGGGTCAGGGTCGGGGTTTCCGAGTCCTGTTCGGCCGACATGGGTTCGCGCAGGCTGCAACCACTTTGCAGGCCCAGGGCGGTGAGGATCAGCAGCGTGCTCAGCAGACGTTTCATGGTGTTCTCTCCCCAACATAAAAGCCCTTCCCTCTCAGGGGTTCAGGCCGCTGACCTCAATGATCGAAATTTCTCCCGTGGCGCGATCGGTGACCTTGATGCTCAAGGCCCCGGAATCGTCGATGACGTCGATGAGAAACGCATCGGTCGCCATGCTGCCGGTACTGCCGTTACTGATGTTGTCGAGCAACTGCGACAACATCCGCGACTCCAGCTGGTTGCTGAAACGCTCCAGGGCCGTAGTGCCGGTAAAGGCCGAGGCGCGGTCCTCGAGGTCGGGGTCGTCGTGGTCGTTCTGCGCCTGGGCGTTGTTCAGCAGCCAGGTACCATTCAACGGGTTGCCGCCAAACGCCGGGTTCACCGGGGTGTACACCAGTTCCGTGGCCTGGGCCGCACAGGCGCTGGCCAGCAGGCAGGCGGCGATGCAACGGGGTATGCGGTGGTTCATAGCTCGTCCCTCTCCAAGTCGGTGGTGTCCTGCAGCAGGCGTTGCAGCTTGCGTTGAATGATTTGCTGCTTGACCAGGTCGGCAGCTGCAACGGCCTCGTCTTTGAGCTCGGTGGTGTTCGGTGGCAGGAAGCGCCGGTACATGACTTCGCGCTCGAACTCCACGGTCACCAGGCTGCCCCAGCGCGCATCGGGGCGTTCGCGTACCACCAGGTTGAAGTCCAGGCGGCTGGTGGCACGCAGGCGGTCGGCGAAGTAGTAGTAAAAGTCGTGGCCGATGTGCGAGATGGTGTTGTCGACGATAAACCCCTGCATCTCGTCCTCCACCCCGGCCTTGGCCGATGTGGCCAGTGCCAGCAGCAGGCACAACGCAGCCAGGCGCTTCATGGCGTATCTCCCGGGCCACTGTGGGTCTGCCCGCCGGCGGCACTATCGGTAAACGCCTGTTCGGCGACGAACTGCCAGTCGCTGTAGTGCTCAAGCCCTTCGAAACCGCTCCACTCGGTGTTGAAACCACTGCGTTTGAACGGTGTGTCGGCCGAGCGGCTGTGCACGCCAGTGATACGGCCGTCGATCGAACGCAGCAGGCCCCAATCGTCGCTGTTGGTGATGGGGTCGGGGTACAGCCGGCGAATGTGCCGGCGGGCCTGCGGAAAGCGGTTGTCCTGCAGCAGGTCAGCCAGGTCCTGCGGGTACTGGGCCAGCCCGGGGGATGCGCGGTAGTAGCTGCGCAGGGCCTGGGCGTACTGGCCGCCTACCCACAGCAACTGCCGTTCGCGGTCGCGCTGGGCGGCACTGGTCCAAAGCGTGCCGGTGGCTGCCAGGGCGACGCTACTGACCGCTATCAGCAGCAGCACGCCCAGGTAGGTGAAGCCGCCGTTGGCTTTACCATTCAGCGAAAAGGCTGCCATCACGCGCCCTCCCTGTGGCACCGCTCTTGATATCGGCCACGCCGCCCGCCACACCTTCTGGCGGGGGTACCAACTGCCAGGCATCGCTGCGCTCGGTAATCGGGTCGACCGGGGTGTTGCGCAGGTAGCGTTGTTCCACCAGTTGCTCCAGCGAATCCGGGTAGTGGCCGGTGTCGCCGTAGTAGTGGTCCAGCGCCTCGCGCAGCACCGCCAGGCTCTGGCGCAGGGTGGCCTCGCGGGAGCTTTCCAGGCTGTTGAAGTAGCGCGGCATGGCGATGGTCATCAGCGTGGCGATGATCGCCATCACCACCAGCAGTTCGATCAGGGTGAAGCCTTTGCTGCGTTTCATGGCTATCACCATTGCCCGTACGGGATGTTGTTGAGGCCTTTGCCGCGGGCCTTGGAGTACACGTCGAACACGTCTTCGCCTTCGCGCGGGTTGTCGGGGCTGCTCTCGTAGGCACGCAGGCCCCAACCGCCTTCATCTTCCGCCTTGGTCGCCAGCAGCGGGTCGTGCGGGATGCGCCGCAGGAAGTAGAACTTGGCGCCCTTGGCACTGCGCACGTCGCGCACCCCGTCCACCAGCACCTGCAGGTTCGGCGGGTAGCCGCTGGCATCCAGGCGCTTCTCGATGTAACCAGCGTCGAAGGCGCGCTTGTAGGCGTCGATGGCGTCGCGGATCTGGTACAGCGCCTCGCGCAACTGCTGCTCCTTGCCGCGGCGCACCACGGTCTCGGTCAGCGGCGCGGCCATGCTGGCGAGCAGCCCGAGCAGTGCCAGGGTCAGCACGACCTCGATCAGGCTGAAGCCACGCATGCGGCGCGAGGTTTTCATGGCCGCGGGCTCGCATTCACCGGGGCCACTGCCATCTGGCTGTCGACGACCGGGCTCTCGGAGGTGGGCGCATTGCCGGGCACGTCCACCGGTGGCAGCGGCGCCATCTGGCGTACCTGCATGGCCGACTCGGTGCCGGTGGAGAACTCCATGTCCGACGGGCTCTGGTACGGCAGGTTGCGCACGATGCGCGGGGTAATCGCCAGTACCAGCTCGGATTTGCTCATGTCGTCCTTGTTGCTGCCGAACAGCCGCCCCAAGCCCGGAATGTCGCCAAGGCCGGGGATCTTGTTGCCACTGGCGTTGTGGTCGTTGCGTACCAGGCCGGCCAGCACCTGGGTTTCGCCATCATGCAGGCGCAGGCTGGTCTGCGCGTTGCGGGTGTCGACCTGAACCGGGATGGTGCCCTGGCGGGTAGCCTCTAGCGGGGTGGCGTTACTGACCTCGAGCGCCACCTTGATCGCCACTTCATTGTTCAGGTGAACGGTGGGCTGCACTTCCAGCTTCAGGCCGACGTCCAGGTAGGTGACGCTTTCGGTGATCACCGGGCCCTGGGTGGACGGCACCGAGGTGGCGCTGATGATCGGCACCCGCTGGCCGATGTGGATACGCGCCTGCTCGCGGTTGCTGACGCGGATCACCGGGCTGGCCAGGGTGTTGATGTCTTTGTCCTGGGCGTTGATCTTGGCCTGCGGCGCCGGCGCAATGCTGATGCGGCTGGAATTGATCCCCTTGAGCTGGTCGAGCACGCTGACCGGGTTGCCATCGTCGCTCAGCACGCCGAAAGTATTCGGCCATTGCAGGCCAAGGTCGAGGATGCGCGAGGTGGCCACTTCCATCACCTCCACTTCCAGCACCACTTCGGGGTTGGACTGGTCCTGCGACTGCAGCAGCTTCTCGGCCATGCGTACCGCATCGGGGGTGTCGCGCATGGTCAGGGTGTTGAGGCGCTCGTCAACGAACACATCGCGGGTCTTGAGCATGGTCTTGACCATGTTCAGCGCGGTGTTGGCATCGATGCTGGTCAGGTAGAAAGTGCGCATGACCAGTTCCTGGTAGTCCTTGGCCTTCTGCGGCGAGTCCGGGTAGACCATCAGGGTGTTGTCGTTGACGATTTTCTGGCGCAGCTGGTTTTGCTCCAGCAGCAGCGCAATCGCGTCCTCGATGCGCACCTCGCGCACGAAGATGGTGGCCTTCATGTCCGGGCGCAGGTCCTTGTCGAAGATGAAGTTGATGCCGGCCACCTGCGACAGCACTTCGAAGATGGTTTTCAGGTTGGCGTCGCGAAACTCCAGGGTCACCGGCCGCTCCAGCTTGCTGCGCAGCTGCGGGAACGGCTGCGCGGTACGCGCCTGGACGTTCTCGATGTCGGTGCGCAGCGCAATGCCCTTCTGGTTCTGCGGGTCCAGCCGCAGGACTTCGCGCATGTAGCGTTCGGCCCCGAACAGGTCGCCCTGGCGCAGCGCCGCCTGGCCCAGCGCTACACGTTCGTCGAGGGTGCGGATCAGCTCCAGCTGGCGGATGCCCTCCTGGGCGCGGCGATTGTTCGGTTCCAGGGTCAGCACCCGGCCATAGCCCATGCGGGCGTTGACGAAGTCGTGGCGGACCCGGTCGCTGTCGGCCTGGGTAATCAGGGCCTCGACCGCCGCCTGGCGGCTGTGGGCCAGGGCGATGTTCAGCTCGGTGTCACGCGGATCATCGCGCAAGGCCTCTTCCAGGCGGGCGATGCCGGCTTCGTACTGGCCCTCCTTCATCAACTGATCGCTGTCCTTGCGTACCGCGCTGGAGCCGCAGCCGGCAATGGCCACGCACAGCGCCAAAAGCAGGAACGGAGCAGGCTTGCACAGCTTTGACGATTTCATGGTGCGCTCCCGACAGACAAGGTCTGCGACTGGTGCAAAGGCAGGTAGACCAGGTTCAGCTCGCTGGCCGATACCCGATCGAGGCGATAGGTGTCTTCGATGACGTCGCCCTGGCGCACGACGTAGAGTTTTTCGCCGCTCTGCAGGAAAATCTGCAGGTCGTCGTCGTTGCCCATGCGGCCGATGAACTGGAACGGCAGCTCCGGAGCCGTCGGGGCCGCGGCGACGACAGGTGCGGTCATGACGGGTTGTTCGGTGACCGTGGCCAGGGCTTTGGGTTTGGTCCATTGCTGGGTTGGGAACAGGTTTCTGGAGGCCTGCTCCGGCCCTTTTGCGGCCAAAGCCGCTCCTACAGGCTCGGCGTTGCCCACAACCCCTGTGGGAGCGGGCTTGCCCGCGAAGACCGCGACGCTGTCTTCCTGGCCGAACCAGTGCCCTGGTGCCCAGGCGAGGACTGCGCTCACACCAAGGAAACCGGCCCAGATGACTGCACGTTGAGTGTTCATCACGACCTCGACAGGTAAAGGGTCATGCGCAGCCGGGCGTTCAGCTCGCTGTCGCCGATGCGTTTGCGTTGCAGCTCGAGGTCTTCCAGCACCAGGGTCGGCAGCTGCTTGAGCAGGCCTTTGATGAAGCCGCGAATCTGTGGGTAGCTGCCGCGCACCGGCAGCAGGATCTGATAACGCGCCAGCTGGGTCTTGGGGTCGATGCCCAAGGCGTATTCGCCACGTGCCAGGCTGATGTGCTCGGCACTGGCCAAGTGGTACAGGCGCTCGATCAGTTCGCTGGCCTGGGGTTGCCCTGGCAGTTGCTGGCGCAGGCTGTCCAGCGCTTCCTGCTCTGGCTTGAGGGCAATTTTCAGCTCACCGCGCTTGACCCGCTGCACCTGTACGCTGGCGTCCGCTTCACTGGCACGCAGTTCGCGCACGTCCTGCCATTGCGGCAGCACCCCGGCACAGATCACGCCAATGGCCAGCACGCTGACCAGGACTGCGCCCAAGCCGACCGGGCCAATGCTGCGCAGGCGTTCCTGGAGGATCAAGCTGTTCAGTGCGTCAGGGGCGCGCATGGCCGGTCTCCCAGGTAGCGGTGAGGGTAAAGCGCACCGGGTGCTCAGGTTGCGCGGCCAGCACTTCGTGGTTGAGCAGCGACACGTCACTCAGCTCTGCACTGGCTTCCAGCCGTTGGTGGTACTGCAGCATCGCTTCCAGGTTGCGTGCTTCGGCAGCGATGCGTACCTGGCCTTTGCGCGCATCCGGGGTCAGGCCAAGCAGCGCCACATCTTCTTGCGGCATGGCTTCGAGCATGGCGAACAGCTGTTGCCAAGGGCGTTGCAACTGCTGCGACACGCTGCGCATCTGTGCCAGGCGCTCGGCCTGTTCGCGGCTGGCGGCACTGTTCAAGGGCGCGGCAGTGGCCGGGCGGCGGCCCAACTGCAATTCCAGGCTGTGCACGCTGGCCTCCAGGTCGACCTGCTCGGCCTGCAGGCCGTGTTGCAGCAGTACCAAGCCGGCAACCACCGCGCTGGCCAGGATGAGCAGCGCCCAGGCCAACGGGCTGCTGCGCCGTGGCTGGAATTCCAGATTGAGGCGGCGCATGTCAAGCCACCGCCCGCCACATGGCGCACAGCGGGTCGGCTTCGCTGGCCGGCTGGCACAGCTGTACCGCCGCCAGTTGCGGCACGTCGCCCCGCCCCGGTGCATGCAGGTAGACCCGTGGCAGGTGCTCGCCGTACAGCTCGCAGGTGCGCTCGATCAGCGCTTGCAGGGCCTGGTCGCTGTCGGCGCAACCTTGCGCCAGCACTTGCTGCCACGCCCCACCGGCCGCCAGCAGCAGCACGCTGCGGCGTGGTTCGGCCAGCACGAACAGGAAGTCGCCCTGCTCCAGCTGCGCCGAACAGCGGTTGTAGGCAGCCATCAGGTACGGCTGTACTGACCGCAGGTTCAGGCGGCTTTCCCGGCCCAGCGCCTGCAGCCGTTGCAGCAGCGCCTCGGGCAGTGCCGTCGCGATGCGGGCGGCACCGGCAGGCTCGGGCGACAGCACGATCCGCCAGTCGTCCAGCGATTGCCCATAAAGGTTTTCGAAACAGGCCCTGGCATAGGCATCCAGCTCGCGCGGGTGGCCGATGGCATCGCTCCAGGGCACCAGGCAGAAGCGGCTGTAGCGGGCCGACAGCAGCACCCGCAACTGGGCACCCCGCACCGCATGCTCGGCCAGCAGCGCAGCCAGCCCGTCGACGGCGGCATCCCAGGCCGGTTGGGTGGCGTCGCTGCTGAACTCGCGGCTGCCCAGCCACTGGTGATGGTTCTTGTGCCAGCGACCCAGGCCGACACCCTCGGCGCCCAATACGGCGCAGTAACGGTCAGATGAATGTGACACGGTTGATCTCCTCAAGGGTGGTACGGCCATCGCGGACCAGGTCCAGGGCCGAAGCCCGCAGCAGGCGCAGGCCACGCTGGCAGGCGAGTGTCTTGATTTGCGCCAGGGGCCGGCGCTCGACGATCATCTGCCGCAGGTCGTCGTCCAGGTGCAGCAGCTCGGCGATGGCGCTGCGGCCGCGGTAGCCACTGCCGCGGCACTGGCCGCAGCCCTGGACGCGAACGAAGCGCCAGCCGGCCACCCCGTCGCGGGTCAGGCCCGAGCCATGCAAGGTGTCGTCATCGTGTTCGCAGCGCGCGGCGCAGTGCGGGCAGGCTAGACGAATCAGGCGTTGGGCCAGCACCGCGTTCAGCGCGGACACGAAGCTGTAGGGGTCGACCTGCATCTGGCTGAAGCGGCCGATCACGTCGAATACGTTGTTGGCGTGAATGGTGGTGAATACCAGGTGGCCGGTGAGCGCCGACTGCACGGCGATCTGCGCGGTGTCCGGGTCGCGGATTTCACCCACCAGGATCTTGTCCGGGTCGTGGCGCAGGATCGAGCGCAGACCGCGGGCGAAGGTCAGGCCCTTCTTTTCATTGACCGGAATCTGCAGCACGCCAGGCAGCTGGTATTCGACCGGGTCCTCGATGGTGATGATCTTGTCCACGCCGTGGTTGATCTCGCTGATCATGGCGTACAGGGTGGTGGTCTTGCCGCTGCCGGTAGGGCCAGTGACCAGGATCATGCCGTAGGGCTCGGCGGCCAGCCGGCGCAGGGCGCGCAGGGTTTCATCGGCAAACCCCAGGGCCTGCAATTGCACACCACTGACCCGGTCGGACAAGTCCTGCTTGTCGAGCACCCGCAGCACCGCGTCTTCACCAAAGATGCTGGGCATGATCGATACACGGAAATCGATTTGCCTATCGCCAACGGCAACCTTGAAGCGGCCGTCCTGGGGCACGCGTTTTTCGCCAATATCCAGCTCGGCCATGACCTTGATACGCGAAATCACCTGGTCGGCGAAGGCACTGCCGCTGGCTTTGCCGGCACCGTTAAGCACACCGTCGATGCGGTACTTGATGGTCAGGCCCTGGCCAGTCATGCCCAGGTGAATGTCGCTGGCATGCAGCTTCAGCGCGTCATACAGGGTGGAGTTGACCAGCTTGACCACCCGGCTCTGGTCTTCGCTGATGCTGGCCAGCGACAGGCGTTGCAGCGGGTCGCTTTCGCTGCTGGTCTCGGTGTCGTGGTCCAGGGCATCGACGGCGTGGAAGCTTTCTTCATGGCGGGCAAGGAAGGTGGCCAGCTCGGCAGGATGGGCCAGGTACAATGGCGCCCCCTGCAGCACGTCATCGATCCAGGCCAGGCGGGCAGGGTCGAAGGGGTCGGCGAATACACCCAACAGTTGGCCGTCCTGCTCGATCAGCACGAATTCGCGCTTCAGGCACGCGGCCAGGCTGACCTTGTCGAAGCGTGGCGTACTGGCCAGCAGGCTGTGGCTAGCCAGTACCGGGTAATGCAGGGTCAGGCCCAGGCGTTGGGTGAAGGTGCCCGGGGTATCGCCGGCCAGTTGCTCCAGGCAGTTGAGCAGGCGTTGGTCGGTGGCTTGCAGGCGAGCCTGGGCCAGGAGGTCGCGGGGGTAGGCTTGAAGTGGTTTTGGCTGTGCCGGCGACAGGGCCGCAACGGTTGCATCGAATGCTTCTGGCATGGCCTACGACTCCGCTCAGGGGCGCGTCGCAGGCTGGCTCGGCCAGGGGTGCGGGCGCCGCTATTCCCCTGTAAGCAGTTGGTCGTCGTCGGGCCCTGGTGGCTTGGCGCCGTTTCGGCGGCGGTCGGCCAACACCCAGCTTCCATCGTACAACTGCAGGGGGAACGATTCGTTCCTGTTCTGGCGTCGTTCGACGAACCCTTCAGCCGGGTTGTCCGTGGCCCTGCGCCGGCGCTCGATGCCCATCAGGTCGAAGATTGCACGGGCCAGTTCCATCAACGGGAACGGCTTGAACAGGACATGGCTCACGCCCAGTTCGGCGGCCCGCTCACGCACCTCGACGGTGGGGTGGGCGGTGATCAGCACGAAGTGGCACTGCCTGTTCTTGCGTACAGCCTCCAGTACCTGAAAACCTTCCATATCGGGCAAGCGGTAATCCAGCACGACTACTTGCGGTGCCAGGCTTACAGCCTGTTCGATACCACTGGCACCGTCGTGGGCAACATGAACTTCCAGGCCTTGCGCCTGCAGGTACGCTTGCAGGTTCTGCGCAAGAGTCTGTTCGTCATCGACTACCAATACTCTGTTCACCAAGGTCGACTCCCAAGAACTGCCCGGTTACCCGGTCTGCGAAGTGCGCCCTTGTACAAGCTTGAGCAGGCTTCGTGCCAGGCGTGAATAGTCATGTTGCACCGCTGTAACTCATTGATTTTACGATGGTGCCGGCCAGCACCGATAACGCGGCGGGCAGGCGCACCCAGCCTGTTCCCCAGAACCGGGGAAAATGATGGCACATTGCCAAACCCTGATTCCCCAGCATTGGGGGAACCGCCATCAGGGAACTCAGTCGGCGATCTCCACTTTAGCGGATTCACGCAAACGTTGGCGCACCAACTTGCGCGCCTGCGCTTCTCTTTGACCGATGAGCGTGGCCCTGGCCAACACCAGGCCCTGTTCGTGTATGACTGACGGATTATCACTTTGGTTCTGCGCTCCCTGCAGGCTTTCTCGGTTGGCAGCATAGAATGCTTGGACATCCTCCTGGCTAGGCGCGTCGACTGCGCTGAGCCGGGCATACACCAGCTGGGCGGCCATCTCGTGTCGGGTGTATTCAGTGTAATGTGCCCGATCGAAGCCTGCCTCTGCCAGACGCCGCTCGAAAATGGCCGGGCTGCCAAATGCCGCCTCCACTTCGCCGACGTGTGCCGACACCTCTTCATCGCTGATGGCAATGCCCTGGCGTTGCGCCTCCTGCCACAGCAGTTCCTTGTCGATCAGCTCGTCCAGCGCCTGGTCGCGCAGGCGCTTGTACAGGCCCGGGTTGCGGATGCTGGTCAGCGCACGGCCCTGGGCCTCCAGGTACTCGCTGAAATAGCGCTCCAGGCGCATTTGCCCGATCTCCACACCGTTGACCCGCGCGGCGGGCATATCGGCCCAGACCGCCCGGCCCAACACCAGCAACAGGCACAGCAACATGATACGCATGGCAACCTCCGTTCAAGGCGTTACCGGCACCGGCCGGTACGGGGTGACCGCAGTGAAGTGCGGGCCAGGCAGGTCGACCGCTACCACATGGGCGCCGGCCATGCCCTGGCGACGCCCGGGGCCAAAGCCCAATGCCGGGGTCAGGCCAGTGGCCACATCGTGCAGGCCCTCCAGCGCGGTAATCAGCTGCTCGCGGCTGGCGTCACGGCCAATCTGTTTCAGCGCTTCGCTGAGCAACCGCAACGCACACAAGGTGGAGACCTGCAACGAAGCCTGGCGTGGGTCGAGGCCCTGACGCTGTTGCAGGCCGGCCAAAGTCGCCAAGCCCTGCTCGGTCCAGTCCCCAGGCACATAGGGATAGGCCAGGAACAGCCGTCGCGACCACTGCTCCGGCAAACGCGCCACGGCCCCGGCTACCTGGCTGGAAGCGGCGAACAGGTATGGCTGGCGGCCCGCTGCCTGCAACGCTGCCGCCAGCTCGGCAAAGGCCTGAGCGCGGCCAAGGAAGATGATGCCCGGGCCATCCACGGCCTGGCCATCGAACACCTGAATGGCGGGCGTCGCCCAGCCCTGCTGCAGCAACCGCTCGCGTACCTGCTCGGCCAATGCGGCCTGTTCATTGCCAGCGTAAACCACGCGCAGTTCACCGGGGGCCAGGCCCAGCGCGGTGCGGGCGTGGCCTGCCAGGCTCAACAATTGCTCCGGCAGGCCGGGCAGCGGGTCGAAGATCTGCGCACTGCCGCCGCTGCGCGGGGTGCTGCCGATGAGGGGGACATTCTGTGCCCCCAGCAAGGTTGTCAGGCGCTGGTCGAGCATCGGCGCCAGCGGCGCGACCAGGGCAAATACCCGCTCTTGCCCCAGCAACCGCTGCAAGGCGCGTTCGGCGCTGGCCGGGTCGGCGCCCGGATCGAGCACCACCAGTTCCAGCCGTCGCCCGTGAATGCCGCCTTGCAGGTTGAGTTGCGCCACACCGTCCTGCAGTACCGCCCGAATCACGTGCCCGGCTTCGGCCAACGGGCCGCTGGCAGGCAGCAAGGTGCCCAGGCGCAGCACACCCTCCTCCACGCCGGGGTCGCGCTCCTGGGCCAGGCGCTTGAGATAGGCCGTGAGGTTGCGCTGGTCGGCCAAGGTCAGCTCGAAACGCGGCATGGCCGGGTCCAGGCGGTTACCGGCCGGGTCCACACCCTGCTGGATGGCCCGGGCCAGGCTGCTGTCGGTATAGGCCGGGTAGTTGCGACCGTTAGCTTCGCGCGTGCCCTGCCCCAGTGCCAGGCGTTGCCAGTCCAGGCTGGGTGGGCGCACCCCACCTTCGGCACGGCCACGGCCGTCGCTGCCGTGGCAACTGGCGCAGGGCAGCACGCTGGCAGGGACGGCCATGTCGCTGGCACCGACCCGGGCCTGCAGTTGCGCATCACTGCTGGAAAGCCCTTCGCGGTAGAGGCGTTTGCCGGCTTGTTCGTGGTCGGTGAGGTCGAGGGCCAAGGCTGAAAAAGAGGCCATGCCAAGCACGCATGTGAGCCATACCGCAAGCCCTGCGGGAGCGGCCGTGCGTCGCGAAAGCAGCTGCCCTAGAGGCGAACTCCCCAGGAGGCGCATGATACTCACCGACCCGCCAGTGGCTGGGTCAGCAACTGCATGCGCTGGGCAATCGCCGCGGGCGGTGCATCCGGACGGATCTTGCTCCAGCGCTTGCCGGCCACATCACCGGCAATCAGCTGCGTCGAATGCTGCTCGGGGCTGGGCAGGAACTGCCCGATGCGGCCAAGCACCAGGTCGACACTGGCCTTGTCACCGGTCAGGAACAGCCAGTTCGGGCCGTCCACCCCCTGCTTGGCGGCAAATGCCTTGAGTGCCTGTGGGGTATCGTTCAGCGGGTCGCTGCTGATCGACACGAATGTGACCTGGCTGGCCAGCGCCGGCCCCATGGCTTCGCGCACCTCGCGCAGCTTGCGGGTAATCAGCGGGCAAGCGTCAGTGCAGTGGGTGAAAATCACGTTGAGCATCACCACCTTGTCCTTGAGCACGTCGCTGTAGAAACGCAGCTCGCGGCCGTTCTGGTCCTGCAGTACGGTGTCGGTGAACCAGGTCTGGGCATCGCGGGTGCCGCCGCCACTGGTCATCGCCTGCGGCGCCGGTTGTGGCGCAGGCCCTTGCTGGCCATGGCCTTCATGGGCAAACGCCACCGAGGCCAGAATCCACAGGCAGCCACCCAGTACCAGCCAGTCGAAGCCACGCATGCCAGCGCGGCGGGGGGTGACAGTGCTCATGGTTGCACCTCGTGATGGTCGGCGATGGCGGTGCTCTTGGCATGCACCCGGCGGGCGCTGAGCCGGTTGATCTCTGCGATCAGCACGGCCGGGTCGGTGAAGCCGTAGTAACGCGTCCAGTGCCCACTGCGCCCGTCGCCGACCAGGATCAGCGGCGGGTGCTGGCTAAGGTCGGCACTGAAGCTGCCCAGGCCCTTGAGGGTTTCAGTGATGGCGTACGGGCTGCCGGTCAACCAGCTCCAGCCTGGCCCCTTCTGGAACGCCTTGGCATAGTCCTGCAAGCGCCTGGCGTCATCGCGCTGGGGGTCGACGCTGATCGATACCAGGTGAATCTCCTCGCCGACCCGACCACCCAGTTGCTGCTGGACCTTGCCCATGATCGACGACACCACGGGGCATACCGTGGTGCAGCTGGTATAAATGAAGCCCATGACCACCAGGTGGTCGCCCACCAGGTCTTTTTCCAGGCGTACCGGCATGCCGTCCTGGTTCAGCAGCGAAACATCGGCAAAGCGCACGCTGGCCTTTTCCTGGTGCGCCGCTGGCGGCTGCTCGGCGGGGCCTTTGTGGTCGTGGCCGGCGTGGGCCAGGGCCAAGTTGCTGGCAAGCGCCAGGCTCAGGGCCAACAGTGTGAAAGCATGCTTGGCGTTCATCGCACATTCCTCACGTCAGTCTGGGAAGCGTTGCTCGCTGCGGCCGGCAGGACGCGCAGGCTGGTGTAGTTTTCTTCGGCGAACTTGCGCCCCAGCGAGGGCGACTGCACATGCAGGTACCAGGCGCCGGCCTCAGGCAGTGTCAGCGCCGCCTGGTAGACGCCCTCGCCCACCTCCTGCAGCTGCAGGTTGCGCGGCATCGACGACGGCGCCAGGAAGTAGCGCAGGCTCAGGTCGTTCAGGCCCAGGCGTGGCTGGCCGTCGTCGCCGACGATGCGCACTTTGGCGGTGAAGTTGCTGTGCTGCGGCAACGGCTGGTCCAAGCCGATGAACTCGGCATGTGCGGCCTTGCGCTTGCCGGTATTGGGAGCCTGGGCCACTTCGGTGCTGAAGCAGTGGATAATCTGTGGCTGGTTGAGCAGGAAGGCGACGTCGAACTTGCCGGCGGCGGGCAGTTTCACCGTCGAGCCGTACACCCCTGGCGCCACTTCACGCAGGCTGCGATCGATGACGATAGCGGCGCGGGCCTGGTGGCCGCGGTTGTTGTAGCCGGACATCGGCGCGTTCATGCCCTCGGCGTAGAAGTAGGTGGTGTTGTCCACCGGGTTGACCACGAACACCGAGTTGTCATCGCGCGACACCGACAGGCCCTGGGCCAGCGGCAGGTTACCGGCCTGGCGTGGCGCCGCCGGGCCAGCCTCGAAGCCCTGCACGATCGGCGTACGCCCTTCGCCCAGGCTGGCCAGGTTGATCATGCTCACCTTCGGCGAGGCCAGGCCACGCACATAGGCATAGCCCTTGGTGAAGGTCAGCTGGTAGGGCTCGGCCGCCACTGGAATCTTGTGGATCAGCCGGTCGGTGCTGGCATCGATCACCAGGGCCTGGTTTTCCAGAGTGTTGAGCACGACGCCGTAGCGGCCATCGCTGCTGAAGCGCATCGGCCCCAAGCCCTGTTCGGCCTTGACCGTGTGGCGCAGCTGGTGGTTACGCGCATCGAACACGCGCACGCTGCCCTCCTCGCCATCGACCACATAGACGGCCTGGGACAACGCCGAATAGCTGACCGACAACGGGTGCGGGCCCACCTTGATGGTCTTGGCCAGGCGCATTTCCGGGATATCGATGACACTCAGGGTACCGCTGTCGCGGTTGCTGACGTAGGCAAAGCGCGAATCGGCGCTGAAGGCGATTTCGTGGTGCCCGGTGCCAGTGTTGAAGCTTTTCAGGCTGGTGCGCCCCGGCACGTCGATCACCGTGACGCCGCCCTTGGCCGGGTCACTGCTGTTGTTGCCGACCCACAGCCGGTGCTGGTCGGGCTGCAAGGCCACGCGCAGTGGCTGCTCGCCAGCGTCCAGGTCGGCCACGCGGGTGAAGGTTTCGGTATCGATCACCGCCACCTTGCCGCTTTCGGGGATCGACACGAACACCTGCTTGTCGTCGCTGGTGGCCACCCAGTCCATGGGCCGCCCGGGCAGATCGATGCGGGCCATGGTGCTGGTGACGCCGCCCACCGACACGGTCGGGTCGATCACCGTCAGGCTGGCGTCATTGTTCAGCATCAACAGGAAGTAGCTGTTCAGGTCGAGCAGCGGCCGGGCACCAATGCTGCTCTTGAGAAACAGCGCGACCCGTGACTTGCAGCTTTGGTTGCGATCCCCGACCGGGGCCGACTGCGCCGGGTCGATCCACGCCCCGGGGGCCATGCCTGACAACGGCTGGCCGCTGGTCTGGTCGCTGACCTTGAAACGGATGTTGGCGAAGCTGCCTTCCTGCAGCTCGCCCCCGGCCAGCGGCCGGGCCTCAAACTCCACGGTCACGCCGTCCCGGCTGAGCCGGTGCAGGGCTTGCGTGTCGGCAGCTTCCTGCAACAGCTCGCGGGGATCGCACCAGAGCTTTTCGTACGCCACGCCCAGGCCGATCAGCGCCACCCCCAGTACAACCCCCAAGTAAGCAGGGCGAGTCTTCTTGTTCATGCTCGCGCTCCCTTATCCATCATTGCGCCGGGGCCGTTGCCGGCGGCGCTTCGTTGGTCACCCGCAAGATCCCCCACAGCCCCGAGAGGTTGCCGTAGGCGGCGTAGTCGCGGAACAGGTAGTCACCCGCCACCGCGTTGGCACCACCAGCACTGGGCAGCATGAAGCTGAAGTGCGCCGCTGGCAGTACGCTTTCCTGGGCACCGATGTACATGGCCATCGGGTTGTAGCCGAAGCGCACCGAGCCGATACCTGGCAAGTTCATCGGGTAACCGTCCACATCGCTCTTTTCCGCCTGGTAGTTGTGCAGCGGCCACAGGTGGCCATCGAGCTGGTAGACCATGCCGCGGCTACCACCGCTAGGCATCACGATGTGGTTGCGCACCGGCTGGCCAGGTTTGGCGTACAGCACAGGGGTTTGCGGGTCGCCGCCGACCAGGGCATTGGCGTAGGCCATGTGCGCATTGGGCACATCACCAAAGCCCAGGCCATCGGCACGGCCGAATGGCGAGTCTGGGGCCATGCCGAAGCGCAGCCACAGTGGCTCGGTCTTGTAATTGACCGCCATGTTCCCGTTGTCCTGCGGGTCGCCTGCGGCACCGTTGCCTTCGGTGTTGATGCCTTCGACAGGGCGGCCATCGGCCCAGCGCATGTTCAGCGCACGCTGCCACACCGTGACGAAGTCGCGGTAGTCGGGCTGGCCAGTCACCTTCACCGTGGCTTGGGCACGTGTAGCACCGTCCTCGGTCCAGGTGGCGGTTTGCGGCAGGATGCTCATGGCGCCCACCAGGCCTTTCTGCGGCTGCTTGATGAAGTCCGACGGGGTCAGGTTGAGGCCGCCGAACTCGATCGCGGTGGTGTTGATGTTGTCCACCGTGCGACCCAGTTGCGACACCGGCTTGCCTTCACGCTCCAGGTGGCCGGCGTAGTACTGGTAGGTACGGGTCGGCCATGCACCACTGGTGCCAGCACGCGCAGGCACGGTTTGTACCGGGTTCAGGCCAACGTTGGCACCATCGGACCGGGTGATGTCGTAGGCCAGCAACTGCGCGTGCAGGCCCACGTGGCTGGATGGCCGCATCAGGTTGTTGGCAAAGGCGGTGGCGCCCTCGCTGTCGAAGCGGTCACGCTTGACCACGTTGTGCATCACTGCCGTACTCGGCAAGTCGGGCATTACCAGTGGCAGGCGGTTCTCCAAGGTAATGCTGATGCAGTCGCCAGCGTTGGCGCGCAGTACCAGAGGCTCAACCGGCACCCCCGCCTTGAGCTTGCCAGTGGTGGCGTCCAGGTCGGCCTTGCGCACGTACAGGATCGCGGTCGGGTCGTGCAACGGGGCACTGTGGCCGCCAATGGTGAAGGGTTCGCCGTCTTCGGGGTCTACCCCACTTACCAGCGGGATGGCGGTTTTACGGCTGTTGAACACCAAGGTGCCACCATTGGCCTTGAGCGGGCCACCCACATGCTGGCCGATACCGGCCGGGTCATTGATGCTGACGCCGTTGCGGTTCTCGAGGATATCGTTGGCCAGCGCCGCGACGATCTCATAGCTGCGCTTGACGGTGGTGCGGGTACCGATACCGTTAGGGTTGGCCGTGGTTTTCGGGCAGATGCCGTCGAAGTTCACGGTGTTGCGCATGGCCACCGGCTGCGGGTTGTTGGGCAACGGGAACAGGTCGCTACGTTGCGCGGTGTAGTTACGCATGATGCCCCAGATACCGTTCCAGTAACCTTCCAGGGCGGCGTCCAGCGAATAAAGGTAGTCGCCGTTGGTGGCCGCGGAACTGGAGATCATCGAGACCGGCGCCATGAAGCCAAGCTGCTCGGAAATGCCGATCATCTGCGACGACTTCCAGCCCGAGTTGGAGCTGTTGCCGAAGCCCGTGCCGTTCTGCAGCCATTTCACGCCGTGCAGGGTGACGTTGTGCTCTTCTTCATGGCCACCGGCGTGCATGCGCAGGCGCACGTTATCACCGGAGTAGGTGCGCAGCATCGGCGTGAACGGGTCGCCTGGTTCGCTGCCCGCCTTGTTGATGTGCGGCGGGAACAACGTGGTCCCACCGGTTGGGCCAACCGCCGAGGTAATGGCTGAAGGCGCCAGGTTCATTGCCGGGATGGCGCGGTCGGTGCGGGTTTGCAGGGCATAGCTGAGGTCGCCGGCCAAGCCGTCTGCCTGCATGCCACGCTTGCCGTCCGGGCCGACCTTGTTCGGGTCGTAGACGCGCAGAGCCAACGGCTCGTTGCGGTAGTTGACGACGAACATGCCAGGGTCATCCACCGAAATCGCCTGCGGGCATGGCCGGCTTGGGCAACCTGGGTTGATGCCGCCACGCTCCTCGACAATGGCTTCCAGCAGGTTCGAAGCCTTGCCGCGCACCGGGGGGTTGATGGCGTAGCGGAAGCTGTCGGCGGTGGCCGGGTAAGACTGCGCATTCGGGATGCCGTCCGGACCTGCCCCCACATATACGCCAGCTTCATAGGCATGCTGGAAGTCGCTGTACTCCAGGAAGAACTCACGGTAGCTGTCGTTCTTGCCATCGCCATCGTTATCGCCGGTCTGGATCACGGCCTGCCACGAGGTCGGCCCACCGTCCTGACGGGTGGCCGGGTTATACAGCTGCTCACCGGTTTCGGCGTGGTACCAACTGGAGCCGGCAGGCTCGGCCAGCACGGTGGCGTAGAGGCCTAGCTGCTGGTGGGTCGATGGGCCGAGGTGGTCGTGAGTGAAGATGGTGCCCAGGCCACGGTCGACGTTGAACACGTTCACCAGCGGGTCAGCGAACCAGCGCTGCATGGCCGTGCGAGCGCCGAGCCAGTCGGCACGGCCGAAACGGCCGAAGTATGGGTGCTGCCTGGCTTTCGGGCAGGCAGCGCTGCCATCGCGGCTATCACCATCGGTGCAGCCGTTGTAGGCGCGAATGGCCTGCACGCGCTCGACCACACTGCCGGGCGAGAGAATACCGTCTTCGTAGTTCCAGCCGTTGGCCGAACCGTCGGCGGCGGTCAGGTCCCACTTGGGCAGGTGAATATGCTGGCCGATCACGTCGGTCGGCGTGCGCACCTGGTAGTCGTCCATTTCATAGACGTTGGGGATCAGGTTGGTGTGCTGGTACATGGTGCAGTCAAAGGTGTTCATGCGCATCACCAGCGGCTCTGGTGGGCGCTGCTTGGTGATGACTGGCCAGGCGTCTTCCCACAGGGCGATGATGCGCGCCTGGGGGAAGTGGTAGCCGACCTTGTTGTACACCGCGTCAAACTGGATGTTGGCACCCTTGTAGATACGTGGGCGGTCAGCCGTGAAAGCGGAAGATCCGCGGAAGTTCACGCCGGTCAGGCTTTCGCCGCTGAAGAAATCGCCCACCCCTGAGGATTGGGTCAGGCGCTTGCCCCGGTCATCCATGCAGGGTTCGTAGAATGGCGCGCCGGCAGTCGGCAATGCGCCGTTGGTGCGGAACGCCTTGGCCACAGGCTGGCCGCCGGGGATCAGCGCGTAGCTGGGGTGCTCGGCCATGGCATGGAACTGCATGGCTGCCTGCTCGACATCGGTACCCTCTTCCGGCAGGTAGATGGGTTTGGCCTTGTGCACCACTTTGGTGAAGTCCAGTTTGGTGGTGGTGGTTTCGGCTTCGCCGCCAGCAGATACGCCGTCCAGAGCGTGTCGGCCAAGGCCACCGTCCCAGCCATCGACCTGGTTGGCATCCAGGTTGGCCCACAGGGCCTTGCCACTGTCCTTCAGCTGCCGTGCCAGGGCTGGGTCGAGCATGTCCAGCGGCGGGGTTGGCGGGCGGTTGCCGACGCTGCTTTCCATGCCGCCGATCCAGAACGGGTAGCCTGGGTTTTTCAGGGTACCGTCGGCGTTGCGGTTGGCGTCGGTGCGATCGACCAGGGCCAGCGAACCGATCGCCTTGCGCACGGGTGGCGGGTTGGCATGGTCGTCATCGCCCTCTTCTTCTTCGTCATCGTCGTCATGGGCGGCGACCAGTTCTTCGGAGAGTTTCGGTACCACCACGACTTTGCCCGGCAGCGGCGCCATGGCCTTGCCGGGCAGTGGCACGATGGCCGGAATCGGCGTGCCGGCAACGATCTCGCCGTCCGGCAGGGCCCGGGCGCCTGCCGCTGGCTTGCCGCTACGCAGGGCGAACGGGGTGCTGTGGAAGCCGTTCTCGCCCTGCCCGCTCACCTCAAGGCGGGTGCCTTCCTCGAACACGTCATGGACCCGCCACATGGCCCACATGCCTTGGGCGAAGTGCGGGTAGAAGTGGCAGTGGTAAATGGCATCACCGGCCACCCGGTTGCGGTTGCCGGAACCGCCGTTGGCGATTTCGTAGGTGTAGCCGACCCCGGCACCGATGCCTTGCGCATCGATGTAGTCGGAGTTGTCATCATTGGGGTTGAACAACCACTGGTGGCCATGCAAATGGAAAATGTGCTGCTCGTGGCCGTTATGGGTGTTGCGGAACTTGGTGAAGTCGCCAATGTAGCTGTGGTGGACGTTGGCCGGTTCGGCCGGGAACAAGGCCATGCTCGCCTTGACACCAGTGGCACTGGCCGGCGGAACTTCGCCGGGGCGGATGTGCTCCAGGCCGACGTTAGCCGGAACATCCACTAGCGTACCGACGTCACCCACGGTGTGTGCACTGAGGAAAAACTCTTCATAGGCGCACGACAGGCAGTCGTGCATCGGGCCTACGCCCAGGCGGTTGGCAACCACTTCAGCGCCCATGCCACCCGAGCCGTAGTTGATCATGAACGAGTCGCGGGCCGGCTCCAGCACATGGCCCATGACCGGGTCGGCCCAGTAGCCGGGGAAGGCCTGGGTACCGGCGACTTCGTCGGCGAACTGCGAAGCGAAATCACGGAATGCCTCCAGCCGGTTGGGCAGTGCCGGGTTGCGCTTGCCGATGTTTTCCAGCGGGTAGGTGGTTTTGGGGAAGCTGCCGTCCGGGTTGGGGCCCATGACGATAGCGTCGGTTTCGCTATTGATGATCTGGTTGCCATCGACCATGGCAATGATCGGCTTGCCAGCCTTGCCTTCGGCAATCCAAGGTTGCACTTGCGGGTAGCGGGCTTCGTAGTCGATCACCGGTTGGCCGGTGGCAGTACGGCCGGTGGTGGCCAGGCGCATTTCTTCTTCGGTGAGGGTGTTGCGGTAGGTGCGGCCCAACTTGGGCACCACGACCACCTGGCCGAACAAGCCGTTGGCGACGTTGCCCGCGGCGCCTTCGCCGCCAAACGTGGCGGCCTTGCTGGTGGCGGCAAAAGCCCCTTCACGCTCGGCGTACAGGGTGTAGCTGCGGGTATTACCGGGGTTGACGAAGAAGTTGCCGTTACGCCCGGTGTAGGCGGATATGTCGGCGATGCTGTTGACCGCTTGCATGCCATTGACCTGGAACCCGACCATGCGCTCGGCGACCTGTTCATCGGCAACGAAGCCTTCAGCGGCCTCGTTTTCGACTTCCTCCCCTTCGGGGCCTTCGGCCTCGATGCCGTGCTTGTTGGGGTTGGCCTGATAAGCCAGCAGGTTGGTCAGGTTGACCGTGAGGCAGTCGCCGGCAGCCACGCGCAGCACGATGGGCCGTGGGCGCTTGTCCGGGCGCAGGGTGACCTTGCCCGGCACGGCAGCCCCGCCCATGCTCAGCGGGACGAGCTTGTCGTCCACCACATCCTCGCGCAGGGCGAACATCATGCCATTGGCGTTTTGCGCGCCAAGGCGGTTGAACATCAGCGGCTGGTCCAGGGCCACCACGTTGGCGACCAGGGTGCGCTGGCACTGCACGGCCGCCTCGCTGGTCGACTCCCAGCCGAGCAAGGCCAGAACGAGTGATGACAGGATGGGGCCTTTGCGTGGCGTCGACATGCTACACCTCCGGGGCACAGGAACTCTGCGGGGAGCTGGAGCAAGGTGTATGCCAGGTGCGAATTGCGTTTCTTATCAGTTGGTTACGCTGACAAACGAAGCAGATTGGGGAGGAATCCCCAGCGGTTTTCCCCGAATTGGGGGTGGGGTTGCAGGGTTCGGCCAAGTCAATGACCCAGCGGTTGTTCTCTGAGAGATGGCTTGCCGGCGATGGGCCGCAGAGCGGCCCCGGTGATGTTGCTGGGCGAAAAAAGCTTTAACCTACCAGCCCACGCACGCAGAAGTACAAGATCGACGGCCCCATCAAGCAACCCAATCCGGTATGGAATGTCGCGGTCAGCGCACCGTACGGCACCAACCGCCGATCGGTCGCCGCCAGCCCGGCAGTCACCCCCGAGACCGTCCCTGCCAACCCACCAAACACCATCGCCGAACGTGGGTTATCCAATGCCAGCAGCCGCGCCGACACCGGGGTGAACACCATCACCAGGATCGCCTTGATCAGCCCGGTGGCAATCGACAGGGCCATCACATCGGAACTTGCCCCCAGTGCCGCCCCGGTCACCGGCCCGACGATATAGGTCACCGCACCGGCACCGATGGTGGTCATGCTCACCGCATCGCGGTAACCAAAGGCGTAGGCCACCGCAGCGCCGACGATGAACGGCAGCACCGTACCGAGCAGTAACGCCACCGCACCAATCATACCGGCCCGGCGTGCCTCGGTGGCCTGCACCTCGAACGCCGTGGCAACAATGGCAAAGTCCCGCAGCATGGCCCCACCCATCAGGCCGATGCCGGAAAACAGCGCCATGTCGGCCAGGCCCTTCTGGCCACCGGTAATGGTGCCACCCACCCAGGCGAGCGCCAGGCCGATGACGATGGCGATGGCCGAGCCGTGTACGCGGCCAAAGGTCAGGTACTTCGACAGCAGCACCGACAACCACATGATCCCGCCAACCACCGCAAAGGCGGTGATCAGGCCGTTGTGTTCCAGGGCATTGTCAATGATCGGCCACATGTTCAGCGCCCTCCTGCAGGGGCAGCCTGCACATTGGTCTCGGGGCCCGGCTCGGCCGCGGGCAGGGGTTCGCCGCGATGGCTGCGGCTGATCAGCGCAATGGTCGCACCGCATACCAGCACCGCGCCTACCGCGGCCAGCAGTGCCACCGGCCCGCCGTGGAGGGCGGTGACCACATTCTGCTGAGCCGCCATCGCCACCACCACCGGGATGTACATGGCACCCCAGAAGCCCACGCCGAATTCGCACTCCTTGCTCATGCCGCCATTGCGGTGCATGTACAGGCGAGCGCAGATCAGCAGGATCATGGCAATGCCCACCCCGCCCACATTGGATTTGACGCCCAGCAGCACGCCCAGGAAGTCGCCGACGATGACGCCGGCCAGCGTGCAGACCGCCAGCAGTGCCACACCATAGATGATCATTGTTGTTGTCCTCAGGTAGTGTCGAAGTTGCTTGTTGTTGTTCTTCGTAAACACACATTGATACGGCGTGCACGGTCATTGTGGGAGCAGGCGCCTCGGTGGATGACACGGGCTTGCCCGCTCCCACATGGGTCGCGCAAGCTTCCAGATTCCCAGAATGACAGCGTCTGCCGACTGACATCATCGGTCGTCAGCCACCTCCTGGCGCAACAGCGCATCCAGGCTGTCCCAGCGGGTACCGTCCACCGCCACCACCCTGCCCTGTTCGAACACCGGCCGCGCCAGCCCGCTGAGCACGCTACCGGGTGGCATTTCCAGGTGCAGGCGCACACCGCGTTCATAGGCGTTGCGCAACGTCGCGCGCCAGTCGACCACCCGCGCCATGTTGCCGGCCAGGTCGTCGCGCAAGCGCTGCGGGTCGAAGATCGGCCGCCCGCTGCTACCACTGAGGTAAGTGATACGTGGCCGTTGCAGTTCGACCCTTGCGAACGCATGGGCCAACTCCGCTGCCGGGCCGTCCAGCAGCGGGCAATGCGACGGCACGCTGACCGCCAGGCGGCGGGCCACGCCTCGTCCCAAGCTGCGAGCCTGGGCCGCGACCGCCGCCATTGCCCTGTCGCTACCGGCAATCACAATCTGGCTTTCGCTGTTGAGGTTGGCGACATACACCTCGCCACCCACCTCACCAAGCAACGCCTCGACACTGGCCAGGTCCAGGCCGCTGAGTGCAGTCATGCCATACCCTTGCGGATAGGCGCGCTGCATCAGTTCGCCGCGCAGGGCAACCAGGCGAACGGCATCGGCAAAGCCCAGGGCGCCAGCCACGACGGCCGCCGGATACGCGCCAATCGACAAACCCGCTACGTAGTCCGGCGCTGGGCTGCGCTGCATCAGCCAGCGCGCCCAGGCCACACCGCTCAGCAGCAGGCACAGCTGCACGGCACGGGTAGACTGCAGGGCTTGCTGGCTGTCCAGCGCCAGTGCTGGCTGACCCAGGGCATCACTGGCCTCGGCCAGCAATGGCCCGCAGCCCTCAGGCAGGCGCTGCAGCATGCCCACTTGCTGAGCACCCTGGCCGGGGAAAGCGAACAGGCTGCTCATGCCGCACGCTCCCCCGCTGCCCACGGGTCAGCGACCAAGCGCGGCCCATGGACCGACTTGAGCAGAACTCGACGGGCGAAGCCGGCCCACTCACGCAGGGCGACAGCACCTGCCGGGGTTTCCAGTTGCACGTCGATACGGCACGGTGCGCAGTCGAGGCTATCCAGCAACGCCCGTGCCTGCGCCCGCGCCAGCGGCTGGGGCGTACGCAGCAGCAAGTCCAGGTCGCTGTCGGCATGCACCACGTCCATACCGGTAGCGATCTGGTACCCCACGCCCCCTGTCGGCCCCCAGGCCAGGCCACTGCCATTCAATACCGGGGCTATCGACGCCAGGGCCTGCAACGCCGGCCAGGGGCTTTGCATTTGCCAGCGCAGCGCTTCGGGGCCTTGCTGGCGCTGAACATCGGCCAGGTGCATCAACGCCGGCAAGCGCTGCGCCCGGCCCTGACCACGCAGCCCGACCGCCACCCAACCGGCCTCACAGACGCCGCGGCGGACCACCACCGGCTGACCGCTTGCCAACACATCCCGCGCCCACTGGGGGGCGTCAGCGGGCAAGCCCGATGCCGGCATCCCCCACAGCAGGTCGTGTGGCCGTGGCGCGTTCATTTCAGGCCCCCTGCCACTGGCGGCGCAGCTGTTCGCGTACCTGGCGCGAGGCGCTGCGGTGCTCACCCGCCAGCCGCGACGACAGGTCGGTCGAGCTACCGATATCGCGCACCGCCTCCGCCAGGCAGGCGCGTACCTGGGCGATATCCTCGGGGCTCGGCGCCTCGGCGTTGCCTACCGTCAAGCGGCGCCACAGCAGGCCGAGCGAGGCATAGCTGGCCAGGTCATACGCCATCGGGGGCACCTCGGCGGCCAAGGCCTCCAGTTGCTCGACGCTGCGCAGGGTAATCCGCGCCGCGGCTGCCTTGCCCATGGCGTGCACCATGACCCCGGCATCGTCCAGGGCGATCAGGCGCTGGGCCTGGTAGCCGTGGGCCAGAAAGGCACCCGACATGGCCTTGCCGACCAGCAGGCCGATCACCGGGTGCCCGGCCAGCCGCGCCTGGGCATAGGCCTGCACGGCAGCGGCCAACGCCTGGTGAATGCCCAACGCTTCCTCGCGTCGGCCATAAGCCTGGCTGGGTACATCGATCACCGCGACAATCACACGCTTCTGGCCACTACAGTCAGCCTCCACCGCCTCACTGACGGCCTTGGCCAGCCCCCAGCCCTCCAGCAGGCCGACCTCCCCCGAGCGCGCCCGGGGGAACGGGTTATCGGCATCGGGGACCACCGCGATGAAGCGCGCCGGACGATTGTCGAGTTCACCGTCGATAACCCGCAACGACGCCGGGTAGCCTGGCAAGGCTTGCCCACCGGCCAGGCCCGGCAGCCAGTTCATGGCACGGTTCATTTGGCTTCTCCTTGATAAAGGTCACGCACGGCAGCGGCGCCCAATTGCGGGCAGTCCGCCCCCAGCCGGGCCAGGCGTTCGAGGAACCAGGCGTGCTGGCTGGCGCGGTCGCTGGCAGGCGTGTCAAGCAACTGCAACAGGCGTTCGCGCAGCGCCTCGATATCGTCGGCCACATAGGCATCGACCAGCCCGCTGGCATGGCGCTGTTCGCCGCCGCTGAGGCTCCAGATGAAAGGGCGGTCCTTGGCGTCGTACTCACCGATGCCCGCTTCCTGTTCGATGACCTGTGGCCCATTGAGGCCCAGGCGCGCTTCGCGAGTGACCAGCAAATGGCTGCACAAGCCAGCGGCGATGGACATGCCGCCGAAGCAGCCGACCGAACCGGCAATCAGCCCGATCACAGGCTGCCATACGCGCAGCTCGACTATTGCCGCCTGGATTTCGGCAATGGCCGCCAGGCCAAGGTTGGCTTCCTGCAGGCGCACGCCGCCGGTTTCCAACAGCAACACCGCGCAAGTGGGGATGCCGTTACGGTTGTCTTCAATGGCCAGCTCCAGCGCACCGGCAATCTTCGCGCCGCCTACTTCGCCCATGCTGCCGCCCTGAAAGCCGCCTTCGATCGCGGCGACCACGGCGTTGCGCCCGTTCAGCAGGCCCTTGGCGATGACCACGCCATCGTCAGCCTGCGGCACGATGCCCTGGCGCGGCAGCCATGGCGACATCAGCCGGTCAAACGGGCCGAGCAGTTCACGGAAGCTACCCGCGTCAAGCAGGGCACGGGCACGCTGGCGGGCGCCCAGTTCGACAAAGCTGCGGCTGCGCAGCAAGCGTGCGGTATCAGTCATGGGCGATCTCCTCGAAACCTTGCTCCAGGCGCAGGCGGACCACGCCTGGGGTGGCGCCGAAATCATGGATGTCGATGTTCACGGCCGGCCAGGCGCGGCCCTCGAACAGGCGCTGGAACAGTTGCGCCCAGCGTGCCGCGCTGCCGTTGACCGAGGTCACCACCTGGATCTGCAGGCTGCCGGCTGTACCGGGTTCGATCAGCACTTCAAGGTCACCAGAGCTGACGCAACCCACCAGGGTACGGCCACGTCCCGGTTCGGCGGCGGGAAAGTTGAAGGTCAGGGTTTCCATGTCACAGGCTCCCGGCTTTGTCGAGGAACAGGCAGGCGGCCAGCAGATCGGCAGCGCCGCCCGGTGAGGCATTCAGGTGCAGCAGTTGCTGATCGAGCGCGCGCAAGTGCCGACGCCCGCCCAGGGTGGCGCTGCCGCCTGCGTCCAGCACGGCGCGCGCACCCTGCTGGACGGTAGCCAACCCGGCCGGGCCGCTGCGCCAGAGCACGCAGGTGTCGCTGAGCACGGCCATGATGGCCAGCAAGGCGTCAAGCCGGGCGTGAACTTCATTGGCACCCTTGGCGCGACTGCGTTGAAGTTGTGGCAGGCCGTGACCGATCACGGCAGGGAACCCTTGTTGCGCCTGCTCGCGGGCGCCGACGTTGCCATAGCGCTGGCGTACCTGCAGGCCGTGGCTGAGCTGCAGGGGCATGGCCGGGTCGTCGAACAGGGCGATGCGCCCCGCCCGGGCGGCCACAGTGCAGGCGTCGGCATTGGGGTCAAGGGCCTTGGCGGCTACCAGCAAGCCCAGGGCCCAGATCGCGCCGCGGTGGGTATTCACCCCATGGGTCGCAGCCAGCATCGCGGCCTCGCCATCGCGGCCGAGCTGGCCCAGGCTGGCGCGCAGGGTCTGGCTGATCGAGCCAAGAGTGTGGGCGGCTTCGGCCATGTTGCGCAGGCATGGCCACAGGGCCAGGGCCGAGGCGTGCATCAGGCCCAGGGTCATGTCGCTGTGGGCGCCGTTGCTGCGGCGATCGACCAGGCCGGGTTTAGGCGACAGGTCGGCCTCGTCGATCAAGGCTTCCACGGCCAGGTCGGCAAGCTGGTCAGGCAGTGGCATTCGGTGTGTCTGGGCCAGCCCGCAAAGAGGCACTTGCGCTTGCAAGTCGAGTGCTTTCATCACCAGCTCCTGAACCGTGCAGGCGGGTTGTACAGGCCGCCGGACCATTCGACCAGGTCGGCAATGCTGCGCGCGGCCAGCAGTTCGCGGCTGGCATCGGTGCGGCGGATGCCGAGGTCTTCGGGCAAGGCGACCAGGCCTTGCTGACGCAGGCGCAAGGTGTCCTTGGGGTCATGCCGCAGGCCGATGGCGGTCACCCCGGCCACGGCGGCGATCATTTGCTGGCGTTCTTCCAGGCTACGAGCCTTGTACAGGTAGGCAATGCCTTCCTCGGTCAGCAGGTGGGTGACGTCGTCACCGTAGATCATCACCGGCGCCAGCGGCATGCCGGCCTTCCTGGCCACGTCCACGGCATCGAGGGTTTCCACGAAGGTCGGCTTGCCGCCTTCCTGGTAGGTCTCGACCATCTGCACCACCAGCTTGCGCCCCCGCTCCAGCAAGGTGTCCGGTACGGTCATGTCGAGCCAGGCTGGCGTCGCGTGGCGCCGGCCGCGCGGGTCGTGGCCCATGTTCGGTGCACCGCCGAAACCGGCCAGTCGGCCACGGGTCACGGTTGAGGAATGGCCATCGCCGTCCACCTGCAAGGTCGCGCCAATGAACAGGTCGACGGCGTACTGCCCGGCCAACTGGCACATCATGCGGTTTGAGCGGAGCGAGCCATCGCGGCCAGTGAAGAACACGTCCGGGCGCTGGGCGATGTAGTCCTCCATGCCCAGTTCGGTGCCGAAGCAATGCACGCTCTGCACCCAGCCGGTTTCGATGGCCGGGATCAATGTCGGGTGGGGGTTGAGCGTCCAGTTGCGGCAGATCTTGCCCTTCAGGCCCAGCGACTCGCCGTAGGTGGGCAAAATCAGCTCGATGGCTGCGGTGTTGAAGCCAATGCCATGGTTCAGCGACTGCACCTGGTGTTTTTCATAGATGCCGCGAATGGCCATCATGGCCATCAGCACATGCACCGGCTTGATATGGCGCGGGTCGCGGGTGAACAGCGGTTCTATATAAAAGGGCTGGTCCGCGACCACCACAAAGTCGACCCACGATGCCGGGATGTCGACCCGAGGCAGGTCATCGGTGCGGTCCACCAGCTGGTTGACCTGGGCGATGACGATACCGTCGCTGAACGCGGCCGGCTCGACCAGTGCCGGGGTGTCTTCGGTGCTGGGGCCGGTGAACAGGTTGCCCTGGCGGTCAGCCATGAACCCCGCCACCAGGGTGACGTTGGGGATCAGGTCGACCAGCAGCCGCGAGTACAGCTCGATATAGGTGTGGATGGCACCGACTTCCAGCAAGCCGTCTTCCAGCAACTGGCCGATGCGCAGGCTTTGCGGGCCGGCGAAGGAAAAGTCGAGCTTGCGGGCGATGCCGCGTTCGAACAGGTCCAGGTGCTCGGCACGGCTGACACTGGGCATGATCATGTGCAGGTCGTGCAGGTGGCCGGGGTCGACCTTGGCCAGCGAACGCGAGAGGAAGTCGGCCTGTTTCTGGTTGTTGCCTTCGAGCACCACCCGGTCGCCGGGGGCGATTAGCAGCTCCAGCGCTTCGACGATGCGCTCGGTGGGCAGCACCACGCCTTCGGCGAGGTGGCGGACGCGGTCCAGGCGGCGCTGCTTTTCGGCACGCCGCCGCGACCATTGCGGCGGTGGAATTTGTGTTGTTGTCATGGTGACTCCACGGGTTCGCTGTCGTGGGGTCACCTTAGGGCTGGGGTACCCGGGTATCAATCAAGCTCAGTTGCCAATCGTTACGCCCAGGTTAATGATCAACCGGCTGTTGCTTCCCTGTCGGCCCTGCCAACCTGAAACCTTGCTAGAGTGGCAACAACGTCGGCCAAGGCAAAAATGCAGAATCCCCCTGCAGATTTGTCGATTGTGCAAGGTAAATTCGCATGCAAGGATCCGCAGATCCTCTAGCGAACTCCAGACTTCACTCGGAAAATCAATAACAAAGCAGGGAGAACGCAATGACTGCGCACGCTCATACCTCGGCAACCGACCCTGTGCTGGCCGAGGTCCGCAACCAGATCGGCCACCTGACCCTGAACCGCCCCGCCGGCCTTAATGCCCTGACCCTGGACATGGTCCGCAGCCTGCGCCAGCACTTCGATCAATGGGCCGCAGACCCGCAAGTACGTGCGGTGGTGCTGCGCGGCGAAGGCCCCAAGGGATTCTGCGCCGGGGGTGATATCCGCTCGCTGCACGACAGTTTCAAGGCGGGCGACACGCTGCACGAAACATTCTTCGTCGAGGAATACGCCCTCGACCTGGTCATCCATCGCTACCGCAAGCCGGTGCTGGTGCTGATGGACGGCTACACCCTCGGCGGCGGCATGGGCCTGGCCCAGGGCTGCGACCTGCGGGTAGTCACCGAGCGCAGCCGCCTGGGCATGCCCGAAGTCGGCATTGGCTACTTCCCGGATGTCGGCGGCAGCTACTTCCTGTCGCGCATCCCCGGTGAACTGGGCACCTACCTGGGCGTCAGCGGCGCGCAGATCCAGGCAGCCGACGCGCTTTATTGCGGCCTTGCCGACTGGTACCTGGCCAGCGATCAGCTCGCCGCCCTCGACCAGGGCCTGAACCAGCTCAGCTTCGGCGACCAACCCCTTAAAGACCTGCAGAACCTGCTGGCCAGGCTTGGTACCCAGGTGCTGGATGACGCACCGCTGGAAAAACTGCGCCCGGTCATTGACCACTTCTTCGCCCTGCCCGACCTGCCGGCCATCGTCGAGCAGCTGCGTGCGGTCACCATTGGCGACAGCCACGCTTGGGCCATTGCTACCGCCGACCAGCTGGAAAGCCGCTCGCCGCTGGCCATGGCGGTTACCCTGGAGATGCTGCGCCGCGGTCGCCATCTGGGCCTGGACGACTGCTTTGCGATGGAGTTGCACCTGGACCGCCAGTGGTTCCAGCATGGCGACATCATCGAGGGCGTGCGCGCGCTGATCATCGACAAGGACAAGCAACCGCGCTGGAACCCGCCGACCCTGGCCGCACTGCAGCGCCAGCGGGTCGACCAATTCTTCGAAGGCCTGTGAGCCCGGGAGTACACAGATGCAAGACCTGGAACTGAGCGAAGAACAGATCATGATCCGCGACATGGCTCGGGATTTTGCCCGGGGCGAGATCGCTCCGCATGCCCAGGCGTGGGAAAAGGCCGGCTGGATCGATGACGGCGTGGTGCGCAAGATGGGCGAACTGGGCCTGCTTGGCATGGTGGTGCCGGAAGACTTCGGCGGCAGCTACACCGACTACGTCGCCTATGCGCTGGCGGTGGAAGAAATTGCCGCCGGTTGCGGGGCCACCGGGGCGATGATGAGCATCCACAACTCGGTTGGCTGCGGGCCGCTGCTGGCCTATGGTACTCCCGAACAGCAACAGCAGTGGCTGCCACGCCTGGCCACGGGCGAAGTGATCGGCTGCTTCTGCCTCACCGAGCCACAGGCCGGCTCCGAGGCGCACAATTTGCGCACCCGTGCCGAACAGGTGGACGGCCACTGGGTGATCAATGGCGCCAAGCAATTCGTCAGCAACGCCCGGCGTGCCGGGTTGGCGATCGTCTTTGCGGTGACCGACCCGGAGCTGGGCAAAAAAGGCCTGTCGGCATTCCTGGTGCCCACCGACAACCCTGGCTTCAAGGTTGATCGCAGCGAGCACAAAATGGGCATCCGCGCCTCGGACACCTGCGCGGTCACGTTCGACAACTGCCGCATTCCGGCCGCCAACCTGCTTGGCGAGCGTGGCAAGGGCCTGGCCATTGCCTTGTCCAACCTCGAAGGCGGCCGCATCGGCATTGCCGCCCAGGCGTTGGGCATCGCGCGCGCCGCGTTCGAGGCGGCGCTGACCTACTCGCGTGACCGCGTGCAGTTCGGCAAGCCAATCAACGAACACCAGAGCATCGCCAACCTGCTGGCCGACATGCAGGTCCAGGTGAACGCCGCACGCTTGCTGATCCTGCATGCCGCACGCCTGCGCAGCGCCGGCAAACCCTGCCTGTCAGAGGCGTCGCAGGCCAAACTGTTCGCTTCGGAAATGGCCGAGCGCGTGTGTTCGATGGCGATCCAGGTGCATGGCGGCTATGGCTACCTGGAGGACTACCCGGTGGAACGGTACTACCGCGATGCGCGGATTACCCAGATCTATGAAGGGTCGAGCGAGATCCAGCGCATGCTGATTGCGCGGGAGCTGAAGCACTATCCCCTGTAATACCGACCTTGCAAAGCATGCGGCCCCCGCGCGCACCGGCATAGCCGGTGCCATCCGCCGCGTCGCATGCTGCGTGGGAGTACCTGCCCTCACGATACCCTAACGCCAATACCGCGCATCATCCACCACCCTGGCATGCCCCTCGAACAACGCAGGCAACTGCTCCTTGAGGTAGTCGATCCAGGTGCGCACTTTGGCATCCAGGTAATGGCGTGACGGGTACATCGCATACAGCGCACTCTCCCTCAGCCGATACGGGGCCAGCAGCCGGCACAAGCGCCCCTGCTCGATCGCCTGGCTGGCGGTGTAGAACGGCAGCAGGCCAATGCCCATGCCCAGCTCGCTGGCCACCAGCATGGCGTCGGCGACGTTGGTGGAAAAACTGTCGTTCGGCGTGATCACGCACTGGTCAACCCCTTGCGGGAACACCCAGTCGCCTTCGTACATAGGGTAAGCCATGCGCAGGCAGCGATGGTTGTGCAGGTCCTCGGGCTGCTCCGGTACGCCATGGGTGTCCAGGTAACCGGGGGCAGCGCAGGGGATGCTGAAAATATTGCCCAGCGGCACAGCGATCAACTGCGAGTCCGGCAGCGCGCCGTCGACGGTTATCACCACGTCGTGCCCTTCAGCCAGCGGGTCCGGGTTGCGCTGCGACAAGGTCAGTTCGATCACCACTTCCGGGCACAGCGCGTTGTAGCCGGCCACCAGCGGCATCAGCAGCAAGCCCAAGCCGTGCGGGCAATGCAAGCGCAAGCGCCCGCGTGGCGTCAGGTGCGCACCACGGGCTTCGCCTACAGCTTCCTCGGTCAGCAGCATGATCTGCCGCGCCCGCTCCAGAAACCGCTCGCCCGCCTCGCTCATGCGCAAGCGGCGGGTGGTGCGGTGCAGCAGGCGAGTCTGCAGCTGGTTTTCCAGCTCGGCAACGATGCGCGACACCTGCGCCGCGGATATGTCCAGGGCATTGGCGGCTGCGGCGAAGCTGCCACATTCCACCACACGGGCGAAGGTACGCATTGCATGCAGCATGTCCATGAAGGTGTGCTCCTTTATCGGTCTTATTCTTACGCTACAGGCAGGAATCTATCACGGGTTAGCCCATTTATTGTGTGAGACCTTTGAATACATCATTAGTCACACATTGAAAAAGGAGCCTGTCATGAAACGTTCGATCGCTGTTCTTGCAGTTGCCGCTACCCTCGCCTCGTTCGGTGCCTTTGCCGACGCGGGTAGCAACCAGCCGGTCAGCAGCAGCAACTACGAATACGGCATGCCGCTGGACGTGGCCAAAGTCATCTCCATCACCCCAGCCAGCAACGCTGCGGACTGCCAAGTGGGGACCGCACACATGGTGTATGTCGATCATCAGGGCCAGAAGCGCGAAATCGACTACCGTGAAATGGGCAACTGCTCGCAGCAGTGAGTCAGGCCAATACCTGGGTGATCCAGCCCAGCTGCTGGTTGAAGTCGTCGATCTTTGCCTGAGGCACCGCGTCACGGGCCCGCTGGAAATTGGCCAGAGTCTGCTGCTTCTGCCGCAGCATGCGCTGCCACTTGAACAGAAACGCCTCGCTTCTCTCCTGCATGAGCACCGGCCCGAAGTACAGCTGCTCAGCCGTGTAGACCGCCCCATCGCCCGGCTCGGCCACTATGATCTCGTAGTCGAAGCGGTTTTCCCGCAGCAGTTCTTCGCTGACGATCCGGTAACCGTTGCCTGCCAGCCATCGGCGCAGCTCGCGTTCCCCGCCATTGGGCTGCAGTACCAGGCGCGTTACCCCGTCCAGGCGCTGCTTGCCGGCCTCGAGGATCTCGCACATGGTCTCGCCACCCATGCCACACATGCTGACCACCGAAATGCGGTCTTGCGGCTCGACCGCGGCCAGGCCATCGGCCAAGCGCACGGTGATATCAGCCTCCAGGCCGTTCCTGCGTACCGTGCGCTGGGCTGAAGCGAACGGCGTCTGCGCCACCTCACCTGCCACACCGGCTTCGATCACACCCCGCAGCATCAAGGCCACCGGCAGGAAGCCGTGGTCCGAGCCAATGTCGGCCAGGCGCGCGCCCTGCGGCACATGGGCGGCCACGCGCTCGAGGCGCCTGGACAAAGTCTGTTCGTTCAACGTAAACCCCTGGTTTTGCAATCGGCCGCGATTCTGACCTTGAACGCCGCGCATTTCAAACACCGGGGCACCCTCGACCCGACCCGTGCGCTCGCGTAGGCTTGCCGTTTTCCTTCCGTCGCAAGGCAAACGCACCATGGCAAATGCAGACATCATCTACACCCCGGACCCGGACGCCGAGTCGATTTCCTCTGACGTCGCCGAGTACAACGGCGTGTTGGTCACCACGCAAATCCCGACCCACGCCGACGGCAGCCTGGCCCTGGGCGACATCGTCGAGCAGAGCGAGTGCACCCTGCAGGCGTTGAAAGTGGCGCTGGAAAAGGCCGGCAGCGGCATGGACCGGGTGCTGCACCTGACCATCTACCTGACCGACATGGCTGACCGCGCGGCGTTCAACGAGGTGTACCAGCGCTTCTTCAGCAAGCCCTGGCCGGTGCGCGCCGCAGTGGGTGTGGCATCCCTCGCATTTGAAGGCATGCGCGTAGAAGTGACAGCGATGGCTGCCAAGCGCTGAGCTGGGCTTGTCGGGGCCGCCCTGCGGCCCTTTCGCGACGCAAGGCCACTTTCACGATTCCGCATACTCGCAGCCAATCCCGCACCTCTCGGCACCCCAATGATGCCGCCAGCCCGTTTCGCCGCTACAATGCCCGCCTAAACCGTGACAGCCCGAAAATATAACGACATGTCCCTTCCAAAGAATCACCTGGAACTGCTCAGCCCTGCCCGTGACGTGGCCATCGCCCGTGAGGCGATCCTGCACGGCGCTGACGCCATCTACATCGGTGGCCCGAGCTTCGGCGCGCGCCATAATGCCTGCAACGAAGTCAGCGATATCGCCGAGCTGGTCGAGTTCGCCCATCGCTACCATGCACGTGTGTTCACCACCATCAACACCATCCTCCACGACAACGAGCTGGAACCCGCGCGCAAGCTGATTCACCAGCTGTACGACGCCGGTGTCGATGCGCTGATCGTGCAGGACCTGGGGGTGATGGAACTGGACATTCCGCCGATCGAGCTGCATGCCAGCACCCAGACCGACATCCGTACCCTGGAGCGCGCCAAGTTCCTCGACCAGGCTGGTTTCTCGCAGCTGGTACTGGCACGTGAACTGAACCTGCAGCAAATCCGCACCATCGCCGCCGAAACCGACGCCGCCATCGAGTTCTTCATCCATGGTGCGCTTTGCGTGGCATTCTCCGGCCAGTGCAACATTTCCCACGCGCAGACCGGCCGCAGCGCCAACCGGGGCGACTGCTCGCAGGCCTGCCGCCTGCCCTACACCCTGAAGGACGACCAGGGCCGCGTAGTGGCCTTCGAGAAGCACCTGCTGTCGATGAAGGACAACAACCAGACCGCCAACCTGGCCGACCTGGTCGATGCCGGTGTGCGCTCGTTCAAGATCGAAGGCCGCTACAAGGACATGGGCTACGTGAAGAACATCACCGCCCACTA
Source organism: Pseudomonas sp. DCB_BI (assembly GCF_026240995.1). Lineage (NCBI taxonomy): Bacteria > Pseudomonadati > Pseudomonadota > Gammaproteobacteria > Pseudomonadales > Pseudomonadaceae > Pseudomonas > Pseudomonas sp. DCB_BI. The sequence continues at coordinate 176,366 of NZ_JAPFCG010000006.1, read as the reverse complement.
CCGCAAGGAACTCGACGCGATCCTTGAGGGCCGCCCGCAGTATGCCCGTGCCTCCAGCGGCCGTACCGAGCATTTCTTCCTGCCCGACCCGGACAAGACCTTCCACCGTGGCAGCACCGACTACTTCGTCACCGACCGCAAGGTCGATATCGGCGCCTTCGACTCGCCAACCTTCACCGGCCTGCCGGTGGGCGTGGTGGAAAAGGTCGGCAAGCGCGACATGCTGGTGGTCACCGACGTGCCGCTGACCAACGGCGACGGCCTGAACGTGCTGGTCAAGCGTGAAGTGGTGGGCTTCCGGGCCAACATCGCCGAACCGCGTGGCGAGTTCGAGGAAGACGGCAGCAAGCGCTACCGCTACCGCGTCGAGCCCAACGAAATGCCCGAGGGCTTGTACAAACTGCGTCCCAACCACCCGCTGTCGCGCAACCTCGACCACAACTGGCAGCAGGCCCTGCAACGTACGTCTTCCGAGCGCCGGGTTGGCGTGGAGTGGCACGCGGTATTGCGCGAGCAACGCCTGATGCTGACCCTGAGCAGTGAAGAAGGCGTGAGCGTGCAGGTGGCCCTGGAAGGCCCGTTCGGCGCGGCCAACAAGCCGCAGCAGGCGCTAGAGCAGCTGCACGATCTGCTCGGCCAGCTGGGGACCACGATGTACCACGCCGACAGCATCGAGCTGGACGCCCCGCAGGCATATTTCATCCCCAACTCGCAGCTCAAGGCCCTGCGCCGCGAAGCCATCGAAGCGCTGACTGCCGCTCGCGTGCAGGCGCACCCCCGGGGCGGGCGCAAGGCCGAGACCACGCCACCGCCGGTGTACCCCGAGTCGCACCTGTCGTTCCTGGCCAACGTTTACAACCAGAAGGCCCGCGACTTCTACCACCGCCATGGGGTGCAACTGATCGATGCAGCCTACGAGGCCCATGAAGAGCATGGCGAAGTGCCGGTGATGATCACCAAGCACTGCCTGCGCTTCTCCTTCAACCTGTGCCCCAAGCAGGCCAAGGGGGTGACCGGAGTGCGCACCAAGGTGGCACCGATGCAGCTGATTCAGGGCGACGAAGTGCTGACCTTGAAGTTCGACTGCAAGCCGTGCGAGATGCATGTGATCGGCAAAATGAAGAGCCACATCATCGACCTGCCAACGCCGGGTAGCGCGGTGGCGCAAGTGGTCGGGCATATCAGCCCGGAAGACCTGCTGAAGACCATTCCGCGCGGGCCGCATTGATCCTTCATAGCCTGTAGGGACCCATTCACAGCGAGGCTGCTACAGGTACCGCGCTGGGGGGCTGCAAAAGCAGCCTCTCAGCGTATCTGGTGCTTGTGCAGCAACCGATAGAACGTCGGTCGCGAAATACCCAGCACCTTGGCCGCCACACTCAGGTTGTCACTGTGGCGGTTCAGCACATCGCACAGTGCCTGCCGTTCAGCGCGGTGCTTGTACTCCTCCAGCGTGCCCAGCGGCTGCTGCTCCTGGTCGAGGGCATGCAAGCCCAGGTCCTGCGCCTCGATCTGCCGCCCTTCAGCCAGTACCAGGCCGCGGCGCACACGGTTGGCCAGCTCGCGCACATTGCCTGGCCAATCATGCCGGCCCATTGCCGCCAAGGCATGGTCGCTGAACGAGCGGGGTCGGCGCCCGGTTTCCAGGCTGTAGAAATGCGCGAAATGACTGGCCAGCATCGACAGGTCACCATGCCGGTCGCGCAACGGTGCGGTCACCACCTGCAACACGTTCAGGCGGTAGTACAGGTCTTCGCGAAAACGCCCTTGCTCGATAGCCCGTTCCAGGTCCACATGCGTCGCCGCCAGCACCCGCACATCCACCGGGATCGGCTGGCTGCCACCGACCCGCTCGATATGCTTCTCCTGCAAGAACCGGAGCAGGTTGGCCTGCAGTTCCAGCGGCAGATCGCCAATTTCATCGAGGAACAGCGTGCCACCATGGGCCGCCTCGATACGCCCGGCCTTGCGCTGATGAGCGCCGGTGAAGGCGCCCTTTTCATGGCCGAACAGCTCCGACTGGATAAGATGCTCGGGGATCGCCCCGCAATTGATGGCGATGAACGGCTGCTCGCTGCGCTGCGACTGGCGGTGCAGCGTGCGCGCCACCAGCTCCTTGCCGGTGCCACTTTCACCCCGGATCAGCACCGGTGACTCGGTAGGGGCCAGCTTGCCCAGCAACTTGCGCAGTTCCCGGATCGGCCGGCTTTCGCCAAGCAACTCGTGGGGCGCCTCGTCGACCTTGACCGCCCCCTTGCCCCGCAGGCGGGCCATGCCGAAGGCCCGGCCCAGGGTAACCTGCACCCGGGAGACGTCGAACGGCAAGGTATGGAAGTCGAAAAACCACTCACAGACAAAATCGCCGAATGCCGGCATGCGCAGCTGTTCGGCGCTTAGCACGGCGATCCATTCGGTGTTACTGCGCTTGATCATGTCCTTGACCGCGTCCGGGTGCCTCAGGTGCGAAGCCTGCAAGCGCAGCAGGCCCACATCACAAGGATGGTCGAGCGCTGCGCCGAGCACACAACTGTCTACATCCCAGCCTGCGTTGCGCAAACCAGGCAACAAATCGTGGCAGTCGTCACAGGGGTCGACAATTAGCAAACGGCGTTGAGCGGCAGCCTGGTGCATGACCGATCCTTGGCGCCAGTTTTTGGTTTTTTGAAGTAAAACAGCAAGTTGTGGCGCCCGTTTAACAGTAGCAACGAAGTTGACGGTTCCCAGTACCGTCTGTCTGCCGACGCATTTTTTTACAATCCGCCACGGGAATTTTCGCACTTTAACGACATCACATGGCGGCGCAGGCAAGAACGGATGCAACCCTGACAAAAAAATTTACAACCATTGTGTGACTTGCCCCCTGACAACGAGCATCAGTACACATAACCCCGCGCTGCACATCGCGATACATGAGGCGAGTTTCAAGCAACGCGGACTTGACGATGTTTGGGACCATAGAGAGACCGAACCATGAATGCCCCGCTCCGTGTCAACGAAGCACTGCTGATTGCCGACCACGCCTTCGAACCTTTCCAGTGCGTAGCCTGGGATGCACCCAACGGTACTGGTGAACTGAGCCTGGCAGTGATCGACCGGACCAGCACCCGTATCGGCGCCAAGCAAGTATCCTCGCGTATCTATTCCGATCCGGCCCAGTGGGCCAGCCTGATCGAGGAAGTGCGCGCCGAACTGTGCGAAAAAGGTTACGACCTGCAACCTTGGTCGATGCCGAAATAATAACGGCCGGCAACACAAGTGCGTGTAACATCACGCACTTGTACAACTACCTCCACACTGCCCTGGCAACTTTTCTTATTGCGACATAATGTCGCGCAGCCACTTTTCATTCCGCCAGACTGAACTGCTGCACGTGCTGATAATCGGCCTGCAATTGTTCAGCCAGCCGCTGTGCACGGCCCAGACGTACTGGCGCCAGTTCCATGTCCACCAACAACGTGGCACAGGGCATCGGCTGTACAGTATTGCAGTGCTGCAGTCGACCATCGGTAAATACCAGGCAGCGCATGGCTTCTTGTGGATGAGCCCGTTGCCGCGCCTGCAGCCAGTGCCGGGCCTGCTCAAGCGCTGCGATCAGTGGTGTTCCGCCTCCTGCCCCCAATGCCTGCAACCAGGGCTGCAACGCGGCCGAAGCCTTGAGGCCGTGGCGCTGCCACTGCGGCGCGCGCCCACTGGCAGTCAGCAACGCCAGGCGGGCACGTTGACGGTAGGCCTGGTCGAACAAAGACGCCAGCAAGCCTTTGGTTTGCGCAAGCGCCTGATGGCGACGGGTCGAGGCTGAAGCATCGACGATCACCAGCCACAGCTCCGCCGGTTTGCCTTGACGCTGCTGCCAGCACAAGTCCTGGCGCTGGCGTGGGCGCCCCTTGAGCAAAGTCGGCAGCCAGGCCACCCGGCCGGCGGACGCATTGAGTACGCGGCCGCGGTTGGCGCCGTACTGCTTGCCTGCGCCTGCTTTGGCATCCGCCCCTGTGGCAGGTGGCTGGGGGATGCTCAGGGCTTTTTTGCCCAGTTCGGCACCTCACGGCGGGCACCGCTGGCCACCGGCTGCGCCGGCATGGCACCCCAGTCACCCTGCCCGCCTTGCTCGCCTGGGTTGCCGACACCCTGCTGGCCCGGCTGCGGCTCAGGCTGCGCGGGTGGGTTGGCCTGGGGAGCAGCCCGGCGGCGGTGGCGCAAGGCGAATTCGGCCACCGCCTCGACATCCACTTCTTCGATAGCGGCATTACCGCGCCAGGCGCAATGGGCGCGCGCGGCACGCAGCCACACCAGGTCGGCGCGCAGGCCATCGACGCCAGCGGCGTAGCAGCGCTCGGTGATCCAGGCCAGCGCCTGGTCGTCCAGGGCGATGCCGGCCAGGGCCTGACGCGCCGCTTGGCAGCGCTCGCGCAGTTGTGCCTGGGCCACGGCCCATTGCGCGCAAAAAGCCTGTGGGTCACTGTCAAAGGCCAGGCGGCGGCGAATGATCTGCTGCCGCGCTGCGGGCTCGGGCAAGCCTTCCAGCACCACGTTCAGGCCAAAGCGGTCGAGCAACTGTGGGCGCAGCTCGCCTTCTTCCGGGTTCATGGTCCCGATCAGCACGAAGCGGGCACTGTGCCGGTGCGAGATGCCGTCGCGCTCGATGCGGTTGGTGCCGCTGGCCGCCACGTCGAGCAACAGATCGACCAGGGTGTCGGGCAACAGGTTGACCTCGTCGACATACAGCACGCCGCCATCGGCCTGGGCCAGCACCCCCGGCGAGAACTGCGCCTTGCCCTGCCCCAGCGCGGCGTCCAGGTCGAGGGTACCGACCAGCCGTTCCTCGCTGGCGCCCAGTGGCAAGGTGACGAACGGGCCTTCGCCGAGCAGGTCGGCCAGGCCACGCGCCAAGGTGCTCTTGGCCATGCCGCGCGGCCCTTCGATCAGCACGCCGCCGATCTTCGGGTCGATGGCGGTCAGGCACAGTGCCAGCTTCAGCGCGTCGGCACCGACCACGGCGGCCAGCGGAAATTGTACGGGTTCACTCATTTCAAGCCTGTTCCTCGCCGTCGAGCAGCTGTTCCTCAAGGGCTTCGCGGTAGTCGCCCGGCGCCTGCCACAGGCCGCGCTGCTGGGCCTCCAGCAAGCGCTCGGTGAGGTCGCGCAGGGCCTCGGGGTTGTGCTCGCGCATGAAGTCGCGGGTGGCCGGGTCGAGCACGTAGGCATCGGCCAGCCCCTGGTAATGGTGGTCGTCGATCAGGTGCGTGGTGGCGTCGAAGGCAAACAGGTTGTCGACCGTCGCCGCCATCTCGAATGCACCCTTGTAGCCATGGCGCTTCACCCCGTCGATCCACTTCGGGTTGAGCGCGCGAGCGCGGACCACCCGGTTAAGCTCTTCCTTCAGGGTGCGGATGCGCGGCCGGTCGGCCTGGCTGTGGTCGCCATGGTAGCTGGCCACGCCGGCCCCGCTCAGGGTTTCCGACGCCGCCAGCATACCGCCCTGGAACTGGTAATAATCGTTGGAATCGAGCAGGTCGTGCTCGTGGTTGTCCTGGTTTTGCAGCACCGCCTGTACCTTGGCCAGGCGCTGGGCGAACTGGGCGCGGGCCGGGGTACCGTCGTCGCTACCCCCGTAGGCGTAGCCGCCGTGGTTGAGGTAAACCTCGGCCAGGTCGTCGCGGCTATGCCACAGCCGGCCGTCGATGGCGTTCTGCACCCCGGCCCCGTAGGCACCTGGTTTGGCACCGAACACCCGCCAGCCGGCCTGGCGCGCGGCCTGTTCAGCGTCAACGCCCTGTTCAAGCAGGGCAGCACGCTCGCCGCGCACCCGGGCGGCCAGGGGGTTGAGGCTGTCGGGCTCGTCCAGCGCGGCCACGGCCTGCACTGCAGCATCGAACAGGCGGATCAGGTTGCCGAAGGCATCGCGGAAAAACCCGGAAACGCGCAAGGTCACGTCCACCCGTGGGCGGTCGAGCAGGCTCAGGGGCAGTATCTCGAAATCATCGACACGCTGGCTGCCGGTGGCCCACACAGGCCGCACGCCCATCAGCGCCATGGCCTGGGCGATGTCGTCGCCACCGGTGCGCATGGTCGCCGTGCCCCACACCGACAGGCCCAGCTGGCGCAAGTGGTCGCCGTGGTCCTGCAAGTGGCGCTCAAGGATCAGGTTGGCCGAGGCGAAGCCAAGACGCCAGGCGGTGGTGGTGGGCAGGTTGCGCACGTCCACGGTATAGAAGTTGCGGCCGGTGGGCAGTACGTCGAGGCGGCCCCGGCTAGGCGCGCCGCTGGGGCCGGCCGGTACGAAACGCCCGGCCAGCGCCGCCAGCAGGCCATTCATTTCGGCAGGGCCGCAGGCATCCAGGCTGGGGGCTACAGCGTCACGCAGGGCGTGTACCACGTCGTGCACCGGTTGCCATTCGTTTTGCGCGGGCAGCTGCGCAGTACCGGCCAGCACCTGCTCGATCAGTTGCAGTGCCAACAGTTCAAGGCGCTCGCGGGTGTCGCCACAGGTACGCCAAGGTGCCTCACCCATGGCCTGTAACTGCTCGGGGCGTGCCCCCTGCCACGGCAGGCCCAGCTCGCAATCGAGCGGGTCGAAGCCGGGCACCAGCGCCTTGGCCAACGCCCGTAGCAGGCTGGCATTGCCGCCGCGTCCGTCACCGCGCTCAACCCGCAACAACGCCAGCAGCGTATCCAGGCGCAAGCGCCCTTCAGGCGACTCACCGAACACATGCAGGCCATCGCGAATCTGCGACTCCTTGAGGTCGCACAGGTAGGTGTCCAGCCGTGGCAACCACACCGCGGCATCGTCCAGCTGCCCTTCCAGCTGCAGCTCACGGTCGATGTGGTTGGCCTTGACCAGTTCAAGGATGTCGCGCTGCAACTCGCGGGCACGCCGTGGGTCGAGCAGTTGCGCTTCATAGAACTCATCGGCCAGCTGCTCCAGGTGGCGCAGCGGGCCGTAGGTTTCGGCCCGGGTCAGCGGCGGCATCAGGTGGTCGATGATCACCGCCTGGGTACGCCGTTTGGCTTGGGCGCCCTCACCCGGGTCGTTGACGATGAACGGGTAGATATTCGGCAACGGGCCGAGCAAGGCATCTGGCCAGCACTGCGCCGACAGCCCGACGCCCTTGCCGGGCAACCACTCGAGGTTGCCGTGCTTGCCGACGTGGATCACCGCGTCGGCGGCAAAGGCATGACGCAGCCAGAAGTGGAACGCCAGGTAACCGTGCGGCGGCACCAGATCGGGGTCGTGGTACACGGCGCTGGGGTCCACCTGGTAGCCGCGCGCCGGCTGAATACCGACAAAGGTCAGGCCAAAACGCAAGCCGGCAACCATCAGCCGGCCATTGCGGAACATCGGATCGCGCTGGGGCGGGCCCCAGCGCTCCAGCACCGCCTGGCGGTTGGCCTCGGGCAGGCGGTCGAACGCAGCCTGGTAGTCGTCCAGGCTCAGGCTTTGGGCGCAGGGCCGCTGGTCGAGGTGGTCGAGGTCATTGGTCACGCCGCCAAGCAATTGGTGAATCAGCTGCGTGCCGCTGCCCGGCAGGTCGGCCAGTGGGTAGCCTTGGGCCTGCAATGCCTTGAGGATATTCAGCGCGGCTGCCGGAGTGTCCAGGCCGACGCCATTGCCGATGCGGCCGTCGCGGGTCGGGTAGTTGGCCAACACCAGTGCTACGCGTTTCTGCGCATTTGGCAGGCGGGCAAGCTCGACCCAGCGGCGGGCCAGCTCGGCGACGAAGTCCATGCGTTCGGGGTGGGCCCGGTAGCACACCACGTCGGACTGGCTGCGCTCGCTGCGCCAGGCCATGTCCTTGAAACTGACCGGCCGGGTGATGATGCGCCCGTCAAGTTCCGGCAGGGCGATGTGCATCGCCAGGTCACGCGCGCCCAGGCCCTGCTCGCTGCCTTCCCAGCCGGGCTGGTTGTCCTGCGCGCAAATGGCTTGCAACACCGGGATGTCGCGGCGGAACGGCCGCAGGTTGGGGCGTTCCGGGCTGGACAGGGCAAAGCCGGTGGTATTGACCAGCACCTCGGCGCCGACCTCGTCGAGCCAGGCTTCAACCTGTTCCAGGCAGGCGCTTTCCTTGAGGCTGGCCACGGCAATCGGCAACGGGTTCAGCCCGGCAGCCTGCAGGCGCTGGCAGAACACATCGATGAATGCAGTGTTGGCCGCCTGCAGGTGGGAGCGGTAGAACAGCAGCGGTGCCACCGGCTGTTCAGGGTGCCACTGCGGGTACCAGTCCTCCAGCGTCGCACTGCCCTTGTGCGGGTGATACACCGCCGTGCGCGGCAATGGCTGCGGCTCGTCCCAGGCGTAGTCGCGGCCCAGCCACTGGTTGGCCAGGCAGTTGAACAGGTTGATGGCATTGGCCTTGCCGCCCTGGCGCAAGTAGTGCCAGAGGCGCTCGGCCTGCGCACCCGTGACGCTGCCCAGGCTGGTCAGCTCCGGGTCCGGGCGGTCGTCGCCTGGCACCAGGATCAGCTGCACACCGCGGGCGGCCAGCTCGACCAGCTGTTCGACGCCGTAGCGCCAGTAGCCGACGCCACCGTGCAACGACACCAGGATGACCTTGGCATGGCGCAGCACCTGGTCGACATACAGGTCGACCGAGGCATGGTTCTGCACCTGCATCGGGTTGGCCAGGCGCAAGCTGGGGAAGCCTTCGGGCAATTGCTCGGCGGTATCGGCGAGCAATGCCAGGTGTGAATCGCCGCTGCAGAGAATCACCAGCTCGGCGGGTGTCTGGCCGAGGTCGGCAATGCTGTCATCCGGCACGAAGCCGCCGGGCTGGGTCCGCAGCAGGTGCATGGGTCAGGCGCCCAGGGCCTGGCGCAGGCGCGCTTCCAGCTGCGCCGCATCGAGGTCCTGGCCAATCAGCACCAGGCGGGTGATGCGCGGCTCGTCAGCGCGCCATGCGCGGTCGAAGTGCTTGTCGAAACGGGTACCCACGCCTTGCACCAGCAGGCGCATCGGCTTGCCCGGAATGGCCGCGAAGCCTTTGGCACGGAGGATGCCGAACTCCACCACCAGCTGGGTAAGGGCATCGAGCAACAGGCTTTCGTCGGCTTCTGGCAGGTCGATGGAGATGGAGTCGAAGGCATCGTGGTCATGATCGTCATGGTCGTCACCGTCGTGGTGCGAGTCGTGGTGGGTGCGGCGCCCATCGATATGCGCCTCGGACTCGGCACCCACGCCCAGCAGCACTTCCAGCGGCAGCTTGCCGCTGCTGGCTTCGACCACTTTCACCGCGGGCGGCAGTTCTTCGGCGACTTCGGCGCGGACCTTGGCAAGGCCTTCGGCGTCGATCAGGTCGGCCTTGTTCAACACCACCAGGTCGGCACTGGCCAGCTGGTCGGCGAACAGCTCGTGCAGTGGCGATTCGTGATCCAGGTTCGGGTCGAGCTTGCGCTGCGCATCGACCTGTTCCGGGTAAGCAGCAAAGGTGCCGGCAGCCACCGCAGGGCTATCGACCACGGTGATAACGGCATCGACGGTGCAGGCGTTGCGGATTTCCGGCCACTGGAAGGCTTGCACCAGCGGTTTTGGCAGGGCCAGGCCACTGGTTTCGATCAGGATGTGGTCCAGGTCGCCCCGGCGTGCCACCAGCTCGCGCATGACCGGGAAGAACTCCTCCTGCACGGTGCAGCACAGGCAGCCGTTGGCCAGTTCATAGACGCGGCCGCTGGCTTCTTCTTCGGTGCAACCGATGCTGCACTGCTTGAGGATTTCGCCGTCGATGCCCAGTTCGCCGAATTCGTTGACGATCACCGCAATACGGCGGCCTTGGGCGTTGTCGAGCATGTGGCGCAGCAAGGTGGTCTTGCCCGAGCCGAGGAAGCCGGTGACGATGGTGACGGGGAGCTTGGCCAGTGTTTTCATGTCGCATTGCCCTTGGCAGTATGGCGCGGGCATGCAGGACGACAGCCACGGGCCAGACCGGCCGGGCTTGTTCGCCACCGGATCACCCCGCCCGGTTGAAAGTCGAAAACGTTGCGAGGCAGGTCTCCTGGCTTGCACCGTTCCAGTCGCCTGCTGATGCAGCAGTCTGGCGGGATGACGCCTTCCCGCGCCTGGCGCAGTGGCTGTGTCGATCCGTTGTCGGTGCTTACAGTTGCGGGGGCAGCCGCGGCTTGTACCGCGTTCCCGTCTTAGCTTCGGCCTGGCCGAAGAACCTCGAAGTGGCAAGGCTACGCAGTGGCTGGCGGGTGGTCAACCATTGCTGCGGGGCCGGTCGACAACGCTGGGCGCAAGTGCGCTACAGTGGCGCCTTTATCCACGGTCAAGGACGCACCATGCCCCTCGCCCCTGCCATACCTGTACTGCGCATATTCTCGATCGACAAGGCCAAGGAGTTCTACCTCGATTTCCTGGGTTTCAGCCTGGACTGGGAGCACCGCTTCAGCCCTGACTTGCCGTTGTATATGCAAATCCACCGTGATGGCCTGATCCTGCACCTTTCAGAGCACCATGGCGATGCCTGCCCTGGCTCGACCGTGTTCGCCCGCCTCGACGACCTGCGCGCGCTGGAGCGTGAATTGCAGGGTAAACAGTACGGTTTTGCCCGGCCGGAGGCCGAGCGCCTGGATTGGGGCCTGCAGATGCAAGTGTGGGACCCGTTCGGCAACCGCCTGCGCTTCTGCCAGCAGATCGATGACGAGGCCAACCCGTGAAGGCTTTGGGCAAGCGCGAAATAGGCCGCCTGGAGCGGGAGTTGGTCGCGTGCCTGACCGATGCCTGCGAAGCCGCCAAGGCGGAGATTGTCGGCTTCAGTTGGCTTACCCATCGCCTCGACCCCGAGGACTTTCCGAGCAGCCTGCGTATTACCTGGGTATTCGAGCAAGAGGCCGACAAGGCAGCGGCCGTGGTCGGTGATGCGAAGGCGCGCATGCTGGCACTTACCGCTCTGGCGCTGGAGCAAGCCGGCATTCAGCTGGACCATCCGGCCTGGCATGTGCGATTCGACAGTGAAGAAGCCTGCGCGCACGGCCACGGCGGAGACTGGGCCAAGCGCTTGCAGACGCAGCGCTGAGCCCCAACCGGCAGCCGGTGCTTTACCCGGCCCCAGACGGTCCGTTAGGCTACGCATTCTGTAAATTACGAGGTGTTCGTCCAATGCGCCATTGATGCCGCCGTCCGTTCGACGGCCAGTCTTCAGCCTCCGGTTCGTACCGGAGATGTCGCGGCATTTATGGAGTTGTGCATGACGAACACGTCGACGCTGACGCTGGACAGCGTGTCCTTGGCCTTGCCTGATGGCAGGCCGCTGTTTAGCAACCTCAACGAAACCATCGACCAACGGCGCACCGGCCTGGTCGGGCGCAATGGCGTGGGCAAAAGCCTGCTAGGGCAGATTCATGCCGGCCAGCGTGAACCGAGCAGCGGCCATTGTCGACGCCTCGGGCCTGTCCATTTGCTGGACCAGCAAGTCATCGAGCGCACGCAGGCCCAGCAGCAACTTGCCCGGCTGAAGCAGGAGCAGCAGCGCCAGGCCCGTGAACTGCAGCGCCAACGCGAAGACCTGGAGCGCCATCAAGCGCGGGCCGGGCACCAAGCCAAGCACGCCAACCAGGCCAAGATTCTGATCCACCGCAAGCAGGAGCGCAGCCAGGCCACCGCTGGCAAGCAGCGCCGCGACCATCGCGATGCTCGGCAAACGCTACTGGGCCAAGTGCGTGACGCCGCCCGCAAGGTGGAGCAAGACAGCGCTATTACCTTGTTTTGCGGGGCGCTGATAGTGGTGTCCCATGATGTGGTATTGCTGGAGAACCTGGCGCTGGATGAGTACTTGCTGTTGTAGAAACCAAAAAAAAAGCATCGCAGCCTATCAATTCGTGACTGGCCGTTCCCGATCCGCCAAGGATGTATTAAGGTGGCATGGTGCGCATATAACAGCAGCCCGAGCGATCGGGCACTTGCAAGACAATGAGGGTGTCATGAGCAACGAAAGCATTAATTGGGACAAGCTGGGTTTCGACTACATCAAGACCGACAAACGCTACCTGTCCGTATGGCGCAATGGCGAGTGGGACAAGGGCACCCTGACCGAAGACAACGTGCTGCACATCAGTGAAGGCTCCACGGCCCTGCACTACGGCCAGCAGTGCTTCGAAGGCCTGAAGGCCTACCGCTGCAAGGACGGCTCGATCAACCTGTTCCGCCCGGACCAGAACGCCGCCCGCATGCAGCGCAGCTGCGCCCGCCTGCTGATGCCGCACGTGCCGACCGATGTGTTCATCGAAGCGTGCAAGCAAGTGGTCAAGGCCAACGAAAAGTTCGTGCCCCCGCACGGCAAAGGCGCCCTGTACCTGCGCCCGTTCGTGATCGGCACCGGCGACAACATTGGCGTGCGCACCGCCCCCGAGTTCATCTTCTCGGTATTCGCCATCCCAGTTGGCTCGTACTTCAAGGGCGGCATGAAGCCGCACAACTTCCAGATTTCCAGCTTCGACCGTGCTGCCCCGCAGGGTACCGGCGCGGCCAAGGTCGGTGGCAACTACGCTGCCAGCCTGCAGCCAGGCGCTGAAGCGAAGAAAGCCAACTTCGCCGACGCCATCTACCTGGACCCACTGACCCACACCAAGATCGAAGAAGTCGGCTCGGCCAACTTCTTCGGCATCACCGCCAACAACGAGTTCGTCACCCCGAAATCGGCCTCGGTGTTGCCAGGCATCACCCGCCTCTCGCTGATGGAACTGGCGCAGTCGCGTCTGGGCCTGACCGTGATCGAAGGCGATGTCGAGATCAGCAAGCTGGACCGCTTCATCGAAGCCGGTGCCTGCGGTACCGCAGCCGTGATCACCCCGATCGGCGGCATCGAGTACAACGGCAAGCTGCACGTGTTCCACGACCTGGAAAAGGTCGGCCCGGTTACCCAGAAGCTCTACAACGAGCTGACCGGTATCCAGAGCGGCGATGTAGAGGCGCCGGCAGGCTGGATCGTCAAGGTCGCCTGAGGCGCTTCAGCGTGTCTAATCCTGAAATAGGCTTACACCTGTTCAGGTAGGCCTGACAGGCCTCAAAACGCCCGATGCACTGCATCGGGCGTTTTGTTTTTCAGGGCCATGTGTGGCCTCTCTGTGCTGTAGATCCGCACTGTCTCATCAACCATCTGTCTTGCTTGATCCAGGCGTAGAGGCAGTGAACGGGCATGCCCAACCCCAGTCGAACCTATCAGGCAAGCAAGGCCTGAGCGAGACGGTGCTGGAAACTTTCCAAGAACACTGTCTCTGCCATGGTCATCCTCTGCTCCCTATTCCAGAGCAAATGCAAATCCGCGTTGACGATGCCCTCTGCAGGCGGCAACCGCCATAGCAACCCCTTTTCCACCTCTTCATGGAGGAGGTGCTCAGGCATGCAGCCCACTCCGTACCCGGCACAAACCAGCCGCTGAACTTCCTCAACACTCGGAGACGATGCAACGATGCGCCCAGTGAAGCCATGTTGATCGCGAAACATCGCAAGGGGAGATAGGTTGCCCCCCAACTGATCGCTGACAAAACTCACGAAATTTTCCCCGCGTAGCGACTCAAGCGTCACATCGCTGCGCCCAAACAATCGATGCCGCACGCCACAGAAAAACGCATAACGCTGACTAAGCAACAGGCGTTGTTCCAGCTTCAGCTGGGGAATGCGACACAAGCCAACACCAGCAGTGGCAGTCTTTTGAAGCAGAGAGCTGATGATATCGGCGCTACGCATGACATCAATTTCCAGTTCCACACGTGGATGCGCCTCATGGAAATCTCCCAGGAAATCGTCGTAGAGCTGTGACTGAACCCGACTAACGCTCAGCACTCGCACCTTGCCTACTACGTCATCGCTTTCCTTTTCCACCGCAGCACTGATGCGCGATACATCCCCATAGATATCAATGGCGATGCGCAAGACCTCCTCCCCGGCAACCGTGAGGTCGAAACGCGGCCCGCCTCGGAGAATGAGAGCGCAGCCGAGCTGCTCCTCCAGACGCCTCAGCGCCTGACTAACCGCTGACTGGGTCACGTGCAGCCTTGCTGCAGCTCTGCTGATGCTGCCCTCTTGGCCAATCGCAAGGTAGGTACGCAGCAGGTTCCAGTCCAGGCGATCGTTCAGAAATCGACGTCCTTCCCATTTGTTGACCAAAGCATCAGATCTTGAAGTTGGCGGATTCATTGACGGGCCTATTAGTAGCGCTGCTAATACGACGGATAAGAATTAGCAAATTGACTAATCATAGCCCGAAGGCGATAAATCTCGAAAGCGCCGAACAGAGCGCGACCGGCTTAGCCAAACCTGCCCACCTGCCTATAACTCTAAGAAGGGCCTTGCATGCATACGTCAAACCAGCCGCGTCGTGCGGCGGCTGCCGCATTTGTCGGCACCACCATCGAGTTCTACGACTTCTACATCTACGCCACGGCGGCTGCGCTCGTGCTGGGTCAGGTGTTCTTCCCGAGCGGCAACTCCTTGCTCAGCACCTTGGCGGCATTCGGCACCTTCGCCGTAGGCTTCGTTGCCCGACCAATGGCAGGCATGGTGTTTGGCCATCTGGGCGACCGTCTGGGCCGTAAAAAAATGCTGCTGGTCACCATGGTTCTCATGGGCCTGGCAACCACAGGCATCGGCCTGCTACCCAGTTACGCCAGTGCTGGCATCTGGGCCCCCATCGGTCTGATTGCCCTGCGAATTGTCCAGGGGATCTCCGTCGGCGGTGAGTGGGGTGGTGCCGTCCTGATGGCCAGTGAGCATGCGCCGGCCAAACGCAAAGTGTTCTATGCCTCTTTCGCTCAGCTCGGCAGCCCGGCTGGCCTGCTGCTCGCGCTGATCGCATTCCGCCTGGTGTCTTCCTTGGAACCCGAAGAGTTCCTGAACTGGGGTTGGCGTCTGCCGTTCCTGGCCAGCGGCGTCCTGATGCTGGTTGGTCTGGCGATCCGTTTCGGCGTCGAGGAAAGCCCTGAATTCCAAGCCGCCAAGGCCAAGCAAGAGGTCGTCAAATACCCGGTGCTGGAAGTGGTACGTGACTGCTGGAGGCAGATCCTGTTTGCCGCTCTCGCGGTGACCATCGGCTCCGCCGGATTCTTCTTCACGAACACCTTCATGATCACCTACGTCACCAACTACCAGGGTATCCCACGAGCAACCATCCTCGACTGCCTGTTCCTGGTGACCATCCTGCAGTTCTTGACCCAGCCGCTGGCAGCACTGCTCGCTGAACGCATTGGCGAAGGCCGGTTCCTCAAATTGGTGGCCCTGCTGTGCATGGCTGTGCCCTACCCCATGTTCATGCTGGTCGGCACCCAGAATCTGGTGTTGATGACAGCCGGCATCGCGATGGCAGTGGTCACGCTCTCGGCGCTGTATGCGGTGATCGCTGGCTACATGACCCAGGCCTTCCCCGCTCACCTGCGCTACTCGGGGATCTCTCTCGCCTATCAGTTGATTTGCGCCATCGCTGGGGGCAGCACGCCGATCATTGGCACATTGCTGGCCGACCGCTTCGCCGGCCAGTGGCTGCCACTCGCCGTATTCTTCACCGCGCTCTCCACGCTTTCCTTGATCGGCGTCTGTGGTCTCTCTCGCCTTCGTGGCGAGCAGCAGCACCCCACCCCCGCCATCGCACGTTAAATCAGGAGTTTTCATGAGCAAGCCGCACAACATTGGCGATGTCGAATGGCAGGCACGCTGCGAACTGGCCGCGCTGTACCGGATGGTGGCGCACTTCCGCATGACCGACTTGATCGACACCCACATCACCCTGCGTATTCCTGGGCCTGAGCATCACTTCCTGATCAACCAATACGGCGTGATCTTCGACCGGATGCGCGCCAGTGACCTGGTACGAATTGACCAGCATGGCAACGTCGTCGACGAGGCTTTTGGTGAACGCCGGGTGAATGCTGCCGGCTTCGTGATCCACTCGGCGATCCACATGGCCCGCCCGGACATGCACTGTGTGATCCACACCCACACAGCTGCTGGCATAGCCGTGTCAGCCCAAGAGCAAGGGTTGTTGCCGATCAGTCAGCATGCGCTGAAGTTCTACGGCAAACTGGCCTACCACCAATACGAAGGCATCGCCCTGTCCCTGGATGAGCGTGAGCGCCTGATCGCCGACCTCGGCACGCACAAAGCAATGATCCTGCGGAACCATGGACTGCTGGCCGGCGGCGCCAGTGTTGCCGAGGCCTTCCACGAGATTCACTTCCTGGAGCGCGCCTGCCAAGCGCAAGTGCAAGCATTGGCCGGCGGCAGCAAGCTCATCTACCCCAGCGAAGAAGTCTGCCGCCACACCGCCGCGCAATTCCAACGCGACGAGTCGGCGCAAATCATCAGCCTGAGCTGGAACGCCGCCCTGACCTTGATCGAACACCAACGCGAGTCGTACTGCTCATGAAACCGCTGGTATTACTGTCAACCGACCAGGCACTTCTGGGCCAACTGCAGTCCGCCTTCGCTCGCAGCGCTCCGCAGCTACGCGTGGTGCTGGCCAACGATCCCGCTGCCCAAGAGGCACAGGTAGCCGCTTGCTGGTTCCCTCCCATAGGCAGCCTCAGCGCATTACCCAACCTGAAGCTGATCCACTCGGTGGCTGCTGGTGTTGATCACCTGGCCAACGACCCGAGCCAGCCAGCATTGCCAGTGTGCAGAGTCGTAGACCCAGCTCACCGCCAAGGCATGGCGGAGTATGTTCGCTGGGCGGTCATCCACTACCATCGGGACTTCGACCGAGCACTTGCCCAACAGCAGCAACAGGTATGGCAACGTCACCCTCAACGACTCGCTGGTGAATACCGCATCGGCGTCATGGGGCTCGGCTCCCTTGGAGGAGCTATTGCCGGCGAGTTGGCCGAGGCCGGATATGCAGTGCGAGGTTGGTCGAGGAGTGCCAGGCAGCTGACCGGCGTGCGCACATTCTCGGGCCCAGCGGAGTTCGATCAGTTCCTGGATGGTCTCGATCTGTTGATCAACCTGCTGCCATTGACCGACGCCACTCGCGGCGTCCTCTGCCAGAAGACCTTTGAAGCCTTGGCGCCAAACGCGGCAGTGATCAACTGCGGACGCGGGCAGCACCTGCAGGTGGCTGACCTGGTCAACGCCGTCAACACTGGCCGCCTGCGCGGTGCGTTGCTGGATGTGTTCGAGAAAGAGCCGCTGCCATTGGACAGCCGCCTCTGGAGCACGCCGGGAATCGTCGTCACACCCCACATGGCCTCATGCGCTTCCCACGACTGCATCGCGCAGCAGGTGGCCGAGAACGCCCGGCGCCTGGCCTGCGATGAACCACTTCTAAACCAAGTAGACCCCGCGCTCGGATACTGATCCCACCGCCTGTTTGAGGATTCACATCATGCATACATGCAACGGCACACGGCTGTGGGACAGCCTCATGGACATGGCCAAGGTCGGCCCAACCGCCAAAGGCGGCAACTGCCGCTTGGCACTGTCGAAAGAAGACCGTGATGGACGCGAGCTGTTCGCAAACTGGTGCCGCGGGGCCGGGATGAGCATCCATGTCGATGCTATCGGCAACCTGTTCGCCCGCCTGCCAGGTCGCAATGACGACCTGCCCCCTGTGGTCATGGGCAGCCATTTGGACACCCAGCCGAAGGGGGGGCGCTTCGATGGCATTTACGGCGTGCTTGCCGGCCTGGAAGTGGTACGCAGCCTTCAAGACAAAGGCCTGCAGCCCGAGCGCCCACTGGAAATCGCGGTCTGGACGAACGAAGAGGGCGCTCGTTTCACTCCCGCCATGCTCGGCTCGGCGGTGTTCACGGGCGAGCTGCCCCTGGCCCAAGCGCTGTCCAGCCGCGATGCTGAAGGCGTCAGCGTGGCCGAAGCGTTGGAACAAACCGGCTACGCAGGTGAGCTTCCTCTGGGCCGTGAGTTCGACGCGTACTTCGAAGCACACATCGAGCAAGGCCCAATCCTGGAGGACGCCGGCCTGCCCGTAGGGTTGGTCACGGGTGGGCAAGCGATCTGCTGGCTGGACATCGAGATCAGTGGCCAGGCCGCTCACGCAGGCACCACGCCAATGCCTCTGCGCCGCGACTCCTTGTTCGGCGTAGGGGAAATGATCACCGCACTCGAACAACTGTCACGCGACTTCGCCCCCAAAGGTCTCGTTACCGTTGGCCAATTGCAGATCGCCCGCTCCTCCCGCAACACCATCCCTGGCCACGTGGCGTTCACCCTCGACCTTCGCCATCACGAAGACGCCGCCATCGCTGACATGGAAGCCAGCGCCCGTGCACTCATCGACCAGATCGCCACCAAGCGTGGCTTGCAAGTTCAGATCAACCGCCACTGGCTGAGCCCGGCCACGCCTTTCGATCCGGCCTGCATCGATGCAGTACGCAAAGCCATCGAAGGCCTGGGCTACCCGTACCAGCCAATCGTCAGCGGCGCCGGCCATGACGCCATTCACCTGGCCCGTCACTGCCCAACCACTATGGTGTTCATCCCCTGCGTCGGCGGCCTGAGCCATAACGAAGCCGAAGACGCATTGCCCAACGACGTGACCATGGGCTGCGACGTACTGCTTAACGCCGTGCTGACCCGCGCCGACAGACGCTGACTTAGCCAGATCCACCCAGGCGCCCAGCCAATTCAAGAAAGCTGGGCCCACGGGAACGCTTTGCCCAAAAACAAGAAATAGCCGCTCCGTCTTCAGCTGCCAATAACAACCAGAACCCATCTTTCGGGAGAAAATGGCAATGACCAGCCCTGCGTACACCGAGGTTGCCAGCGCGCAACCACAACGCACCGCCGACATGAAAAAAGTCGCGGTCGCCAGTGTGATCGGCACCACCGTTGAGTGGTATGACCTGTTCCTCTTCGCCACGGCCTCGGCCCTGGTATTCAACAAAATCTTCTTCCCAGGCTTTGATCCCCTGGTAGGCACCCTCCTCGCTTTCGGCACCTTTGCTTCAGCCTACGGCGCCCGGATGATCGGCGCCGCGCTCTTCGGTCACTTCGGTGACCGCCTGGGCCGAAAATCGATGCTGCTCATCTCGCTGCTGACCATGGGGGCGGCCACCTTCGCCATCGGCCTGTTGCCGAGCTATGAATCGGTGGGCATCTGGGCACCGATCATGTTGCTGACACTGCGCATCATCCAGGGCCTGGCCTTGGGTGGGGAATGGGGCGGCGCCGTTCTGATGGCCGTGGAGCACGCTCCCAAACATCAGCGTGGACTGTACGGCTCGTGGGTTCAAATCGGCGTACCCGCGGGGACGATGCTGGCAAACCTCGTGTTCCTGATGTTCGCCACCACGCTGACCAACGAGCAGTTGTTGGATTGGGGGTGGCGTGTCCCGTTCCTGCTAAGCGTTCTGCTGATCGGACTGGGCTTGTACATCCGCCTCAATATCCATGAGACGCCGTCGTTCAAAGCGGTGGAGAACAAAGGCACACAAGTCAAAGTGCCGCTGTTCGAAGTGTTCCGCAAATACTGGAAGCAGGTAGTCCTAGGAGGCGTGGCAACTATGTCCACTGGCACCTCCTACAACCTGATCGTGGCCTTCGGCCTGACCTACGGCACCCAGACCTTGGGCTTCACACGTGGCGAAATGCTCACGGTAGTGCTGGTTTCCTGCGCTGCCTGTATCGCCATGCTGCCGTTCTTCGGCGCCCTCTCAGACAAGGTTGGCCGTAAGCCGATCATCATCGGCGGGATCATCGCCGAGGCACTCGTGGCTTTCCCGATGTTCTGGCTGATGGATTCCAAAGTTCTCGGCCTGGCGTTCGCCGGTTACATGCTGATGATGACGGCATTCGCGGCCAACTACGGCCCCATTGCCACGTTCCTCGCCGAGTTGTTCGGCACTCGAGTGCGTTACTCGGGCCTGTCGATCAGCTACATGCTTTCCGGCCTCCTCGGAAGCGCTGCAACGCCTCTGGTTACCACCGCATTGCTGTCGTGGACTGGCAAAGGCTCATCGATTGCCTGGTACATGATCGGCTCAGCAGTTGTTTCTCTGATCGCGCTGCTGCTACTCACCGAGACCTTCAAACGGGATATCGACCAAGCACGGCAGTAATTCCGTGCTGTACCCGTGAGTGCTTCTTGCCAACCAGGCGAGCGCTTTCCATTTCCATTTGAAGAGTTTCCCGATGAAAAAGTACCTGATGAGTGCAGGCGTTTTCGCCTTGTCCCCCTTCGCTCAAGCCGATCTGGTGGGCGACAGCCATGCGAACCTTGGCCTGCGCAACTTTTACTTCAACAACGACTTCCGCGATCAGGCCGGCAGCCTCGGCCAGAGCAAAACCGAAGAGTGGGCCCAGGCCTTCGTGCTCGACTTCAAATCCGGTTTTACCGATGGGCCAATCGGAGTCGGCCTGGATGCCTTGGGCTTGATGGGTGTGACGCTCGATAGCGGCGATGGTCGCCACCGGGGCAGCAGCATGATCCCCGACGACGGCAGCGGCGCGGCCCAACAGTGGAGTCGCCTGGGCCTGACACCCAAGCTGAAAGTCGCCAACACCGAACTGCGATACGGCACGCTGATGCCCAAGCTGCCGGTGCTGACCTACAACGATGGTCGCCTGCTACCCCAAACGTTCGAGGGCGCCCAGATCACCTCAACCGACCTGGATGGCCTGACCCTTACCGGCGGGCGCCTCAATCGTGCTACGGGCCGTGCCTCCAGTGACCGTACTGGATTGGCCGTAGCCGGCGGCACCCGTGAGAGCGACCAGTTCCTCTTCGCGGGTGGCGACTACCGCTTCGGCAAACAACTCACGGCGCAATACTACGTTGCCAACCTTGAGGACTATTACACCCAGCACTTCGTAGGCCTCACCCACACCCTTCCGTTCTCCGAAGGCCAATCGCTACGGACTGATCTGCGCTACTTCCGCACCTTCGCCGATGGAGCAAACGACTCTGCTTCTGGTCGCGCAGGTGGATACCGCGTGGGCGGTTACACCGAGGACGGTGACGGCAAGATCGATAACCACACCTGGAGCGCCGCGCTTACCTATTCCGTACAGGGACACGCGCTCATGGCCGGCTATCAGGCAGTGTCGGATGGGAGCAACTTCGTTCAGCCGAACCAGGGCTCCCTCAGCGGCAAGGGTGCAGGGGGTGCCAGTGTCTATCTCTACACCGACCGTATGCTCGCGAGCTTCAACCGGGCAGGCGAGCGTACCGCGTTCGCTCAGTACAGCTACGACTTCGCCGCTGCCGGCGTACCTGGCCTGAAGTTCTCCCTGATGTACCTGAAGGGTGACGACATCCGCACCACCAGCGGAAATGACGCGAGCGAATGGGAGCGGGATGTTGGCCTGGATTATGTCGTGCAGGACGGTGCATTCAAGGGCCTCGGTCTGGCTTGGCGCCACGGGTTGCTGCACTCCGAAATCGATCCCAACCAGGAACAAAACCGACTCATAGTCAGCTACACCCTGGCGCTTTTCTGATTTCTGACCAAGTGCTGCCGGCGAGCCGGCGGCACGCCTTCGCTTCAAGGAGCTCTCAATGAAACGCATCCACAGCGCCACTGGCACCATCAGCCCAGTAGGCCCCTACTCCCAAGCCGTGGTCAGCGGCCACCTGGTATTCACCGCCGGCCAGATCCCATCACTGGGCAGCCTCGAGGAACAACCCGATAACTTCAAAGATCAGGTCAGACAGACCTTCGCCAACCTGGCCGCGATCCTCGACGCAGCTGGCTCCAGCCTGTCACACATCGTCAAGGTCAACGCATACCTGACAGATCCCGATCAACTGACGCCATTCAACGAGGTTTACAAGGAAATCCTTGGCCATGCACCACCTGCCCGTACAACCGTCTGCGTACAGTTGTGGGGAGTGAGCCTGGAAATCGACTGTATAGCCGAGCTGGTCGACATGGAGCGTGGGAAATGAACGACAACGATTTTATCGCAAAGCTGCGAGAGGTCAGCTTCGCTGCACTGGGCCACTTCCTCGAACAAGGGTTCGTCAGCCACGAAGTCCGCGCAATGGTGCCGGGCGGACGCATTGTTGGCCGGGCAGTGACGTTGCGTCTTGCAGAGCCGGATGCCATCGCAGTCAATCGCGCCCTGATCTCCCTGCAGCCGGGCGACGCTCTGGTGATCGACATGGCGGGTGACCATGCCCACGCTTGCGTTGGTGCGGTCACGCAGTTTGCGGCTCGCTGCGCAGGTGCAGCCGGCATCATCGTTGACGGCGTAGTTACCGACATCAACGAGCTGCGTGCTTGCCAGTTGCCGGTCTTCGCTCGCGGCACCACTCAGCTGACTACCAAGCTGATCGGAAGCGCCACCAGCCAGGTGAATGTGACAGTGAACTGCGCTGGGGTCACGGTGAATCCAGGCGACCTTGTCTTGGCCGATGACAACGGTGTGCTCATCTTGCCAGCACGAGAGCTGACAAAAGTAATAGACAAGGCACTCAATGCCGACCTCACTGAACCCGATTTACTGGCGCGACTGCGCGATGGCGTACCGCTCCACGAGATGCTGCTTACGAGTATTGAAACGGCTAGCTAAACTGTGTGAGGCTGCTCGCACATGGGTGATTGGAAACCTGCCATCCACCCATGTGCAGTGCAAATCATAGAGTAAAAAAACGCCATTAAGACGCTTCCCGAGGGTGCCTCAATAGGGCTGAGGCACTGCTCGGCGTAAGTTGCAGTTGAACGCTCGCCATGCGAGCGGGAGTGACGGAATAACGGGAAGCGTCCCCCGTGCCCCCCCCCGATCTCGCCACCGGAAACCTTATACAGCCAGTGATCGTTCACGTAATTCCCCATTAAGGATGCGGTCGTTCTCACTGTAGTCGACTGGGCAGTCGATCACGTGCACGCCGGGGTTGGCAATGCAGTGATCCAGCAGCGGCAGCAAAGCATCAGCACTGTCCACTCGGTATCCATTGGCGCCGTAAGCTTCGGCATATTTAACGAAGTCCGGGTTGCCATAGTCCAGGCCGAAATCGGTGAAGCCCATGTTGGCCTGTTTCCAGCGGATCATGCCGTAGCCGTCGTCCCGCAGGATCACCACAGTGATGTGCATGCCCAGACGGACCGCGGTTTCCAGTTCCTGACTGTTCATCATGAAGCCACCGTCGCCGCACACCGAAATCACCGGACGATCCGGATGTACCAGATGCGCCGCCATGGCCGACGGCAGGCCGGCGCCCATAGTCGCCAGTGCATTGTCCAGCAGCACGGTGTTCGGCTTGTGCGCCTTGTAGTTACGGGCGAACCAGATTTTGTAGATGCCGTTGTCCAGGGCAACGATGCCTTCAGACGGCAGCACGCGACGGATGTCGGCCACCAGGCGCTGTGGGTAGACCGGGAAGCGGTCATCATCGGCACCTTCGGCGATCTGCGCTTCGTTGGCTTCACGGATGGCCATCAGGCGGGTGAAGTCCCAGTGCGCGGTATCGTTCAGCGCTTCGCTGATCTGCCACACGGCATTGGCGATGTCGCCGATCACTTCCACCTGCGGGAAGTACACGGCATCGACTTCGGCGGAGCGGAAGCTGATGTGGATGACTTCGGTGCCACTACGGACCATGAAGAACGGCGGCTTTTCGATCACGTCGTGGCCGATGTTGATGATCAGGTCGGCCGCTTCGATGGCGCGGTGGACGAAGTCACCGGACGACAGCGCAGCGTTCCCCAGGAAACGCGGGTGACGCTCGTCGACCACACCTTTACCCATTTGGGTGGTGATGAACGGGATGCCGGTCTTGTCGATCAGCTGCTTGAGGACCTTGGCGGTCATCTTGCGGTTGGCACCGGCACCGATCACCAGGATCGGGCTGCGAGCCTTCTGCAGTTTTTCTACAGCGGCTTCGACGGCCTTGTGTTCCGCCAGGGGGCGACGGTGGAGGCTCGGGGGAATCGGCAAACTGTCGGTCTGTTCCGCCGCGATGTCCTCAGGCAACTCCAGGTGCACGGCGCCCGGTTTTTCTTCTTCAGCCAGGCGGAACGCTTCGCGCATACGCGCCGGGATGTTGTCGGCGGAGGCGAACTGGTGGGTGTACTTGGTGATGGGGTCCATCATGCCGCACACGTCGATGATCTGGAAACGGCCTTGCTTGGACTTCTTGATCGGTTTTTGGCCGGTGATCATCATCATCGGCATGCCACCCAAGTACGCGTAGGCACTGGCGGTCACCAAGTTGGTCGCGCCAGGGCCAAGGGTCGACAGACTAACGCCGGTTTTGCCGGTGAGGCGGCCATAAGTGGCAGCCATGAAGCCGGCGGACTGCTCGTGACGGGTCAGTACCAGCTTGATCTTCGACTTGCGCAGGGATTCCAACAGGTCCAGGTTTTCTTCACCGGGAATGCCGAACACATACTCGACACCTTCGTTTTCCAGGCATTGCACAACGACATCGGCGGCCTTGGTCATATCAGTTCACTCTCTGAGATTGTTGTGGAAATAAACGAATGGGGACTGGGTGCTCCCCCTTGATTGACCCAGGCGTGTGGCGCCTTAGAACAATAAAACGGCCTGCAACCAGATGCGCTCCCCCTGTGCCCTGTTTTCCACCAGCGCTTCATGTTGCCACTTCAGGACGACTCCAAATTCTGGCGTCTGGTATTTCACCACCGGGCCAAATGCAGCGACCTGCCCACGGTTGCCGTTCTCTCCCACCGACTCACCCTGGTGCTCGTCATCGCTGACCTGTTTGTACAGATAGCCGCTCAAGCCCACTTGCCAGTGCTCATTTACGCTGTAGCCCAAGTGGTAGTCGACGTTGACCTCCCGTCCCGATCGATAATCGG
This sequence comes from Pseudomonas sp. DCB_BI, assembly GCF_026240995.1. NCBI lineage: Bacteria > Pseudomonadati > Pseudomonadota > Gammaproteobacteria > Pseudomonadales > Pseudomonadaceae > Pseudomonas > Pseudomonas sp. DCB_BI. Next base: position 151,667 of record NZ_JAPFCG010000006.1, on the reverse strand, counting down.
TCTCACGGTTGTTCTCATTGATCATGTACAGCATCTTTGCACTGATCTCGAGTTCATCGATTGGGTTGGCTGTGATCGAATACCAAGGCGAATACGACCACACATTCGTCCCGGCGTTGAACAGTCGGTCTTTGTCATACGAACCTGTGGGGGCGTAGACATCCACACCCAGCATCTGGTGAACGCGTGGCGAACTCCAGCCCATGAACAATGGGGTAAATGCAAGATTGGCAAGTCCCGCGCTTTTGCCGCTATAGCGCACGCGGCCCTGAGGCGTGTTCGTGTACCAACTCACTTGGCCGCTGATGTAAGGCTGCGCAGCTCGGCTGGCGATTGTTGCACCGAATAGGGTGTAGTCGCTGTAAACGTAATCAAGGCAGACGGCAAGAGCCTCGTAGCTGATGCTGAAGTCCTCAATACCCGACTGTTCATGACCATTTGCGTCTTTTAGCTCTGTTGCCTTATACGCAGAACTGTAGAGAAAGGTCGTCAGCCCTGGCGGTGGCATTCGGCCAGCCAGTACCGTGTCCAGGCCTAAAGGGTACGCAGTACCGTTATATTCAGTCGCGTGTGCGGGGGCATTCAACAGCAGGGTGGCGGCTGCACAAAAAACAGGGAAACGGTTGCCGGTCAGCAACGCAGGGGCACGCAGCATAAAGATGATCTCGTATGGATTGTTGTTTTAATTACGAAGATTCATGTAGTGGATGCTTCATTTCAGGCAGCAGTGTTCCTCCTGGTGCCAGGTAACTTGCTCGGATTCGGGGGAAATACTTCAGTTGGGCGCGGCACTCTCGGCTTAATGAGAATGCCGCAGCCATCATGCTTGATCGCTACCAGGCAGTAGTACCGCCGTCCACGCGGATATCCGTACCGGTGATGAAGGAGCTCTCATCCGAGGCCAGAAATAGCGCCGTGGCAGCGACTTCTTCCGGTTTCCCCATGCGCCCCAGCATGACCTTGCCTACCATGGTCTCGGCCCATACGGGATCTTGGAGCAGCGGAATGGTTTGCTTGGACTCGATCAGGCCGGGGGAAATGCTGTTGGCCCGCAGTCCATGGACTCGCCCCTCCAGCGCCAACTGGCGAGTCATGGACAGCACGGCGCCTTTCGCCGCCGAGTGGGCAATCCCGGGCAGCAGTTTGTATGTGGACCACGCTGACACAGACGCCGTATTGATGATCGACGCACCCGGCGACTTGATCAGTTCAGGCCATGCGGCCCGCACCATGTGAAAGACCAGGTTCACTTCCTGATCGATGGTGCGGTGCCAGTCGTCATCGGAGATCTGATCAATCCATCCAAAATAGGCCATTGCAGCGTTGTTGAACAGCACGTCCACACGGCCATAGGTTGATACAGCGAGATCAACCAGCTTGGCACAACTGGCTGGGTCGGTCAGGTCGCAACGACTGAGGGAGACCATATCGCCGCCCTGTCCTCTGACCATCTCCACTGTCTCTTCGGCAGATTCCGGATACACATCGCAGCCAACAACCTTGGCGCCCTGCCGAGCAAACATAAGCGCAGCAGCTCGGCCCATTGAGCCACCGGTACCCGTAATAATGCAGACCTTGCCTTTCAAACGATCGCTCATGACGTGTTCCTTGTTGTTATTTGAATATTTTCAGGCGCAACATCTAAAAAAAGACTATGGAGTCGATATTTGAGTAAACTTTAGGGACTTGCCCACTTGGATGACTAGTCGAGCAAATCACTAAACACTGTTGCGTGTGAGCACCAATAATCATCAGGGCTGAGCCGGTATTGAGTGGACTTATACATTGGTCCGCTCCCTTCAGATATCACGCTGCCTGGACATGCAACCCCAGGATTTTCATAGCCTCAAGTAGATCGACGTGCATATCGTGCTGCCATAGCCAGTCGAATCGCTCGCTCAGCGCTTTGCCCAACATTTGCTGGTTATCTAATACATCAGGGTTACGAAACTCATAAAGCTCGCCCGCCTCCCACGACGTTCTTTGGGCACGGCAGGCGCGTGGACGGCGTACGGCGTCATACGCTTCCAGCACAGCTTCAGGATTCTTGTTGACCACTTGTGGGTAGGCAAGTAGGCGCGCGAGTAGCCAGGCGTCTTCTAGGCCTTGACCAGCGCCCGCACCTTGATGCGGCAGCATTGCATGGGCCGCGTCGCCGATCACGGCCACGCGCCCATGCGTGTAACCTGGAAGCTCTGGGAGGTCGTGCAGTGCCCATAACGATGGGCTCGCAATAGCCTCCAACAGGATGCGTGCTGCATCGCCCCAGCCCGCAAACGCCTGCAGCATTTCTGTTTGACTTGCAGTCCTGACCCAAGGCTCATCACTCGGCCAGGTTGGTTCGGAATGGGTACGATTGGAGGTGAATGCGACCACATTGATCAGCCTCCCCTGTTTGACAGGGAAGGTAAGGATATGACCATCCAGGCCGAGATACATCTGTGGCACATTCAGTAGGTGTTCATCGACCCCGCGCGCCCGGTAGGTGCGGCGTAACTGCTGGCTGTCAATAAGGCCGCGGTAGGCGCAAGTACCACTGAACCGGGGTGAAACCAAGGGTTGCTGCAAGCCCTGCAGTACATGGTCACGAATCGATGACTTGATGCCGTCGGCGCCGATCAACAAATCACAGTGATGCTTACTACCATCAGAAAACGTTACGCGAACCCCCTCCTCGTTCTGAATCACCTGTTGCGCACGCTTCCCAAACTGAGCAATACCCGATGGCAACTGCCGGGCCAGCGCATCCAGAAAATCAGCGCGATGGACCGAAGACTGGCCGACCCCCTCCGCAACGCTGTTACCCAAATAGTGGGCATTGCTGCCAAGGCGCCACTCAAACCAGATGTCTTGCCATGGAGCGGGTGTGCAATCAGCGATCTTTCGGTAATGCCCTGCAATACCTAAGCCCGCGATTGCTCTGACCGCGTTAGCGCCAAACGAAACGCCAGCGCCCACTTCGCCAAATGCGGGGGCGGCTTCAAATAATTGAACGCTTAGGTGGGTATGTCGGCAAAGATTGAGAGCGAGGGCGATGCCGGCAATACCGCCACCGATAATCGAGACACGCAAGGCAGAAGATGAGTCATGCATAGCTAAATACCCCTGGGAATGATTGTTATTGGAGCTCCCAGATGATTGCTGCTGTGATGTTATTTATAAATGCCGTGACCGGTATAATGCCCATCACGCTTGTGAATGTACCTGGCAGCCCGATTACCCGGCATTGCCTTCAACCATCGACGGTTAGGAAAGTAACGGCATCATGGAACTACGCGACCTGGACCTGAACCTGCTGCTGGTTTTTAACCAATTGCTCATAGATCGCAAGGTTTCGACCGCCGCAGAAAATCTCGCACTGACCCAGCCCGCAATGAGCAACGCACTCAAGCGCCTGCGCACAGCGCTCAATGATGAACTGTTCGTACGGACCTCCAAAGGCATGGCGCCGACCCCATATGCGTTGCATCTGGCTGGGCCGGTAACTAATGCCATACAAACGCTGCGCGATGCGCTTGTCCGACAAAATACATTCGATCCTTTGACCTGCAACCGGCGCTTCACCATGGCCATGACGGACATCGGCGAAATCTATTTCATGCCTGCGTTGATGGATGCCTTGGCTGAGCTAGCCCCAGGGTGCACCATCAGCACACTGAGAAACACTTCTGATTCCGTCGCCGAGGGGCTGCAAAATGGTACTGTCGACCTGGCGGTTGGTTTGCTTCCTCATCTGCAAGCAGGTTTTTTTCAGCGCAGGCTGTTCCATCACCGCTACGTATGCCTCTGCCGTGCTGGTCACCCTGCCACGCTACAGCCACTGACACTTGAAGCGTTCTCCAGTTACGGTCACGTAAAGGTGGTAGCTGCCAACACAGGGCATGGTGAGGTGGACACCTTCTACGCGCGTGCTGGCGTTGCGCGCAATGTCCGCCTTGAAGTCCCGCATTTTGTGGCGGTGGGACACATACTTCAGCGAACGGACCTCCTCGCAACAGTTCCGGAACGCTTTGCGATCAGTTGTCAGGAACCGTTCGGCCTCTGTATGTTGCCACCCCCGGTTGAATTGCCAAATATCGAGATCAACCTGTTCTGGCATGAACGTTTCAACAAGGATCCGGCGAATCGGTGGTTGCGCCAAACGATGTTTGACCTGTTTTCAGACCAGCAGAGGGTGGCGATTTCGTGATGTGGTTTGACTGCAGCTCGATGCGCGCCTAGGGGGGAGCAGTTAGCCTCCCCCGAGTTCCGATGGATGGATGCCAAACGTTATTTGATGCCAGCCCCTAATGCAGGGAACACATCACTGAACAACAGGCCAATCAACTGCTGTCCGTTTGGTGTTGACCAGTCTTTGCCGATTTCTGCCATCAACGTATTGGTGGCGGTGAGTACCACGCCAGCATCATGCATTCTCTGCCGGGCGAATTCCTCAGATAGCAAGCTGGGCGATCCTGACGCATCCATCACCGCTTGCACTGCGAAGCCTTCCTGAGCAGCGTCGATCGCAGGGAAGATAAGGCAGACATCAGTAGTTACCCCCGCCATGATCAGGTTCTTGCGGCCAGTAGCCAGTACCGCTTTGTGGAAGTCTGGATATTCCCAGGCATTTACCACGCCTGGCCGTTTGACCCTCGCTGCGTACGCATCTGGAAGCACCTGAGCGATTTCCGGCAGTATCGGGCCCTGAGCTTGATCTTCCTGACTCGAAGTAATGACTACTGGCATATTGAGAATTTTTGCCATTTTTGCCAATGCAACCGACTGTTTGGCGGCAAGATCACTGTCGATGTTCTTGATCAATTGCATCGTACCGACCTGGTGGTCGATGAGCAGCAATGCGGCGTTGTCTGCGGTAAATCGTACGACAGCCATAGTTCAGATCCTCGCTGGGTGGAGTCACACAAAGGGTAGCGGAGGGCCGCTGAAAAGCACGGCCTGGGCACTACCATGCGGCGCCTTGAAGATTATTGTCTGGGTTTTGTCTTGTGCCGTGAAAACCGGGACCTGGAGGTCTTCACGGTCGAAAAGCTGTCCATCGATTTCCGCCGTACCGGCTATCGGTAAAACGAACATGCAATGCCCCTCTGTCACGGGCACACGTAACTCCGCACCTGCGTCGAGGTTGATATCGAGCATCGTTACTTCGGTGGGAGGATCCACGGGAGAGCGCACGCCCTCATATTGCCCTAGCGGTATCCTGATAATCGCCCCCGGCTTGTTCACCACTGGTACAGCCTGTGATTCGAGTATCAACGGGAAAGGAGCGATACCTTGCCTCGACTGCGCAAGAGCTACGAAAATTTGTAAACCATGAACGGTTTTCCCGGATTGCGCCGGTACTTCCTCATGGGTCACACCGCGCCCGGCAGTAGTCCAATGCAGCCCGCCGGGGCTGATAATGTTTTGAGTACCGATTGAATCCCGGTTTGCCATTCCCGTTTCTGAATCGCCAAGCAGGTACGAGAGGGCCGAAATACCGGCGTGGTGGTGCGGAGCAAAAGTGGGGGCGGTCATCCAGTAATGATCAACCCCGATGAAGGGTGAGATCAGATGCTGATCTGTTCGCAGCCCGTAACCATGGAAGTGATCACCCACCTTGGCGCGATGGACTGGGACAATGACTTTAGACATGTATGCAACCTCTGGATCGGGTCTCAGGCAGGGGCATCTGCATAAGGTGCGAAAAAGCGCTGCAAAGCGCCAAGCAGCGCATCCGGTTGCTCCTCTGCAGGGTAATGACCACACGCCGGGATGACGACGGACTCGACATTGGCCGCCACTGTGCGCAGCTCTGCGTCAACACTGTCGCCGCGTGCAAGCGCGCCGGAAAACGCAAGCACCGGTAGAGTCAAACGCGTTGCCATGCGCTCCCGGTTTTGCGGGATCGACTGATCAATGGCGCGGTAATAGTCAAAGCTTGCTCGCAGCGCTTCTGGATCACGCTTGAGCAACGCTATGTAATGGTCAACGGCGTAACGGGGCACGGCGTCAGGCGAACCGGCCTTGGTAGCGAACTGATGGCCGAAATAGATTTCTTCACGCCCTCTGACAAGCAGCTCGTTGACGCTGAAAGCCCGATTGAAATTGAAATGCCAAAGGAAGTCACTTAGCCATCGTTGATCTGGCAGTAAAGGCGGTGAAGGTGAAACCCCTGGGATTAGCGCCTCACCCAACGCAATGCGCTCGATTCGCCCGGGTTGGTCGTGGGCCATGGCATAGCCTGTCCACATGCCGATATCGTGGCCTGCCATGGCGAAAGAGGCGTAACCCAACGCATCCATGAGTGCAAACATGTCTTGGGCAAGGGTTATGGAGTCATAGCCCTCTGAAGGTTTTTCTGAAAGCCCTACACCGCGGGGATCGACAGCGATCACCGTGTAGTGGCGAGCCAAGGGCAGCATGAGGTAGCGCCAGGCAAACCAGCTCTGCGGCCAACCACCCAGTAGCAGCAATGGCTTGCCTTCGCCGCCTATGACGGCGTGCAAGTCCACTCCGTTGGCAGGCACCTGATAACTTTCAAACACCTCGGTAAAACCCTCAGACAAACCGGGGGCATCGTGTACGGATCCAAGTCCCGACAGTGTTTTTAAGTGCTCCGTTTGCAACATCCGAATTCATCCGATTCATTTAATCGAATGACGTTAGAAGTGATGAGCGGGGATGACTAGGGGCGAAAACACCAAAGGCTGTTGCGACTATGCACCAGTCGCTGTAGACGGTCAAAAGTGACTCATTACTCGCTGAACACTGTCGAGATCAATCGCCGCAACCACACACTCCGTGGTGCCTCATGATAGCGGGCGTGCCAGTACTGCTTGAGGTCGTAGCGCGGAAACGCCAGTGGGGGCTCCACCGTTCGTACATTCGGGTGATGAATGTACATGTTGGCAACTGTGCGTGGTAGAACGACGATCAGGTCCGATTGCTCGATGATCGAGGGCACGCTCATGTAATGAGATGTCTGCAGCACGATGTTGCGATGAACGCCGCTCTTGCCCAAGTGGGCTTCGTACATTTCCTGGCGACGACTGCCATCTCGAACCTGCAAATGCTCCAACTTGCTGAAGGTGTCAAGCGTCAGGTGTTCGCCCACCAAGGGGTGGTCGAGTCGTACCAGGCAGACCAAATCGTGTGAAAACAGCCGTTGCTGGTAAATGTTTGACGTAATCAAATCGGGGAAATAACCCAACAACGCATCGACCCGCCCTTCATGAAGACTTTCCACAAGCTCATCAGGTGCGAGGCTGATGGTGCGTATCCGGGCACTGGGTGCAAGCCGTCGCAGGCTCTGGAATAACGCCGGCAGGAACACTACCTCCCCTACCTCACTCAGGCAGAAAACGAATTCCTGTTCGCTGGTAGCGGGGTCGAAGCTGGGTCCGATGAGGATGTCACGATCAATAATCTCGATGACTTCACGTGTGTGCTCAATGATGCCTTGTGCACGGGGGGTGGCCTCCATCGCATTGCCGGCGCGAATGAACAATGGGTCACCCAAGGAATGACGCAAACGCGCCAGCGCAGCGCTTGCCGCTGGTTGACTCATGCCAAGCCGCTTGGCGGCTGTTGTTACGTTGCCGGTTTCGTATACGGCAAGCAAAACGCGCAGCAGATTCAGATCGGTTCGCATGGGTATAACCAAAACGGATAGTTTACATAAATAGAATTAGCTTCCTTTATTTAAAACGGTTAGCGACGATCCCGTCTACTCAAAAAATAAAAATATGGATCGTACCCATGAATGCTACGCCCATCCGAATTGGCGAAATCATCGATCGTGCCAAGATTTCGCCCTACCAGATCGCAACCCTGTCCATGTGCTTCATCATTGTTCTTATCGACGGTTTTGATACCGCGGCCATTGGTTATATCGCGCCTTCTCTGCGGGAAGAATGGGGGTTAGGGCCCCGCCAGTTGTCACCCGTCTTCGGCGCCGGACTGTTCGGGCTCATGGTCGGCAGCCTGATGTTGGGCCCAATAGCCGATGCTGTCGGGCGTAAGCGTGTTTTGCTGATTTCCATATTGGTGTTCGGGCTGGCGACGTTCGCCAGCGCATACACCCAGACCATCGAATCGTTGACAATTTTGCGCTTCGTCACAGGCGTCGGCTTGGGCGGAGCGATGCCCGCCTGCATAGCCTTGAGTGCCGAATATTCGCCAAAGCGACGCCGAATGATCCTCGTGACATTGAGTTGGAGTGGTTTCACCGCTGGACTCGCTTTGGGCGGCGTGCTGGCCGCCTACCTGATACCTGCATACAGCTGGCGTTCAGTGTTAATCCTGGGCGGTATTTTACCCTTGCTGCTATTACCGCTGCTGGCGTGGCTGATGCCAGAATCTGTCCAGTTCATGGCCTCATCAGCCAAGCATGCAGAACGCCTGCGTAGAGTGGTCGAGCGGATCACTCGCACTAGCTGGCGCGACATCACGATCAGCGGTGACCAGGATCATGACCAGGCAAGATCGCCGGTCAAATATCTCTTTATCGAGGGCCGTGCCATTCGCACGCTGCTGCTGTGGCTCTCGTTCTTCTGCTCACTGTTTGTCTTTTACCTGCTCAGCAGTTGGCTGCCAACGCTGCTCAAAGATGCAGGTTACGATATTGCTCATGCATCACGCATCGGTGCCATGGTGCCCCTGGGCGGAACAGCTGGCGCCCTCCTCATGGCCATGCTGATGGACCGTACAGGGCCTTACCCAGTGCTAGCAGTTGCGTATTCGGTGACAGCAGTCGTCGTTGCGATTACTGGCTACATGATGGGGGATGCCTATCAGTTGGCCGCGATGGTGTTTGTCATCGGCTTTGGTATCGCCGGTGCACAGAATGGTCTGAATCTCGTGGCAGCAACGTTGTATCCCACCACCGCTCGCGTCACTGGCGTCAGTTGGGCAATGGCGGTAGGCCGTTCCGGTTCGATTGTGGGTTCCATGATGGGCGCGTGGGTCATCGCCGCAGCCGGTAATGCCCAGGCCTTCTTCCATTGCTTGGCTGCTCCAGTGGCCGCGGCTGCAATCACGCTCTGCACCCTCTACTGGTTAGATAGGCGAGAACGCGATCCAGCGCCTTCAACAATGACGGCACATTCCGAAGCTCAGTAAGCCATTAGGGCCATGACTGCTCCACTGATGGAACAGTCATTTCAACCCAGACGCCTTTATCCCCTTCCTTGGGTGACTGATCATTACGCCATCAGTCCGCGTAGCCGTCACAGGCGCCACGACTCCTCTCACTCCAGCGATCGGCCTCACTCTCTAACGGGGCGTTCGATTGCAGGAAAAGGTGATGCATGAAAGATCTGAACGACCTGTATTACTTTGTGTTGGTGGTCAAGCACGGCGGTTTTTCTGCAGCGTCTCGCGCAACCGGGATCGAAAAAACGCTTCTCAGCCGGCATGTGGCCCACCTGGAGTTACGAATGGGCGCACGGCTGCTGCACCGGACGACCCGTCAGGTCTCGCTGACCGAGGCAGGTCATCATTTTTATGCCCTCAGCCAACCTGTCGTTGAGGGGGCACACACTGCTTATGAAAGTGTCGAGCACCTGCGGCGTGAACCCGTCGGGCTGGTGAGGCTGAGCTGCCCGCAAGTAATGGCGCAGACCTACTTGGCCCCTCTGCTCCCAGGCTATATGGAAAAGTATCCCAAGGTCCGCTTGGAGATGAGCGCGGTGGACCGGGAGGTCGACTTGTTCGAAGAGCGCTTTGATTTGGCGCTACGGTCGCGGGCAAAAATAGAGGAAACCGCAGGCCTTGTTGCGAAAAGTCTGGGAACCTCTCGGAAGATTTTAGTCGCAAGCCCTCGATACCTTGATCGTGTGGGACGGCCTGCAACTGCACACGGCCTGTCTGGCCTGGAGACGCTCTCTCGCCCGGGTGACATCCACGATGGCGTGGGACGATGGCTATTACAAGATCACGAGGGTGAAGACGTGCTGATCAGTCATCAACCGCGGTTGATCACTGACGACCTACGCATGCAACTGGAAGCTGCGGTCAATGGCATCGGAGTAGCTCTGCTGCCCGAACCCATTGCTGCGGCATCTGTCAACTCAAAGGATCTGGAGGTCATCCCGTCCTGGACCGGTGCAACGCACATCATCCATTTACTCTATCCCAAGCCCAAAGGCATGCTGCCCTCTGTCCGTAGCCTGATCGACTACCTGAGCCTGCATCTGCCCCACATTTTCACGGCCGAGGACTCTCCTTTGAGCCTACACAGCGACGGGGTCAAGTCCACGTAGGTTGGAGGGCAGTGTCAATATGCCCTGGAAAAATCCTGTCATTGCCAGACCGATTGCTGGCTGCGCAGTACGCCGCCCACCATTTCTCTGAACCATCGGCTCTGTGGGTCGCGGTGAAACCGATCATGCCAATACAGATCGATCTCGAATGATGGCACCTGCAGGGGCAGAGGCCATATTACGAGCGGATAGAATTGCGCCAAGGTTTTACCCAGTGCATTGGGTAGTGTCCATATCATGTCAGAGTCCAGCAGCAGGTGAGGACCTGACAGATACTGGGGAATTCTCATTTTGATGCAGTCCCTCCCTCCGGCATCGATCATGGCGCGCTCAAGCGCCAGATGGCCACTGCCCCCAGACTCGACCAGCAAATGCTCACTTATAGCAAAAGCCTCTGGCGTTAAGCCCCCCTGCGCCAATGGATGATCCTTGCGCATGGCGCAAACATAATGCTGCGAGAAGACGGCCGTTCGATGAATATCGGTTTGAAGCGTTGGCATGAACCCCAGCGCCAGATCAATCCTTCCGGTGGATAGGCCGTTCAGGGTTTCGTCCATCCCCGCCGCCACAGTGTGGATGCGCGCCTTAGGCGCTACACGCGCGAGTTCGCTGACAATGGCAGGCAAGCAGACCACCTCACCGACATCACGCATGCGTACCGTGAACGCTTTTTCGCAGCTTTGCGGATCAAACATGGGCATCTGGCAGGCAGCTTCTCTTACCATGGCCAGTGAGGTCAGTAATCTGGGTGCTATGTGAATGCAGAACGGCGTCGGCTCCATACGCCGACCTACCAGCGTAAAGAGCCTATCGCCATACTCGCTGCGCAAGCGTTTGAGCGAACCGCTCACCGCCGCCTGGGTGACCCCTAGATTCTGGGCCGCTATGGAAGCCGAATGGTCCCGCCATAACGCTTCGAAGGTATAGAGAAGGTTCAAGTCTTTCATCACAACGCCTTCTGGTGCGCCAAAACCAAAACACCGCGCGAGCCGGCAAAGCATTCGTGGACTCTAGCCGACAAGCGCGGTGCAACCACTCGGTGAATTACGCAGTCGCCTGCAATAACACCGCGTCGACAGAGGCTTTACTGAACAGTGATGAAATATCGATGTGAATTCGATAGTCGTGGATCAAACGTGATGCATCAAACTGTACAACGACGCAACACGGCACGGACAGGATGACACCGTCGAGCTTGGTATAGTGCGTATCGAAACGTAAGACAGTGGTATCTCCTTCACTCCAAACACCTTGGGGATCGTGTTTGAGGCCGGCAATACCACTGAAAAACAGCTCGATTGCCTCCCTGACAGCCTGCTTCCCGCGGAGCTCTGGGGCATTCCCGAAACGAAATACAACATCATCCGTCAGATAGCTCAAAAAACCATCGACAGACATCCGGTCTACATCTTCAAACATACCAGTCAGTTCATGCTTCATCGCAAGGCAATCCTCATTTTTTGTTGTTGTTTTTGAGCGTGCATCAGGTTGCCGCTACTCAGGCGGCCTTTTTGACCTTGTTACGAATGGTATCCAAGGTACTCTTCACAGCGCCCAGATAAGACTTCTGCATCCCTTCTGCAAATGCAGTTTCCTGCTCGCTGCCAGGCTTCGCGCCCGACAAGGAAAAATCGAAGGTGAACCGCAGGTACAGTTCGCCGTTTTCTTCTTCGATGACGTTCTTGATGATCCCGCGTGCGTTGCCAGACAGGCGCACAAACTCGACTTGCTGCTCTTCGGTGAGGATGACCAGCTCTTGCAGGCGTTCGCCGTGCAACAACACCTCACGAATAAAGCGATCGCCCTTGTCCTCGACGATGTTGCATTCGGTGATGGCCGATACAAAAGGAACGGCATTGCGCGCTTTACTGACCAGGCCTTCCCACACCTGGCTACGGTCAAGGCGCACGCCGCCTGCGTCCGGTTCAGCGTTTACTTGAATACGACGACCTACATTAATCATGACAGACTCCGTTTACTTCTGAATTAGCTCTGCTGCCGTTGCTAAATCAGCAAGGCAACCTTAGGCGACCGTTCCCAGTCGATGACATTGAAAATACAAAGGCCGCGAGCAGCTCCATCAAGTGGTGAGGTAACCGCCGTCGACGGCCAGCGATGTACCGGTTACGAAACTCGCGTCGTCCGACAGCAACCATAGTGCCGCCTTGGCAATTTCCTCTGGTTGGCCTAGACGGCCAATCGGGTGGCGCTCCCGCAATGCCGAAAACTGCTTGGCGAAGTTCGGGTCTTGTGAGGCACGTACGATCATCGGCGTTTCGATGACACCCGGCATGATCGCGTTAACGCGGATGCCTTGCGTGCCATAGTCAACCGCAGCCGCCTTGGTTAAACCAATCACGCCGTGCTTGGCTGCTACATAATCAGCAGCGGCCGCAATTGCTACCGCGCCTAATGCAGACGCGGTATTCACGATTGAGCCACCCCCACTGTTCAGCATGGCGCGAACCTGATACTTCATGCAGTAGAAAACACCCGTCAGGTCAATGCGAACAATGCGTTCCCATGCGGCAGACGAGATCTCATGAAGCGGCAAGTTACTTTGCTCGACGCCGGCATTGTTAAACGCACCATGGAGCTTGCCAAACCGAACCACGACCTCCTCAACTGCAGCGGCAACAGCCTCTTCATTCGTGATATCACATACGATTGAGTAAGCTTTGCCGCCCGTCGAAGTAATAGCGCTGTAGACCTCTTCAAGACCCGAAACATCGCGATCTATCAATACAACCCTTGCGCCAGCTTCGGCAAAGGCCAGTGCAGAGGCACGTCCAATACCGCCTGACGCCCCAGTTAGCATGATGTTTCGGTCTTTTAGATCAGCCATGATGGAACACATCCTCGTTGTTTTTTTCACTCTATTTTGAGTGACCAAGACGGACAATCCCGTAAAAACACCAAAGACTGTTGCAATGATCCACCAATCAACGTCGAGTCAGATCCAAGGCAACATCGACAATCATGTCTTCTTGGCCTCCAACCATTTTCCGACGGCCCAACTCGACCAAAATGTCCACAGTACTCAGGCCATACCGTTTGGCCGCTGCTTCAGCATGGCGAAGGAAGCTTGAGTAAACGCCCGCATAGCCAAGCGCCAAGGTCTCGCGGTCAACTCGCACCGGTCGATCTTGAAGGGGTCGGACGATGTCATCGGCAGCGTCCATCAGGGTGTAGAGATCGGTGCCGTGATTCCAGCCCAACCGCTCGGCGGCGGCGATGAAAACCTCCAAAGGTGCGTTGCCGGCCCCAGCGCCCATTCCCGACAAACTTGCATCAACGCGATCACATCCCTCCTCCACCGCGACAATGGAGTTGGCCACGCCGAGGCTCAGATTGTGGTGGGCATGGATCCCGGTTTGCGTGTGCGAATCAAGCACGTCTTTCAGCGCTTTGAAGCGATCGCGCACACCGGTCATGTTCAATGCGCCGCCTGAGTCGACCACATAAATGCAATTTGCTCCGTAGCTCTCCATCAACTTGCCTTGCTGCGCCAGCCCTTGCGGTGTCTGCATGTGGCTCATCATCAAGAAACCGACAACATCCATGCCCAGCTTTCTAGCGTATTCGATATGTTGACGAGAAACATCGGCTTCAGTGCAATGGGTCGCAATACGCGCCCCGCGGGCCCCCGCTGAATAGGCGTCCTTGAGATCGTGAATGGTCCCGATCCCGGGCAACAGCAGCGTGGTGATCATCGCGTGGCGGGTCACACTCGCCACTGTTTCGATTAGCTCCAGGTCGCTGTGGGCAGCAAACCCGTAGTTAAAACTAGAACCCTGCAAACCGTCGCCATGGGCTACTTCGATGGAATCTACCCGAGCATCATCCAGGGCTTGGGCGATTGTCCGTGCGTGTTCAAGGCTGTACTGATGGCGAATGGCGTGGCTACCGTCGCGCAGAGTCACGTCCGAGATGTAGATTTTTTTCTGCGTTGTCATGGTTCAGCCCTCTGCGTTCATGCGAGTACTTGCAATGCGCTCGGCGCATGCCATGGCGGCCGAGGTCATGATGTCGAGGTTGCCTGCGTAAGCTGGCAGGTAGTGGGCGGCGCCCTCTACCTCAAGGAATACCGAGGTTTTCAGACCACTGAGCTTGCCCAGGCCCGGAACATTGACCGGGGCATCTTCGGGAATGACCTCGAACTGAACCTTTTGCTTGAGTCGATAGCCCGGTACATAGCTCTGTACGCTGGCAACCATATCTTCGATCGAACGTTCAATCTCGTCCTGACTTCCAAGCTCGGACAACACGAACACCGTGTCGCGCATGATCAGGGGTGGTTCGGCGGGGTTGAGCACAATGATGGCTTTACCGCGCTGTGCACCACCGAGTTTTTCAATCGCCTGCGACGTGGTTTCGGTGAACTCGTCAATGTTGGCCCGGGTGCCTGGACCGGCAGATTTGCTGCTGATCGAGGCAATGATCTCTGCGTAGTGCACCTTGGCCACACGCGACACCGCTGCCACCATCGGGATAGTGGCTTGCCCACCGCAGGTCACCATATTGATGTTCGGCGCATCCAGCTCGGCGTCCAGGTTGATCGCGGGGATGGTATAGGGGCCGATTGCCGCAGGCGTCAGGTCGATCACCTTCACACCATGTTGCTGCAAGACTTCGTTATGGTGTGCATGCGCACCTGCGCTGGTGGCATCAAAGACGATACGAATATCTTTGAAGTTAGGCATCGCCAGCAAGCCGTCGATACCGCCAGCCGTGGTGGCTACCCCCAGTCGATCAGCACGGGCCAGGCCGTCGGAGGCCGGGTCGATGCCGACCATGGCGGCCATTTTCAAGTGTTTGCCATTGCGCAGGATCTTGATCATCAGGTCGGTGCCGATATTGCCAGAACCAATAATTGCGACGCTGATTGGATTACTCATTGTTGTTTTTCCTCTAGTGACACAGTCTTGGGTCAGGCATTACCGCGCCGGCGCTCGGCCAGGGTCTTGCCACCTGCGGCCCACTGCGTATCGGGGATTTCCTGCAACAACACGCGTACGCTGTCGACTGGCACTTCGAGGCTATGCGCGATGGCCTGAGTGACGCTGACCAACAATGCGTGCTTTTTCTCTTCACTACGCCCTTCGGCGAGGTGGATCATGGCGATAGGCATGGTCGACTCCGACTCAACGTTGGCTGGAAGAGGTGAAACGCATGGAGACGCTGCCCAAGTGCTGGTAGCGGACGCTGATGTTGTCCCCAGCTGCAACGGCGATCGCCTCGGTAATGCCTCCGGTCATGATGAAGCAGCCGGCCGGCAGCTCACGTCCCTTGGCGCCCAGCATGTTAGCCAGCATCGCTACGCTCTGCGCCGGGTGGCCCAGTACGGCGGCGCCAGCGCCAGTCGCGACGACTTCGCCGTTTTTCTCCAAGACGACACCCAGGCATTTCAGGTCGATGCCTTGTACACCGCTCATCTGGCCGCCTGTGACGAATCGCGCCGAGGATGTGTTATCCGCAATGACGCTCTTGAGATCGAAGCGGAAGTTCTCGTAGCGCGAGTCGATGACCTCGACTGCAGGCAGAATGAAATCAGTGGCAGCCAGTACATCGCCAACGTGCACGCCCGGGCCTTTCAGCGGATGCTTGAGCACAAAGGCGATCTCGGCTTCCACTTTGGGGTGGATCAGACTATCGACATCAATGGCCGCGCCATCAAGGCATGAACCGTAGTCGGTGAGGAAGCCGTGAATAGGGTCAGTTACGCCCATTTGTTTCATTTTCGCAAAGGAAGTCAGGCCCATCTTCAGGCCTGGAATGCGCACGCCGCGTGCCTCCTTGCGCTGACGGATCGCATCCTGGATCGCGTAGGCATCTTCCCAATCCATGTCTGGGTGAGCATCGGTGATCTTCGCTACCGCCTCACGCTTGAGTTCAGCGTTTTCCAGGTGTTCGGCGAGTTGGGCAATGGTGCTTGGAGAGAGATTCATAAGAGTTCCTTCAAACGAAACGGACAGAGGCGGAGCCGATGCCGCCGAGCGATACACGCAATTGATCGCCAGGTTGAACTGGGACCATGGCGGCGAGTGAGCCGGAGAGAATCACCTCGCCCTTGTTGAGCCCGATACCCAGCTGCCCCAATTTGTTGGCTAGCCAAGCAACAGCGTTCGCCGGGTGCCCCAGCGCAGCAGCGCCAGCGCCGGTTGCGACAACTTCACCATTCTTTTCCAAGGTCATGCCGACACAGGCCAGATCGACGTCGCGCGGTGCGGCACCCTGCCCCCCCAGCACGAACGCACCTGCGGAAGCGTTATCCGCAACGGTGTCCTGGATACGAATCTTCCAGTCGCGAATGCGCGAATCGACGATTTCAAAACAGGGCATCACATAGGCGGTGGCCCGCAGCACATCGGCTACGGTGACGCCTGGACCGCGCAGGTCCTCTTTAAGTACGAAGGCAATTTCACCTTCAGCCTTAGGCGCGATCAAACCGTCCAGAGAGATCGCAGCACCATCGACATAGAGCATGTCCGAAAGCAGGTGGCCGAAGTCCGGTTGATCGACACCGAGCATGTCCATGACCACTTGGCTGGTGACGCCGATCTTCTTGCCGATGACCTTCTGGCCTCCTTCGAGACGATGCTGGATCATTGCCAGTTGGACCTGATAAGCCTGCTCAAGCGTCATGTCGGGATTACGCTCGGTCAACGGCGCGACTGCCTGGCGGTCAGTCAACGCCTGATGCAGCTGCAGGCCAAGCTTTTCGATTTCTTGCTTGTTCATGATGGCTCCTTACAGCCGCACGCAGACATTGCGCAGTTCGGTGTAGAACTCAAGCGAGTGAACGCCCCCCTCACGCCCGATACCGGACTGCTTGGCGCCGCCGAAGGCGGTACGCAAGTCGCGCAGGAACCACGAGTTGATCCAGCAAATGCCCACATCGAGCGCACTGCCCAAGCGGTGGGCTACCTGCAAGTCGCGCGTCCACACACTGGCAGCCAGGCCATAGGGGGTGTCGTTTGCCATGCGGACCACTTCTTCTTCGGTATCGAATGGGGCGATATGACACACTGGGCCGAAGATTTCCTCGCGGACCACGGCAGAGGTTTCTGCAAGGCCAGTCCAAATGGTCGGCTCAAACCAAGCGCCTTCGGCTAGATGCGGCGGCACCTGCGCAATACCGCCGCCGTGGACCACTGTTGCACCATCGGCAACGGCCTGGCGGCAGTAGGAGAGAATCTTCTCGCGGTGGCCCAGCGAAATGACTGGCCCCATGTTGGTGTCGGCCTGGTTGGGGTCGCCAACTTTGATGCCCTCTGCATGCGCCTTGAATGCAGCTACAAAGCGCTCGAACAACGGGCGCTGCACGTAGATACGCTCGGTACCCAGACAGACCTGGCCACTGTTCTCGAACACGGCACGGCCCAAACCTTTGACGGCTTTTTCAAGATCTGCGTCGGCGAAGACGATGCCGGCGTTCTTGCCGCCCAGTTCCAGCGATACCGGGCGGATACCATTGGCGGCCGCTTTCATGATGATCTCACCGGTGCCGGTCTCGCCGGTAAACGTCACGCCGTTAACCTCGGGATGGGCTGTCAGGAAGGCACCGGCAGAATCGCCACCAAAACCATGCACAACGTTGTACACGCCAGGTGGCACACCTGCCTCGTTCATCACTTCGGCAAGCAACGTGGCTGTAGCGGGTGTTTCTTCGGAAGGTTTCACCACCACGGTATTGCCGCAGGCCAGGGCCGGGCCGACCTTCCAGGTCATGAGCAACAGCGGCAGGTTCCATGGGCAGACCACGGCGATCACGCCTCGTGGAGCGCGCACGGCGTAGTTGACTGCCTTGCCGCCATCCGGTGTGTCCATCACGAAGCTTTCAGTGGGCACATTTTTGATCAGGTCAGCGAACACTTTGAAGTTGGCCGCCCCGCGTGGGATGTCCAGGTGGCCAGCAAGCGCACGTGGTTTGCCTGTATCGGCAACTTCAGCCGCGACGAACTCGTCATGACGACGCTCAATACCTTCTGCAACTTTGTGTAGCAGCGCAGTCCTCTGCGCCACCGTCATGCTGCCCCAAGGGCCTTTCAAGGCATTGCGCGCAGCGCGTACGGCAGCATCGACTTGCTCCTGGTTTGCCTCGTGCACCAACCCGACAAGGCTATTGTCTGCAGGGTTACGATTTTCAAATGTGCGGGTGCTGGACACCCACTCACCATTGATGAAATGGCGGAATTCTTTCGCAGGCATACGGTATTCCTTCTTGTTTTAGAGAGAGGGGATGCGGTATTCGGGGTCAGCGGCGGTGAGGTAGTCCCACATGCGCTCGTAGATCCGGCCGGTGGTGACAGCCCGCTGGGCACATGCCTGTGCATCGAGCACCGGTCCTTCAGCGGCAAGGCCGGCACTGTGCAACTGCAACTCGATGCGCGCGGCGTCTTCCAAGTACCAGGTCAACGTCAACGCTTCGACTAGCGATACGCCAGCAACGATGGCGCCGTTACCACGCATTACCAATGCGTTCCCGTTCCCGAACTGGTCAGCCAGCGCGCTGGCTTGTGCTTCGTTGCGCAGCAACTGAGGGTCATCCCACAAGGGAATCGGTGCGCTGAAATAGCTGCCGATCCCGTGCCGGGCTTGCGGCGTCAGCCGGGCGCAGGATAGCGCCATGACTTGGGCTGGCATGCTCCGTATCACTGCGCGGACATCGGGGCGACGGCT
Source organism: Pseudomonas sp. DCB_BI (assembly GCF_026240995.1). Lineage (NCBI taxonomy): Bacteria > Pseudomonadati > Pseudomonadota > Gammaproteobacteria > Pseudomonadales > Pseudomonadaceae > Pseudomonas > Pseudomonas sp. DCB_BI. The sequence continues at coordinate 132,741 of NZ_JAPFCG010000006.1, read as the reverse complement.
GTAAATCTGCTGGTGGATACGAACTTCACCCAACACACCTTCGGGCAGCTCCCCGTGAATTGGCACCACGACCCCGGGTTCGCCTGCTCTGATAAGCCCCATGGGGCGTGCCGCGCATACCAGGAAATGCTCATCGTCCAGGCGAAGGCTGCAGTGCCCATAAGCATGGACCAGGCCAGCACGCGCCAGCGCTCGCGCTGCCATGCGCACCTGTCGCTGCGCATCGCCGCTGGGTATCGGAAATTGATTCACGATTTGAACTCTGGAATGTCAGGTTTTGCGCCCCATGCGCAGAAGGATTCGTTCGTCGCCGAGAACTGCCGTGGCTGGTGGCTAGCATCTTTCTCCGCAGGGATGAGGCTGACGCCGGTCGAGTATTCGTAGGTCATGCCGTCCGGCCCTTCGAAATACAGAAACATCGCGCCTGAGGTCGGATGGCGCCCTGGGCCGAACAGGATGCGAATCCCCCGGTCAACCAGGAAGTAATAGGCACGCATCAGATCATCCACCGACTCGACCTGATGGTTGATGTGCTGTACCCCAGCGTGGGACGACGGGAAAAGCGCAATCTTGTGGTGAACTTCATCGATGCGTAGCAGCGGCGCCTCGCCGATGCGATCGCTTACCCGGGCGTTTGCGAGCTGTGTCCAGAACAACTCGTCGCGCCGAGGATTCATGGTGCGCAAGCCAATATGACTGAAGCCGGTGATGCCGGCATCTCGGCTCGGGAAATAGTTGCGACCACTGGCATGAGGGCGCAGCACCAGCTCGATGTTGTTGCCGCTAGGGTCTTTGAAACGAATGAAGTCGTCGACATAGCGCACTTCAGCGTCCTCACGCGAGCCGTGCTGGACTTTGAATTCGTTACGCTCAAGCAGGATGGCTGCGTCTTCCAGATCCTGCGCGGTCCTCACCTCGAAGGCTGTGGTGGTCTCGTGGGGATCGCCCTCGTAATAGCAGAGCGTGTGATCGCGATTGTCGGAACGGAAGTAGATGGCGCCATGCGCTTCACGCACGACCTGCAGGCCCAGAATCTGAGTGGCGTAGCGCCTTGCATCATCCAGGTTGGCCGTACCCAGCCTGACGTAACGAATATCGTGCAAGTTGATCATGAGGGTTGTCCTCTTATTGATGTTGTCTGACCAAGATCTTCAGGCGCGACGATCAATAAATGAAGCAAATATTCATTATTCCCACTATCCGATTTTATTATGACCTTCCCATAATTGGCTTTCACTCAGGCAAAAAAAAGCCCCGAGTCCTGGGACCCGGGGCGCAATGCGCGAGATGAACCTTAATTGATCGCTTCTTGCCCTGGCAGAACGCCTTCGGCGCTATGGCCATCATCTGCCGTTACAGGGTTTTGGGGCATAGCGATGACGAAGATCGCAGAGATAACGTAGAACCCTGCACACACCATCAATCCAGCGGCAAGGCTGTAGAAACTAGCAATGCCACTGAGGAGTACCGGGGCGAATGCCGCCAGTCCCCTGCCCGCATTGAAACAGAATCCCGCACCCAGTGTTCGCACGCGTATCGGATACATTTCGCTGAAGTAAGAGCCAAACAACCCAGCGAACACCATGAAGAAGGCATAGCCCGCACCAATCCAGATGAGCCATTGCGCCTCCGGCGTGTAGACGTACACAACAGCCATCAGCGATGTGAGCAACAGCGATATGACAATGGTCAGCCGCTTGCCGATGCGATCCGCAATGAATCCGAAGATGTTCAGCCCGACAAAATTACCCAAATGAAGGACCGCCATGAAGCTGGTCATGGCTGCCAAGCCCAGCCCCCTGTCTTGCATGAGGTAAGTGGGCAGCCATGTACTTACGCCCCACGACCCCAATAAAGCGAAGCTCGCTGCACATGAGCCAAACAGCGTATAACGAAGCAGTGCCGGTGCAAAAATTTCGCGCACTGAAATACGGGAAGTGGCTTCAGCAACCGAATGCCGTTGTGCTTGCCAGGCGGGCGATTCGGGTATAAGGAAGTACACATACAGAATGGGCAAGAGCACCGAAATCCCAGACAACAAGAACATAGAACGCCATTCGGGTAACATGAACTTCGCAGCCAATGCGGCCACGATTGCCCCTATCGGAAATGCGCTGATCACGAATGAAATCGCGCGCGCCCGTTGCTTAGGCGGCCAGGTCTCGACGATATAAGCTGAGAGAATGGTCCAGACGCCACCGAGTCCTAACCCGGATACAAATCTCAGTGCCATGAGTAGGTAGAGTTCGTGAGCCTGTGCAAAGAAGCACGTCAGCACGCCAAAAATTGCCAACGATGCGAGCAACGCATTCCGGCGCCCAAAATTGTCGGAGTACCAGCCAGTCGCAACCCCGCTGACGCCAATGCCCAACAGCGTCGCGCTGGCCATAGCGCCTGCCTCATTGAGGCTGAAACCTAAATCCTGACGGATGACCGGGAGCGCCACGGTCAGCAGAATGATTTCCATTGCATCGAACAGATAGGCAATGAAACCGCCGATCAATACATGCCACTTGGATATACCAGTCATGATTTCACCTGATTGTAATTTTAGTGCAGTGATATTCATGGAATGACTGTCGCTTTGCTTTGCGCGATCCTTGCAACAAACGACACTCAGAATCGGTAAACGGCTTGCAACCAAATACGGTCACCCGAGGCCCGATTCTCCACATGCGTTTCATGTTGCCATTTCATGACGAAACCGAACTCCGGCGCCTGGTACTTCAGAGCGGGACCGATTGCGGCCACTTGGCCCCGATTGCCATCTAGGTAGGTATGTCCGTCTTTCTCGTCATCGCTGACCTGTTTGTAGAGGTAGCCGTTCAACCCAAGCTGCCATTCGCGGGTAATGTTGTAGCCAATGTTGTAATCGGCATTGAACTCATGGCCGGAGCGATAATCGGTATCTTTGTTCTCGCCGTTGATCATATAAATCAGCTTTGCGCTGACTTCGAGATTTTCCAGCGGATATGCCGTAAATGAATACCATGGCCCATAGGCCCAAGTGTTCCTACCCGGGTTGAACAAGCGGTCTTTGTCGTAGGCTCCCACCGGCACAAATACGTCCAGCCCGAACAACTGATGGTAACGGGGGGAGCTCCAGCCCAGCACGAATGGCACGACGGTTAGGTCGCCGATGCCTTCCTGATGGTCACTGCGCCTCACGCGACCTGCCGGGGTATCGACATTGAAACTGATATCGCCTTTGACCAGTGGCAAGGCGACGCGACTGGCAAATTTGCCGCCGAGAAATGAAACGTCCTGATAGACATAATCGACGCGAATCGAAAGTGCCTGGATATTTAGATCGAAGTCATGAATACCTGCTTTTCTATCGCCGTCCCCATCGAGTGTTTGACCTGCACGATAATCCGAAAGATAGAAGAACTCGGTAAATCCGGGAGGTGGCATCTTGCCGGCGCCCACCGTGTTAACACCGAGAGGATATGAAGTACCACCACCTTCAGTGGCGTAAGTCATTGAGGTGAAAGGTAGCATGACGCATAGGCACGCTGCACGGCTGGCCGTGAGGTTTGGTTTGCTCATCTCATAGTCCACTTTTATTGTTGTATTGCGGAGGAGATCTTCAAGTTCCAGGCCGAGTTTTCCTCTGCCGTGGCCAAACGATCGGGTGCTTCGTCGCACGCCGATCATTCAGCAAGTTGCAATTTTCAGTAAGTCAGGACTCAGGCAGTTCGTTCTGGAGGTTTCAGCGGATAGTAGTTACCAACTCGCCCAACCCTTCGATACACACTTTCAACACATCGCCGCGCTCGAGGAAGGTATGGCTTTCCATGCCCACCCCGGCGGGCGTGCCGGTGAGCAGTACGTCACCTGGGAACAGGTCGATGGTCTGGCTGAGATAAGAGATCTGCTCAGCGACGCCATACATGTGATTCCGCGTGTTGGAGTCCTGCACCCAAGCGCCGTTGCGTGCCAGCTTGATATCCAGGTTCTCAGGGTCTTTCACGAACTGTGCCGGTGTCAGGTATGGCCCCAATGGGCATGACCCGGTGAAGCACTTGTGCCCGATCCAGTCGAAACGAAACGGCGAGCTAGCATCGACCTGTTCGCGGCGAAGGCGATCGCGCGCCGAAAGGTCATTGGCGCAGGTGTACCCGGCTACATACTCAAGGGCCTCTTCAACGGAAACTCGCGACGCACGTTTGCCGATCACGACTGCCAGTTCAGCCTCCCAATCCAGCATCCGCACACCTGCCGGGAACTCGACCGACTGCTTGTGTGCAACCAGACAACCACGGCCAGGCTTGATGAAGTGCCAAGGCGCGATGCCTTCGCTGCGTGGGTCCAGCGATAACTTCATGTTGAACGCACGCGCCATGGCTTCCACATGGTCGCGGTAGTTAGCGCCCGCAGCATAAATGGTGCCCGGCCGAGCCAGAAACGGCGCAAACTCCACCGCCTCAAGGTCCAGGCGGTAGCCCTCATGGAGCGCTGGAGCGCCGAAGACGCTATCTGCCAGTGCTTGCAGCTGAGTATTGGTTGCAGCCCAGTCGTCGAGCAGCGCATCCAGCGAAACCAACGGCACCTTTACACCGGCATTGGCAGCAAGGTGCCCCAGATCATAAGCGTACTCACCCACCAACAGGCCGGTTGCTTGGGCTTGGAAATCGTTGTAATAAGCAAAAAGCTGATACTTCATGGGACCACCATCACAAAAGCGAATAGCGTTGATCGGAGAAACTGACGTGGACGGTCAAACCACCTTCCATCAGCAGCCATTTGCGGATTTCCACGTCATACAGTCCGTTGGCAATGAACGGATCTGCTTGGACGATGCGCAGGGCTTCGGCTTCATCAGCCGCGCGCAGGATGCTCATGCCTCCCAGTTCGCCTGGCGACGCGTGCGCCGAAACGAAAGGGCCAGATGCGAACAGCTCGCCACGTTTCTCGGCGACAATCGCCCACATCAAGTGAGCTTCCAGCAACTCCGCCAGCCTACTCAGATCGCGGGGCTTACGAAGCACCACGAACAATGGTTTTTTCAGCATGCCAGCCAGAAGTTCCTGAGCCGATGAGTTACTCATCGCGTGCCGCCTCGAAGTTCTTGATGAATGCTTCAGGCGGAGGGTTGGTCGCCCATACCGCAATCACATCCTGAGGATCGCCGTCGAAAGCTTCCCATTCACTGTCGTCTTCCGGGATGACGTCGATGTCCCAGAAGTACTCGACCATGCTGCTCCAAGGGTCGCGAATGTAGTGGAAGTAATTGGAGCCGGCCACATGACGTCCCAAGCCGAAAGCACTCTCGTAGCCAAGACTCATCAGGTGTTTGGCCCCGAGCTGGATCTCGTCGAGATCGGTCACTTCGAAACTTAGGTGGTGCAGGCCACTATGGCTGCTCTTGGCCAGACCCAGGACGTGATGGTCGCCACCACAGCCACAGCGCAGGAATGCGATCTTGTCCCCTGCACGGTCAGAGACTTTCATCCCCAGCACGCGGGTGTAAAACTCAATGGAACGATTAACGTCGGCGGTGAACTTGATCAGGTGACCGAGGCGCAGCGGGGTTACCCGACGCAGTTTTGAGGTCGGAGTACAGCCGCGCTCACCAATACGGCGATAGCGGCCCGGGGTATTCAGCTCCGGGGTTTCCAGCGGTTGTGCAGGCATCGAATCGGCTTCGTTGACATGTACCCAGTCACCGGATGGATCACGGAACCAGATCCCGTCCTGACCAATGTCAAAAGGCGCCGGGTGAATTACTACCCCATGAAAACTCAAGTTCTCGCGAATTGCCTGCAGGCCCTCAGCGTCGGTGCCAAATGAGATGTAGCTTAAATGCTTCTGGATGCCGGGCATCAGCCGCACCTGGTCTTGGGCGCGTCCTTTGCAGCGCATCACGACGTGTTGCCCAGAGATACGCGCTTCGAGACCGACTGCCTCGTAGAACGAACGACCCACTTCCAGGTCCGGAATGGTCATACCTACGTGTTGAAGAGAGCGAATCATCGGTGAGGCTCCTCTTAGCGAATGGGAGAGAACGGTGCGGCGCTGAGCAGCTCGACCTGTTGCGCTTCTACCATGTGTGCGTTCTTGCCGAGGAAAGCGCGCCATTTAGGGTCGTTGGACAATGCCGCGCGCCGCTGGGCGCGGTCCTCAAAGCTGGCGTAGCCCCACAGCTGGATGACCCGGTTAATGTCTCCGGTCTCGGGCTTGAAGTACCCGATCAGGTTGCCCAAAGCTTCGCCTTGGATCGGCAGACCTTCCTCTTGATACGCGCGCAGGAACTCGTGCATCGCGCCAGGCTTTAGTTGGTAGGTACGTTGTTCAATCAGCATGATGTTTTCTCTTTTTTGGAATTGGCCATGGAATCGGCCTCGATCAGCTTGATCACTGCCGAAATATCTTCTTCACCGATGCCCTCCTCGATCGCACGCACAAAATAAGGCTTCGCGGCGTTGAACAAGGGCGCAGCACAATCGAGCCCATCAGAAAGCTCGCTGGCCATATCAATGTACTTTTCGAGGGTTACGAACGGCCCGGGTGCAGGCACGAAATGACGCTCGGCCATCATGGGCGCGCGCGCGTTGAACATCGTCGAGCCGCCCGCGCTTTGGCGTATCACATCAACCACTTGCTGGGGATCGAAACCTGCCTTCACGCCAAGGTTCAGCGCCTCTGCAGCAGCCAGGGTATGGATAGCTACCAGATAATTGGCGATCAGCTTCATCGCCACTGCGCTACCGAATTCACCGATGTGGAACTGGATGTCGGCGATGGCATTGAGCACAGGCTTACAGTGCGCAACCAAGTCCGGATCACCCCCCAGGAACAATGAGGCCTTGCGCTGCAACACCATGGAAGGGGTACCACTGACTTCGGCCTCGAGCACACGCGCGCCGCGTTGCTCGATACGCTGGGCGATACGTTGCTTGAACGTTTTGCAGTAGGTGCCAATTTCAATCAGGGTGTGCTGCGGCCCGATGGAATCAAGCAGACCTTCAGGGCCTTCCATGATGCCAACATGGGCGACCTCACTTGGCAGGCAGGTAAGGATGATATCTGCCCGCTGGGCCACGGCCGCCGGACTGTCGAGGGCAACTCCCCCTTGGCTGATGAAAGCCTCGCGGTCTCGGCGCCGGTATCCGACGACACGAAACCCGGCAGCAAGCAGGTTGGTTGCGATAGGAAGGCCAAGCTGACCGATTCCCACCATACCGATGGTTATTTCAGGCATTTGAAGCCTCTCTTCTATTGTTTTTGTTCTGTCCGGAGCGTGTCGCTCGGCTTAGCGCTAACCTAGGCGCAGCCGTGTTCCGGAGCAAACAGCCCTGCTTATGAATAAATAGAATCGAGACTTATAGGAGGGGCATGCAGCCGCCCGAAGAACATGCTGGGAGCCCGAAGGGCCGTGTCTTCGCGGCCACTTGAACGGGTTAGGCCATCAGAATGTCTACCAGCATCTGTGCAGGTTTACTCAGCTCGACGCCAACCCGAGTCACGACCTCGTAGGGCTCGCTCCGCGACTTGAGTTGCAGCGGCAGACGGACCAGCATGCCGTGGTCCAGGGCCATCCTGGCGACATCCCATGGCATCACCGCGAGCAGATCCCGATCTTGCATGAGCATGGACAACGTCGTGAAAGTCGACGAGGTTTCGATGGGGTATTGCGGGAAGCTCAAGCCGGCCTCGCGAAACTCACGCTCAAGGGTCAGGCGCATGGGCATGTTTACCGGGAACACCACCCAGCGCGATTGCGCCAATTGCTCAAGGGTCAACGCTGAGCAGGCCGCCAGCGGATGCGCCGGGTTTGCCACCAGCACCAACTGTTCCTGATGTTTAACCCGGCTCTCATAGGCTTTAGGTCTTGGACTGACGCTCGTCCGGCAAATCACCACATCCAAGCGCCCTTGGTCGAGCAGGTTGAGCAAGCGGTCACTGGTGTCCTCCACCACCGATACAGACAGGTCCGGCTGGTTCTCGCGCAAGCGCGCCAAACCCTCGACCATGATCGGCACAGCGCCCATGATGGTGCCCACAGACAGACGTCCGCCGTGGCCTTGGAGAATGCCCAGCATCTCCTCACGCAGATGCGCGAGATCGTTACCGATCAAGCGTGCATAGCGCACTACGCAACGGCCCAGGTCATTGGCTTCAAGGCCTTTGCTGGTCCGTTCGAACAGCACCGCGCCCAGCGTCGACTCGATCTCGTTGAGCGCCTTAGTCGCCCCGGGCTGGGTAATCGACATGGCCTCGGCGGCCTTGTGGATCGAGCCCAGCTCATCGAGGTTGATGAGCAGGCGCAGTTGGCGCAGGCGCAGGCGCGAGGCCATGGAACTCAAGGGTGGGAGCATAGGGGATCACTAAAAGTTATCACGGGGCAAACAGCTCTCATTAGGCAGCATCGGCCGGGAAAATTAAAGTGGTTGCCATCGATCCCACAAGAACAACACGGAGCCAGCATGCGCCTGATCCAATTTGAAACCGCAACCGCCCAGCGCCACGTCGGCGTGGTCGAAGGCGACCTGATCCAGCTCGTCCGCCACACCACCCACATGCGTGAACTGGCCCTTGCCGCCATCCGCAACCAGCGCAGCCTCAGCGCCGAAGTGCTGGAGCGCGGACTGGACAGCAGTACTGAAAGTTATTCCCTGGCCCTGGCCGAGTGCCGCGTGCTGCCGCCGCTGGACCACGAAGACCCGGCCCACTGCCTGGTAACTGGCACCGGCCTGACCCACCTGGGCAGCGCCTCGACCCGCGACAAGATGCACCAGCAAAAAGCCGCCGACACCGCCGCCCTGACCGACACCGCCAGGATGTTCCAGTGGGGCATCGACGGCGGCCGCCCGGCCGCAGGCCAGGTGGGCGCCCAGCCGGAGTGGTTCTACAAGGGCGACGGTTCTGCCGTGGTCCGTCCGGGACAGTCGTTCCAGAGCCCCGCGTTCGCCGAAGACGCCGGCGAGGAGCCGGAACTGGCTGGCCTCTACGTGATCGGCGATGATGGCCAGCCCTACCGGCTTGGCTTCGCCATCGGCAACGAATTTTCCGACCATGTGATGGAGCGCCGCAGCTACCTCTACCTGGCCCACTCCAAGCTGCGCAATTGCGCCTACGGCCCCGAACTTCGGGTGGGCGACCTGCCCCGCCACCTCGAAGGCACCAGCCGGATTCGCCGTGGTGACACCGTATTGTGGGAAAAACCGTTCCTCAGTGGCGAAGACAACATGTGCCACTCCCTGGAGAATCTGGAGTACCACCACTTCAAGTACCCGCAATTCCTGCGCCCTGGCGATGTGCATATCCACTTCTTCGGCACCGCGACCCTGTCGTTCGCCGATCAGGTCAAGACCATCCCGGGCGACGTCTTCGAGATCAGCCTGGCCGAGTTCGGCGCGCCGCTGCGCAATGCCGTCGGCCAGGCTGCCGCGCCCCTGGAACCGGGAGCCGTGAAGCCCCTTTGACCTGAACCGCATCAGGCGCAGGGAGGCGCCGCCCCGGCATTTCATAACAAACATAAGAGTGAGATGAGCATGAAGAACAGCCCTTACCCGGCGGCCCCCTCGCCCGCCCTCGCGACCGCCGACAGCACCCGTCCGACCAACGTGCGCTGGCGCATCTTCCTGATCCTGCTGTTGCTCGCGGCGATCAACTACATCGACCGCGCTTCGCTGTCGGTGGCCCTGCCGCTGATTTCCGCCGAGTTCGAACTGACCCCGGCCCTGGAAGGCCTGATCCTCAGCGCCTTCTTCTGGTCGTACGCGCTGATGCAGATCCCCAGCGGCATGCTCCTGGACCGCTTCCAGGTGCGCAACATCGTCGGCGTCGCCACCGTCGGCTGGGGCGCGTTCCAGGCTCTGGGCGGCTTCGCCCACAACTGGATCACCCTGTTGGTCACCCGCATCGGCCTGGGCGTTGCCGAATCGCCGATCATGCCCGCCGGCGCCAAGCTCAACGGCGCCTGGCTGACCCCCAACGAGCGCGGCCGTGGTGCCACCCTGGTAGACGGCGGCGCACCGCTGGGCACGGCCTTCGGCGCGATCATCATCGCCGGCCTCATCACCTGGTTCGACTCCTGGCGCATCGCCTTCATCATTGCCGGTGTCGGCACCGTGGTCGTCGGCATCTGGGCCTGGTGGTACATCCGCAACCACCCGAGCGAGCACCCGCTGGTCAACAAGGCCGAGCTGGACTACATCACCGGCGCCAACGACGCCGCGGCCAACAGCAACGGCAACCGCAAGGCCGTGCTCAAGGAGCTGCTGAAAAGCCGTTCGGTGCTGTGCATGTTCGCCGGCTACGCCTGCTACAACAGCGTGTTCTACGGCCTGCTGACCTGGATGCCGAGCTACCTGCACCAGGCCCATAACCTCGACATCAAGGCCATGGGCGGCGCCACCTTCCTGATCTTCATGTGCGGCTTCGTCGGCGAACTGATCGGCGGCTGGATCGCCGATAAATGGCGCACCAACGGTGGCCAGCCAAACACCGTGATGCGCAGCATGTTCGCAGGCTCCGCCGCCGTGGCCGCGCTGTGCATCCTGCTGGTGGCCTACACCCCGGATGCGGCCCGCGTCATCGCCCTGCTCTGCGTCGCGCTGTTCTTCATCCGCTGGTGCGGCATGTACTGGTGCCTGCCGGCCATCCTCGGCGGTAAATCCAAGGCCGGCGTACTGGGTGGCAGCATGAACTTCTGCGGCAACATGGTCGGCGTCATCGTACCGATCCTGATCGGCCTGATCGTGCAGTTCACCGGTTCCTACTTCCTGGCCCTGATCTTCTTCGTGGTCATGGCCTTCGGCCTGATGCTGTTCTCCGGCCTGATCGACTATCGCGAGCGTGGGCTGGCCTAAGCCACTCGCCCCATTGAGGTGACTGTCATGCAACTCATTACAACAACAGGCAGTGCAAGCGCTGCCAACGCCGTGATCCGACTCAACCCGCTGGACGATGTGCTGATTGCCCGCCAGCCGCTGACCGAAGGGCTGGAACTGCCGGAAGGCATCCGCGTGCGCGAGCCGATCCCGGCCGGGCACAAGGTCGCCGCCCGCGCTATCGCGGCGGGCCAGCCGCTGCGTCGCTACGGGCAGATCATCGGCTTCGCCAGCCGCGACATCGAAGCCGGCCAGCATGTCCACGTGCACAACGTGGCCATGGGCGACTTCAGCCGCGACTACGCTTTCGGCGTCGACGCCAAGGGCGTGAAAGCGCCAGTCGAAGACCGCTTCATGGGCATCGTGCGCGCCGATGGCCGGGTTGCCACGCGCAACTACATCGGCATCCTCACCTCGGTGAACTGCTCGGCCACCGTGGCCCGGGCCATCGCCGACCATTTCCGCCGTGATATCCACCCCGAGGCACTGGCCGCCTACCCCAACGTCGACGGCGTGGTCGCCCTCACACACGGCGTCGGCTGCGCGGTCGATCCCGGTGGCGAAGCCCTGGCCATGCTGCAACGCACCCTCGGCGGCTACGCGGTGCACGCCAACTTCCATTCGGTGCTGATGATCGGCCTCGGCTGCGAGACCAACCAGATCCCCGACCTGCTCGCGGCCCAGGGCCTGGAAAGCTGCAACACCCTGCGCACCTTCACCATCCAGGGCACCGGCGGCACCTCCAAGACCATCGCCAGCGGCATCGCCCAGATCAAGACCCTGCTGCCCGAAGCCAACGACGTGCAACGCGAGCCGGTCAGCGTTCGCCATCTCACCGTCGGCCTGCAATGCGGCGGCTCGGATGGCTATTCCGGCATCACCGCCAACCCGGCACTGGGCAATGCCGTGGACCGGCTGGTGGCCGCAGGCGGCACCGCCATCCTCTCGGAAACCCCGGAAATCTATGGCGCCGAACACCTGCTGACCCGCCGCGCGGTAAGCCAGCAGGTGGGCGAAAAACTCATCGCCCGCATCCAGTGGTGGGAAGCCTACTGCGCGCGCATGGGCGCCGAACTGAACAACAACCCCTCGGCCGGCAACAAGGCAGGCGGCCTGACCACCATCCTCGAGAAATCCCTCGGCGCCGTGGCCAAGGCTGGCTCCAGCGACCTGGTGGACGTGTACGAATACGCTCAACCCGTGAGCGCCCACGGCCTGGTGTTCATGGACACCCCCGGCTACGACCCGATCTCGGCCACCGGCCAGGTCGCTGGCGGGGCCAACCTGATCGCCTTCACCACCGGGCGTGGCTCAGCCTACGGTTGCGCGCCGTCGCCCTCGATCAAGCTCGCCACCAACACCCGCCTGTGGCAAACCCAGGAAGAAGACATGGACGTGAACTGCGGCGGCATCGCCGACGGCAGCATGACCATCGAAGAACGCGGCGAGCACATCTATCGCCTGATGCTCGCCATCGCCTCGGGCGAGCGCAGCAAGAGCGAGCAGCACGGCTACGGCCAGAACGAATTCGTGCCGTGGCAGATCGGCGCCATCACCTGATTCCCGACCCACTCGATTACGGAGCCCTCCATGACCCGCATCCTCGGTCACAACTACATCGGCGGCCAACGTTCCGCGCACGGCGAGATCCGCCTTGAAAGCCTCGACGCCGCGACCGGCGAAGCGCTGCCCGGCGTGTTCAGCCAGGCCACCGAAGCGGAGGTCGATGCTGCTGCAAAAGCCGCTGCGAGCGCCTTCCCGCTGTACCGCAATGTGCCGGCCAGCCGGCGTGCCGAGTTTCTCGACGCCATCGCCGACGAACTCGACGACCTGGGTGACGACTTCGTCGCCACCGTCTGCCGTGAAACCGCCCTGCCTGCCGGGCGTATCCAGGGTGAGCGCAGTCGCACGAGCGGCCAGATGCGCCTGTTCGCCAAGGTGCTGCGCCGGGGCGACTTTTATGGCGCACGGATCGACCGCGCCCTGCCGGATCGCCAGCCGCTGCCGCGCCCGGACCTGCGCCAGTACCGCATTGGCGTGGGCCCGGTGGCGGTGTTTGGCGCCAGCAACTTCCCGCTGGCCTTCTCCACGGCCGGCGGCGACACCGCCTCGGCGCTGGCTGCTGGCTGCCCGGTGGTGGTCAAGGCCCACAGTGGCCACATGGCCACGGCCGAATGGGTGGCCGATGCCATCATCCGCGCCGCCGAGCGCACCGGCATGCCGGCCGGCGTGTTCAACATGATCTATGGCGGCGGCGTGGGTGAATGGCTGGTCAAGCACCCGGCGATCCAGGCGGTGGGCTTCACCGGCTCGCTCAAGGGCGGCAACGCCCTCAGCCGGCTCGCCGCCGAGCGTGCGCAACCGATCCCGGTGTTCGCCGAGATGTCGAGCATCAACCCGGTGATCCTCCTGCCCGAGGCCCTGCGGGCCCGTGGCGACAACATCGCCCGTGACCTCAGCGCGTCAGTGGTGATGGGCTGCGGCCAGTTCTGCACCAACCCCGGTCTGATCCTCGGCCTGCGCTCGCCAGCCTTCAGCGCCTTCGTCGAGCAATTCAAAGCGCACATGGCCGACCAGCAGGCGCAAACCATGCTCAATCGCGGCACGCTGGCCAGCTACCGCAAGGGGCTGGAGCACCTGCGCACCTATCCGGGCGTTCGTCATCTGGCCGGCAGCGCCCAGGGCGACCATCAGGCGCAACCGCAACTGTTCCAGGCCGACATCAGCCTGCTGCTGGGCGGTGACGAGTTGTTGCAGGAGGAGGTGTTCGGCCCGGCCACTGTGCTGATCGAAGTGGCGGATGCGCAACAGCTGGCGGCTGCCATCCAGGCGCTGCGTGGGCAACTGACCGCCACCCTGATCGGTGAAGCGCACGAGCTGCCGAACTGGGGCTGGCTGGGTGAGCTGTTACAGGAAAAGGTCGGTCGGGTGCTGCTCAACGGTTATCCAACCGGTGTCGAGGTGTGCGACGCCATGGTGCATGGCGGGCCATACCCGGCGACCTCGGATGCTCGAGGAACCTCCGTCGGTACCCTGGCGATCGACCGTTTCCTGCGTCCGGTATGCTTCCAGAACTACCCGGATGCGCTATTGCCCCCGGCGCTGCAAAACGCCAATCCGCTGGGTATCAGCCGTTTGGTCGACGGTGAGATGCAGCATGCAACCTTGGCGGATTGATCTGGTACCACTCGCAACCATCGGGGCACTCGCTGAGCGGGCGCCCCATTCTCTGTGACTAAGGCTGCTCCAACTGATCTCGCAGATACTCGATAAACCGCTGGGTTTTGGCAGGAAGCAATCGGGTTTCTGTCAATGCGTACACGGGTACCGGTGTCGCTTGCCACTGCGGCAGCACCCGTTGCAAAGCACCTGCATTGACATCTGGCGCAGCGATACCGGCAGGCAGGAGTGCGATGCCAAGGTCTAGCGAGGCAAGTCGACGCAACATCCCCACACTGTTCAGCTCAAAGCGGCCACCCACTTGAACCTGTTCGACAGCACCCTGGCTGGTCAGGGTCCACTTGTCCGCGCTTGCTCCTGACATCCGCAGGCATTCGTGATGCACAAGCTCCGCTGGATCACGGGGCTCGCCGGAAACCCGTAGATAGTGAGGTGAGGCGTACAGGCCGCGTTGCAGGGTAGCCAGTTTCCGCGCAATCAAGTTGGAATTGGCCGGCTCGCCCATCCGAATGACGACATCCACGGGGTCACTGACCAAATCGACCTGCCGTGGTGTGAGATCGAAGTCAAAGGTGATGCCTGGATACAGTCTTGCGAAATCCGCAATCAACGGCGCCAGGTAGATGTTGGCGAAGTCCACTGGCAACGAGGCGCGCAACAGGCCGCTGGGCCTGGCGAGCAACTCACCCAGCTGCTCATGCGCCAGCCTCGCTTCGTCGACAATGCGCTTGCACCGATCAAAGTAAAGCTGGCCGGCCTCTGTCAGCTCAATCTTGCGCGTGGTGCGATGAAGCAGGCGCAACCCTATCTGCTTCTCCAGGCTGGTGATACGCCTTGAAAGCGTCGAGCTTGGCATGTTCATGGACTCCGCTGCGCCCCGAAAGCTGCGCATCTTCACGACCTCGACGAACAGGGCCATGTCGTTCAGGTATTCCAAGCATTGCTCCAAAAATGGATTAGTCATTTCAGTTTTGCCGGATTTATCCCGACAACGGATTGAATGATGATAACCCCATCACCGCAAAGGAGCACTGTAATGAACTCTCTTTTTTCCGAAGTCCAAGTAGGCCGTTACACGCTGTCCAACCGCATGGTCATGGCCCCCATGACACGTTCACGTGCAAACGATGCTGGCGTTCCTTCCGATCTCGTCACCACCTACTATGAGCAACGCGCCAGTGCTGGTCTGATCATCTCGGAAGGTGTTTTCCCGGTGGCGCTTGGCAAGGGTTATGTACGGACCCCGGGTATTGAAACCGATGAGCAGGTAGCAGCGTGGAAAAAGGTCGCTGAATCCGTTCACGCCCGTGGCGGCCGTATCTTCATGCAACTGATGCACTGCGGCCGTGTTTCTCACCCGTCATTGATCGACGGCGCCCAGCCACAGGCACCATCAGCCATCAAGGCCGCGGGCCAAACCTATACCGCTACCGGCCTGCAGGACTTCGTCATCCCGCATGCACTGAGCATCGTCGAAATCGCTGGCGTCGTTGAAGGTTACCGCCAGGCTGCTCGTCGGGCTATCGAGGCTGGCTTCGACGGTGTGGAGTTGCATGCAGCATCGGGTTATTTGCCGGAACAGTTCCTCTCCAGCGGCAGCAACCAGCGCGACGACGAATACGGTGGCTCAGTTGAAAACCGCGTTCGCTTCGTTCTCGAAGTGCTTGCCGCGATAGTCGAGGAAGTGGGCGGCGATCGCGTGGGTATCAAGATTTCTCCGGAAATGAACTTCAACGATATCGTCGACGCCAATCCGCAAGAGACCTACACCTACCTGGTAAAGCACCTGCGGCCGTTCAACCTCGCCTACCTGCACGTCGCCCTGTTTGGGGCCGAGTTCGACTACCACAGTGCACTGCGTCCGCTGTTCAATGGCAGCTACCTGATCGGCAGTGGCCTGAACAAAGAAAGCGCCGAGGCGCTTATTTCCGGCGGCAAAGCGGATGCAGCCGTATTTGGTGGTGCGTTCCTCGCCAACCCGGACTTGCCAGAGCGTCTGCGCGTCGGTGCCGAGCTCAACGCCCCGGATAAAAACACCTTCTATGCGCCTGGCGCAGAGGGCTACATCGATTACCCATCCCTGACCCAAGGGGCCTGAGGAGCGCCACCATGCTACCCACCGCACGCCTGCAGCGTATGAATCACGGAAGCCAGTTCCGAGCGTTCAGCCTTCGTGGCGATCAGTTTGCGAAACCAATTGATCCGTTTCTGGGCGTGGATCATGCCTGGATCAGCGGACCGACCTTCCCACCGCATCCGCATGCGGGTTTCTCCGCAGTGTCATACCTGTTTCTGGATTCAGAAACGGGGATCGATAACCGGGACTCACTGGGCAATCGCAATGTGATTCATCCCGGTGGCCTGCACTGGACGGCGGCGGGTAGCGGCGTGGTACATGAAGAAGTACCAGCGGAGCCCGGCAAGACCGTGCACATGCTGCAAATCTTCATCAATCTGCCCGAGGACAAACAGGCGCAGGCTCCTCATGCCTTCAGCCTGGAAGCACGCGATGTACCCGTTGTACGCCTGCCGGGGGTGAAGATTCGTGTGCCCCTCGGGGCCTTCGGCGAGATCGCCTCCCCCCTCTCGTTGCCCACCGATGTCCGGTTGCTGGACATCCTGCTGGAAGCGGGCGGTGAGGTAGAAATTCCAATCCCGGTCGGGCATGTAGCGTTCGTCGTGCCGATTGATGGGGAGGTGAGCGTGGATGGCCAGCCGTTCAGTCTGCTTGATCCAAAGGCCCCCGTGAATCTGCCCCAAGGGCCAAAGCGGGTTGTCATGCTGCAAGCAAAAAACGGCGCCGCAAAGGCAGTGGTTTTTTCAGGGACACCGCTGAATCAGCCCGTTCACTGGCAAGGCCCAATGGCGCTGGCGTCACCAGCTGCACTGGGCGAAGCCGTGCAGCGCTATCAACGCGGGCTGTTCGGCAGCCTGCAAACCCGATAAGCCAACAACCATTCCCAACTAAGCGAGAAGATCATCATGACTTACGAAAATTTCAATGCTGACAACGCTGCCCTGCTGCTGATCGATCATCAGGTTGGCACCATGGGGTGGGCCAAATCCATGCCCTTCGATGAGCTCAAACGCAATGCGCTGATGCTCGCCAAGGCGGCGCGCATTCTCAAGCTGCCAGTCGTGCTCACCTCCAGCATGGAGGAGCATGCGCAAGGGCCGTTGCTGAGTGAACTGCAAGAAATCCTCCCGGTCGAGTTCGCGGAGCGCATCAAGCGCTTGGGCATCGTCAACGCAATGGACGACGAACATTTTGCCGCAGCCGTCAAAGCAACTGGTCGCAAGAAGCTCATCATTGCCGGCGTAACCAATGATGTCTGCACCGTCTACCCGGCACTGTCGCTGGTCCGTGACGGCTTTGAGGTACAGGTTGTCGCCGACGCAGGCGCGTCGCCAACCGCGATGGCCGATGACATAGCGCTCCGTCGGATGGACAAGGCAGGTGTAACGCTGACCACCACCAACCAGTTGATTGCCGAACTGGCTGGCAGCTGGGCAACGCCTGAAGGCGGAGAGTTGGTACAGGTGCTCATGGAGTCGTTCGGCGGCTAAGTGCCCCCAGTCACAGTGAGCCCGCGAGACATTCATCGTCTTGAAGCCAGCCAAGCACTCAAGAATAACTTGCTCGATCCCGTGCCGCGCGTTTGGCCAGGACTCTGGCAAGAGGCTGTAATGTTTGGCCCGGCTGCTCGAAAAAAACCAGCCCGATGAGCCGATGGGTAGCGTGTTCGCGAGATATGAAGCATCTCGTATGCCCTTCATCCAAGGCTTAGTAGCGCAGCCGCGAGTGCGAAGGTCAGTAAGACTTCGACCAGTCAAGAGCTACCTGGACACGAGCCCGTGCAGCCTTCGCGCAACATCAATCGCAAGTCGACTATGCCCAACAACACACGGAAGTGTTGCGCGCTGAGCGCACTGTCATCGACATGCACTTTCCAGCCTGGCAAAGCGGAAAGTGCATGGATGCTGCTGCGCAATCGCAATTAGCGAGGGGACAGGTGGATGCCGGCGATCATGCAGCGAACAGAACCACCCGCCATTTCAATCGTGGGCACGTCAAGCGGTACCAGTCGGGCCGAACGTTCGATGCGTTGACGCTGAATATCGGTCAGGCTGTTGAACGCTCGGCGGGAAAGCGCAAGGATACGACCGTCTCGACCAGACAGCTCGATCGCATTACCGGCAAATTCCGCGATCTGCTGATTGGTCAGGTCGATAACATCGCGACCTGACTCCATCAAACGCATACGCACCTGCTCAGCTCTCACTTTGTTGGTGAAAGTACCAAACCCTACCAGCGCAAACTCCGTCGCCACGCACATAAGAACATTCGTATGGTAGATCGGTGCCCCCTGCTCGTCAGCAGTGTCGAACACCATGGGCTCGAAGTTGAAGTGTGTGCTGAACCGTTCGAGGGCTATCGGGTCGGCGCGATTGGAGCGTGCTGTGTAGGCCACCCTGGACATGTGGTCGAACACCATGGCGCCGGTGCCCTCAAGGAACAGTTCATCCTGTTCGAGGCCCGAGTAGTCGATTACATCCTGGACCCGATACTCCTGCTTGAGCATCTCGATAACATCGGTGCGTCGCTCACGCCGTCGGTTGGGCGAATACATGGAGTAGATTGCGATGTGCCCACCAGGGTGCGTGGAAAACCAATTGTTCGGGAACACCGAGTCCGGCGTGTTTCTCTCGCCCAAATCATCGAAAAGATGCACCCGAACTCCCTCGGCTTCCAGCCGACTGGCCGCCTGGGTGACCTCTCCATGGGCAATTTCGGCAAGGGTATGTGCAGCGAGCTCAGCACTCGAACGCTGGAATGAGTTGTCAGCAGCGGTTTCAGGATTGGGGGTAAACGCATGGGGCCTGATCATCACCACAGCCGCAGGTGCCTGGATTGAACGCGTTGGGAATGCCATCAAGAAATACCAAAGGTAATGAGCTGATCGTGGGGGTTATGCAACGCGTCGGATGCGTTTTTTTGCGGCGCGGCCACGGGTGTGGCTGAACAGATCCTTCGGGTCGTCCTCCACCCACGGGACCAGGTCAATTTTTGTACCAGCCCCACGCTGCTGGGCCTGCTGGAGCACGTAGCGCAGTACCGAATAATCCTCGAGGGCGAAGCCGACAGAATCGAATACAGTGACCTGGTCATCGCTCTGACGCCCCTCTTCCTCGCCTGTCAGTACCCGCCACAGGTCAACAACAGGTGAATCAGCCTCAAGCTGCTGGATGTCACCTTCAATACGGGTCTGAGGCTCGTACTCGACAAAAACCCTGGCCTGGCGCAGGACATCAGCGTGCAACTCTGTTTTGCCTGGGCAGTCACCACCCACCGCGTTCAGATGCATGCCGGGTTCGAGCATATCGGGCGTGATGATGGTCGCGTAGGCCTTATCGGCGGTAACGGTCGTAACGATGTCTGCACCATGTACAGCTTCTGCCACGCTGCGGGCACGCGTGATCTTGAGTTCTGGGTATTCCTGCAGATTCCTGATCAGCTTGGCTGTCGCCTGAGGGTCGGTGTCGAAGGCAGCAATTTCTTGGATCCCCAGATGTTTGTGGAATGCCAGTGCCTGAAATTCGCTCTGCGCCCCATTTCCGATCAGGGCCATTCTCTTGCAGTTCGGTCGCGCAAGCGCTTTGGCGGCCATCAGGGAGGTCGCAGCAGTGCGCAGGGCCGTTGCAATGGTCAGTTCGGAAAGCAACACTGGATAGCCGGTATCGACATCGGCCAGCACCCC
Source organism: Pseudomonas sp. DCB_BI (assembly GCF_026240995.1). Classification (NCBI taxonomy): domain Bacteria; kingdom Pseudomonadati; phylum Pseudomonadota; class Gammaproteobacteria; order Pseudomonadales; family Pseudomonadaceae; genus Pseudomonas; species Pseudomonas sp. DCB_BI. The sequence goes on along the minus strand of NZ_JAPFCG010000006.1, from coordinate 112,964 downwards.
GAACGCCATCACGGTATGCAGATCTTTGAATGTGTTGGATGGATGGCCGTTTACATACTTGAACGCATACCGACTGGCATCGGCCACTGGCATCAATTCGATCACCCCTACTGCAGAGTGGCTGGCCACGCGTGCCGATTTGTCGAACTCCGGCCAGCGTTTGAAATCGTCGTGAATAACTTTCGAAAGCTCACCTAGAAATTCAACTACGCCAATATCCTGCACCAGGTCAGACATGGTGGGTACATCGATGAAATGCGTCATTGTTATACACCTAATGAGTGCACTCTCTGCTCGGCATTGAGCGGGGAGCGCCAAGTATGAATGTGGCCGACGAAGAAATTCTGATGCACCTTCGATACAAAATGAAGCTTACAGGTTGCCAAATTCCGCAGGAATCTAGACACTTTGCTCACCAGAAATAGCAATGTGGGCAGTGTGCATCATCATGGACAACATCGATCAAGAACTCATCGCACTATTACGAAGCAATGCGCGCACCCCGGTCATGACATTGGCCAAGAAACTAAAGGTCGCTCGGGCCACTGTTCAGAACCGGCTGAACAAGCTTGAAGAGAGTGGCGTCATTCTCGGGTATACCGTGCGCTTGCAAACCGATGCCATGGTGCGCGGCGTCAGGGCGATCACCAGCATCGGCATCAGCGGCCACCACGCCGCCGAGGTCAAGCATGCACTACGCGGGCACCCCAATGTGGTTGCCATCCACACCACCAACGGCAGGTGGGACCTGATGGCGGAGCTGCATGCCGAAACGCTGGAGGCCTTCGATAAGGCGCTCAACACCATCCGTTCCATCAAGCACATCGACAACACTGAAACCAGCATCTTGCTGTCTTCCTTCAAGATGTAATGGCTCTTCGATACGCCGCTCAGGCGACCTGGCACACTGCAGACTCGCCTATACAAATTGCTCAAAGTCAGACGGGGCGCTGGCAGTTTGTAGTGTTCCGGTTGACAACTGTGGCTGGCAAAATGGGCACTTCCAATTTTCCAGAGCCCGGTAGCCGTGACACGTAGCGAACGCGCAGGCCTATCAGGAACTTCATTTATCTGACAGTTTAGTCAGGAACTATCGGCCTCCCACAATGCGGCGGCTATCGATGCCCCCATGCACCCTCTCCTGCAACGAGACTGGTAGCGGTTTTCTTAAAAAAAGAATAAGAGGTTATTCATGCATCAAACGTGCAACTCGCAAGCGACATCCCACGATGAAGAACGAACACTTAAACGACGCCTGGAGAATCGTCACATTCAACTGATTGCCATTAGCGGCGCCATTGGTACTGGCCTGTTCATGGGTTCAGGGAAGATGATTGCGCTGTCGGGCTCGTCGATTATCCTGGTCTACGCAATCATCGGCTTCTTCGTTTTCTGCATCATGCGGGCGATGGGAGAAATGTTGCTCGCCGACCTTGAAATGGGCTCATTCGCTGAGCTCGTCCACCATTATCTGGGACCCAGGGCCGGCTTCATCCTCGCCTGGTCTTACTGGCTAAGTTGGGTGGTCGTGGCCGTCGGTGATGTTGTAGTGGTCGCTGGGTTTCTGCAGTACTGGTACCCGAACCTACCCACGTGGATTCCTGCTTTCGGTACCATGTTCCTGCTCTTGGCGCTCAACATGCTGGCCGTGAAAGCGTTCGGTGAGGTGGAATTCTGGTTCGGCCTGATCAAGATCATCGCCATCGTCGCGCTCGTCGTCACCGGTCTTGTGATGGTGGCCACGTCTTACACCTCCGCGGGCGGAGTCACCGCGTCCTTCAGCAATCTGGTAGCGCCCGGCGTGATGATGCCGCATGGCATCCTCGGGTTTCTCGCCGGGTTCCAGATTGCAATCTTTTCGTTTGTCGGCACCGAGCTGATTGGCACTGCGGCGGCGGAAGCCCACAACCCAGAAAAAACACTGCCCAAAGCCATCAACACCATTCCAGTGCGGATTCTGCTGTTCTACGTCACCGCCCTCGCTTGCATTATCAGCGTGATCTCCTGGGCAAACGTGCCGGCAAATCGTAGCCCCTTCGTTGAGCTTTTCCTGCTTGGCGGCCTGCCTGCTGCTGCAGGCATGATCAACTTCGTGGTCATGACGTCTGCCGCATCCTCTGCCAACAGTGGCATCTATTCCGGGTCGCGGATGCTCTTCGGCTTGTCTCATAACAAGCAGGCACCCCAAGCCTTCGGGCGTTTGTCAGGCTCTGGCACACCCACACGCGCACTGATGTTCTCAGGGGTTTGCATGGTCATCGCACTGACTCTACTGTTCGTGATCCCCGATGTGATGGCAATTTTCACGTTGGTCTCGACGATCTCAGCCGTCATGGTCATCGTGACCTGGTCGTTGATCCTGCTGTCGTATTTCGCTTATCGACGAAATAACCACCCAGCCCACTCACGCTCGACCTTCAAGCTCCCCGGCGGCCGGTTCACGGCGGGTATGTCTCTGGTGTTCCTGGTGTTTGTCCTGTGCGTGCTGGCGCTTGAAACGGACACCCGCACCGCCCTGTATGTGATGCCAATCTGGTACATCGGCTTGCTGATTGCCTATCACCGTAAGGTGCAACGCAGCTCACGCCACGTCGTGGCAGCAGTACCCTGAACCCGTCATCGAAAGGAGGCGCGCATGAGCTCATCGACATCAGGTATCAAGCTGGATCATTCAACCAAGGCAAGGATCAAGCAGGCAGCAGCCACCCTTGACCGGACACCGCATTGGTTCATGAAGATGGCGGTACTTTATTGGCTGCAGCGCGTCGAGCAAGGCTCACCCGCTACCGAGATGCTGATTGATGGGGACATAGAAGCCGATGAACGACTTAACAGCGTCCTCAATCGACTGAAACTCTTGAGCAGCGACTAGAGATAATCGACTGTGAGCAAGTAAATCGCCGCTGGTTTGCCGGACACCTTCAAGGCTCATGATGAGGCTTGAAGGTGTCTGGCAAACCAGCGGCGATTCACAGCGATCAGACTTCCGAGCAGGACATATTTCTCGCCTTCCCATCAGAACCTATCGCCATCGCCATCAGCAGCGACAAGGCTGCGGGGTTGCAGTGATTTGCGGGCTCAATCCCCCGCTGCCACATCCACCACCTTCCAGCTGTCATCCGGGTCGAAGCGCTTCATCGCCTTGGCCAGCCTGTCGCCGTGCGGCCCGAGGTCTTTTTCGAACACCTGGCCGTCATGGCTGATCATGAAGCTCATCACCCCGGTGTCGTCGTAGCTGGCCGGCCAGGCGACCATGGCGAAGCCACGGCTCATTTGGTTGCCGATCAGGTAGCTGTAGGCGCCACCGGGGGCGGACGGGCCTTGTGCGTCCAAGATGCGGAAGTGGTAGCCATACCAGTCATCACCCACCACATCCTGGCCAAACAGCGGCCCCAGCGGGCTGACCTGGCCATCGCCGTCGTCATCCCAATACAGCCCGTCATGCTTGCCGGGCTCGCTGAAAATTTTCTGCGCGTACTCCAGCGCACCGTTGCCGTTGCGGTCCTGGCTGGCATAGTCCATCTGCGCGTCGTGGTAAGCCAACAACGCCTGCATGGCAGCCAGTTCGTTGCGGCCGATGCGCCGGGCGCGGATTTCGGTGCTGCCGGCCTTGAGGTCGAAGCGCCAGCCCTGGCTGCTTCTGGTCAACGGTATGGGCAAAGTCCAGTGATCACTGCCCACCGCCAGGATGCCCTTGCCCTCGCCCGCCATGTCGATACTGTGCTGCGCGCGATACTGCTCCAGAAAGGTGTCCACGTCGCTGCGCTGCACACCACCACGCGGTATGTAGGTGCGCCAGTCATCACCCAGCAACTGGGCCAGGCGGGCTTCATCGGCCTTTTCCGTACCCAGCGCCGCAATGAAAGACTCCACGGCCTTCTCCGGCGTCGGGAATGCCTCCTGGGCAGCCGCCAGGGAGGCCCATGCCAAGCCGGTCGCAAGCAGCATTGCTGCAAATACTTGACGTTTCATCGACGACCTCCTCCGCCACGACGCACTGGCGCACTGGGTCGGGAGATCTGGTGGCCGGCAGCACGGGATGCACTGGGCCGCTGGGCAAACGACTGGCTGGTGTGACCGCGGTTGGCCTGCATACTGGTGCGCGCCGGCGAGCGCACGCCGTCAAAGGCATTGTTCCGCGCCCGGCCGGCGCTGTTGGCCGGCCGGTTCTGTGCCACCTGCCGGCCTTGGGCATTGCGTGTTTCCTGGCGACGGTCGGTTGCTCTGGCATTGTCGCCACCGGATTGCATGCGGTTGCCCGCCGAATTGCCCACCTTCGCTTCGCGCATTTGCTGGCGTGCCTGGCGGTTGTCGGTGGCCGGGCGTTCGATACCCGCGCGGTCCATCGAGGCCCGGGCCTTGTCCCGAGCTTGCGCCCGCTGCGCGTCGTCGCCCCGGAAGGCAGTGCGTTGGGTGGCGCCGTCCAGTTGGCGGCCATACAGCTGGCGGCTGCGGGCATCGCGGTAAGGCACGCCTTCACGGTTGGCGGCATTGTGCTGCCATTTGTTCTGGTTGTTGGTGATGCGGTTGTTGGCGTTGATATTGTTGTAACGGTTGACGTCGATATCGATGTCATTGTTGCCCCAGTCGCAGTCGCCCCACAACGAGGCGACGATCGCGACGCCGGTACCGAAGGCCAGGCCGGCCACCAGCGCGGAACCAGGGTAGTACATCGGCGGCGGCGGGTAGTACACAGGCGGTGAAGCCGGGTAGGCCCAGGTACCATAGGTGGTGGTCGGGTTGTAGCTGGGCACGTACACCACTTGCGGGTCGGCCGGCTGAATGATGATGGTGGATGGGGGGCTGCTGGCAGCCTGTGGCGCCGGTACGGCTTGCACGGTCACGTTCTGGTACTGGTTGCTTTGCAGGTTGCCGGCCGCCTGTGCCTGGTGACGCAAACGCTGCACCGCGCCCATGACATCGTCGGGCTGCGCGAGAAACGCATCACCCAGGCGCTGCACCCACACCGGGTCCTGGCCCAGGGTCGCCAGCAGCTGCGGGAAGGCTACCAGCGCTTGCACGCTCGGGTCCCACGGCTGCTTCGCCACCTGTTTCACCGCATCATCGCCCGACGCCTTGGGGTTGGCCTTGGACCAGGTCACAGCTTCGCTCACCTGCCCCGGGTAAGTGGCCGCCATCAATACCTGGGCCAGCAGCGGATCGGGGTACAACGCAACCGGCGCCAGCATCTGGTCCAGCTGCTCTTGCGTGAACACCGGGGTCTTGGCCACGACCGTCTCGGTCTGCGGAGCGGGGTCGGGGGCTGGTACGTCTTGCGCCAGCACCAGGCCGGGCGCCGCGTTCAGGCACATCAGTGCCGACAGCAAAGCAAACAATGGCATGCGCATCGCTTATCCCCAGGAGGTCAGATCGCGTGGGTTAAGGGTAGCAATGGCGATGCTTTTGGCCAGATGCAAGGACGCCAACTTTTAGCACTGATGCTCGCGTCAATAGTGACTATCGAACAAGGCAATTTCTACTCATCGCGCAGGCTCAATAACCTAGCTCCATCGATTCGAACCTGGCGAATCCCCTGCATTCCGGAGCTGCTCGATGAACACCAAGGCCCACTTCCTCCGCACTGCCCTGGCCGCTGCCAGCATTGCTGTACTGGCCGGTTGTGCCAGCCACCCCGAACTGCGCCCGTACAGCGCCGACGAAACCCGTCAACTGCAACTGGAAGCCTTGCAGCGCCGTGGCTTGTCGCTGGAGGACTATGAACAGCAACGGCGGGTGATCCAGCGTGCCGGCAACCTGCCGGTGGTGACCGAAGCCGCCGATGCCGACCGTTCGACCAAAGGCTGAACGGGCTGATCCAGGTTCCCTCCTGCCGTCTGCGCAGGTATCCTTACCGCTCAACCGCAAGCCTTCCAGGATGGAGACCATGTTCAGGCCCCTTCTGTTGCTGAGCGCTGCCTTGCTGTTCAGCCCCATGCTGCCGGCCCAGCAGATGACACGCGAATTGGGGGATTTCGACTTCACCCTTGGCACCACCCCCTCGCGCAGCATGGCCCAGGGGCTGATCTCACCCAGTGCCGTCGGCGCCTTCCACGGTGGCCTCGACCTCGGCCACGCCAGTGGCTGGTACCTGGGCCAGTACGCCCCGAGCATGGGCGTAACCCCGAACTCCACCCTGCGCCTGGACAGTTACGTGGGCTACAAGCATCACTTCGACAGCACCTTGGGCTATGAGGTCGGGTTGATCCATTACAGCCAGCCAAACATCGCCGGCCCCGACAGCTACGCCCTTTACGGCGGCGTCTCGGTACTGGGCAGTCGTTTCGGTGGCGCGCTGCGCAACAACCCCGACAACCGCACTGGCACGCTGTTCGCCGACTTTGGCCAACTGCCGCTGTTCGACGTCGATCTCACCGTCAAGCTGGCACACCACCGCCTGGGCACACCGTTTACCATTGGTGATGGCGGCCAGGTGGATGCCTTTTCAGACTGGTCGCTGGAGCTGTCGCGGCCTTGGCTGGGGATCGACCTGAACCTGATCTACAGCAACTCCAGCCTGAGTGGCGCCAGCTGTGATGCCTATTCGGGCATCAATACCTATTGCGACAGCGTCGTCACGCTCAAGGCCCAGCGCGCCTTTTTTTAACGGCGCGGCACCAGCGCCAGGGCGATGCCGCCCAACACCACTGCACAGGCGATCAACAAGCGTAACGAAAGCGTCTCACCGATCAGGGCAACCCCGCCCAGTGCCGCAATCACCGGCACACTCAGCTGCAGCGTCGCCGCCTGTTGCGCACTGACCTGCCTGACCACCCCATACCACACGGCGTAACCGGCACCCGACGCCAGTACCCCTGAGCCCAAGCCATACAACACGCCGATCGGTGTGAGGTGGGGACCACCAGCACCCAGCAACAGCACCGGCGCCAACAGCACGAGACAAGGCAGGCTGCGGGCAAAATTGCCGGCCGTGTCGGCCAACGGCCTGGGCGAGCCTTTGCCCAGCAGCGAATACACGCCCCAGGCCACACCAGACAGCGCCATCAGCAAGGCGCTGGCAACAGGTGGCGCCGATGTACCGGGCAACAGCAATACCAGCAGGCCAACGAAAGCGATCAGCATGCCCACCAGCATACGCACAGTGATGCGTTCGCCTTTGTACCAGGCAAAACCGAACATGGTGATCTGCACAGCGCCGAACAGCAGCAGGGCGCCCGCCCCGGCCCCGAGGTGCAAGTAGGCCGCAGCAAACAGGAAGGCATAGAGGAACAGTGCCAGGCCACCTCGCCAACTTCCACCCATGCGCTGCGCCGGCCTGCGCACGCGTATCAGCAGCAACAGGCACAAGGCACCGCTGGCCAGACGCACCATGGTGAAGGATGCAGGGTCGATTGCCCCGTCTTTCAGGGCCAGCCGGCAGAACACCGAGTTGGCGGCAAACGCCACCAGGCTGAACATTGCAGGCCAGAACCAGGCCCTGCGGTCGGTAAGCGTGGTGGTGCCGGTGCTCATGGTGGCGTCACCTTTGAGTGGAATTTGTTCTTGTAGCGGCAATGTAGTCAGGACAGGCACCGATACACAAGGAACCATCCACTATGGCGGCTGGCACAGGGTGCGCCCGCTTCATTACGTTGCGGCTACGGCCTCGATTTCCACCAGCATGCCGTCCAGCGCCAACCGGGGTACCGGGATCAGTGTACAGGTCGGCTTCAGGTGCGGACCCCAGGCCCTGTCGGCTTCGGCCACCCATTCGCGCAGGCGCGGTTCGGCGTGATCGACAATCAGCAGGGTCAGCTTGACCACCTGAGCCAAGCCGGCGCCTCTCGACGCCAGCGCCAGCTCAAGGTTTGCCAATGCCTGGCGGGCCTGTTCGCTGAACAACGGCGACAACTGGCCGTTGCTGTCCTCCCCTCCCTGGCCGGCGATGTACAGCAGACGGCTGCCGGCGCGCACCTCCGCGACGTGGGAATAGGCGTTGCCACGGGGGTCGTAAAGGCCTGCGGGGTTGGTTAGCTGGAATGCGCGTGGTTGGGTCATGACAAGCCCTCGCTCGATGGGAAGAGCGGCGCAGTTTCGGACCTGAAGTTAAGTCGAGGTCAAGCGCAGCGTAAGACTTTTCCCACACAGCAGCCCGTTGCTTGAACCACGCGTCTGTTTGCGCAGCGCGCACCAGCCGGTAAATTGCAAGACCCGGCACGGAAGCCTTTACCCAACAGGGAACCCCCCATGAGCAAATTTGATTTCCAGCTGGCCTACACCATCAAGCCAAATAACCCTGCCCGCGATGAAACCGATGCGGCGCTGGCGCGTCTGCACCTGCGCGAAAAGCTCGGGCTGGACACCGTCGAGCACATTGAAACCACCCTGCTGGGCATGATCACGCTCAAAAGCACCACACCCACTGAGCGCAAACGGGAAGCTGAAAAGCTGGTGCACGATTACCTTCATGACGCGCTGAAGGAATTGCGCGTGCTGTCTACCGTGAAGTTCTACGGCTGCCTGATGGTAGACGGGCTCGGCCCAGCGATGCGTTTCGACATCCTGCCCAAATGAACCCCGACGGCCTCAGGCGCCCCCGCGCCCGAGGCCGCGACTGGTCATTTTTCCTGCAGTACCGCCCTGCCTTTCACCGCCCGCGGGCCGCGCCAGGCCCAGAACAGCAAACCTGGGAAGGGTGCGTAGACCACGAAGACGACCCACAGCATCTTGCGCTCGGCGCGCCGCTCACTGCCGATGATGTGCCAGATGGCCCAGATTTCCAGGAGGATGACCAAGGCTGCGATGATGATCCAGATCGTTCCGATTTCCATGTGCGCTCTCCCATTGGCATGTAATGGGTTGGGTCGCAGCGGGCGCTGAGGGTTCAGATTGATTTGCGCCGTACTGTTTCTCAAGAGGCCTGCGGCATGCCCTCAATGCTGCGCTGCGGTCTCCAGCGCTGCCTTCAACGCGGCTGCATCGGCAAATGCCCGCTGGCTGACCAACGCGCGCTGCTCAAGCTGCAACCACTGCACCTGGCCCTTCTCCCCGGTGTAACGGCTGGCCACCCGCCCTTCACGGTCAAGCAGCACCCGGTAGCTGTAATCGCGCATGGCCGGGATGGCGAACAGTTTGCTGATCAGCGCAGGCATACGCTGGATGTCGGCCACGAACACCGCATCGCGCGCCTCCAGGTAACCTTTGGGCTGCCCGGCCAGCACCGCGTTGACCAGCTTGGCGCCGTCCATGTCACGTGCCACCAGCAAAACCTTGGTGTCGTCCCCAAGGCTGTAGGCCTGGTCGTACTGGTCAAGCAGCGTGAACGGTGCAAGCTTGTCGCCGGGCTCCACGGCATTGGCCAGCAACGGCAGCAGGCTGAACAACAAGGCAGCGGCATATTTCATCAGTGGCATCCTCAATGACCAAGGCGCCAGCATAGCGTCAAAGTGCCAAGCCTTACAGGTTGCCTGAACACGACCTGTAATACGACACAGCCACCCGGAACATTGTCTTTCCCCCTGCCACCCGCCACACTCTCCAGGCCAGCCAGGAAGCGGAGTCCAGAGTGCCCACGCCACGCCAGTTCAGCAAGAAGACCAGCACCAGCAACATGCTGCGGCTCAAGACCAGCAGCGCCAATGCCCAGGCCCCCTATCGGGTCGATTTCGTCCTGCTCGAACACTTCTCCATGGCCAGTTTCACCGTGGCCATGGACGTGCTGGTCACGGCCAACCTGTTGCGTGCCGACAGTTTCCGGTTCACCCCGCTGTCGCTGGACGGCGACCGTGTGGTCAGCGACCTGGGGCTGGAACTGGTGGCCACAGAGCTGTCGGCGGAGGCATTGAAAGAGCTGGACCTGCTGGTGATTTGCGGGGGGTTGCGCACACCCCTGAAGTACCCGGAGCTCGACCGCCTGCTGGGCGATTGCGCTGCCCACGGCATGGCCCTGGGTGGCCTGTGGAACGGCGCGTGGTTCCTTGGCCGCGCCGGGGTACTGGACGACTATGGTTGCAGCATCCACCCCGAGCAGCGCGCCAGTCTGTCCGAGCGCAGCCCGCAAACCCGCATTACCCCGGCCAGCTTCACCCTCGACCGCGACCGCCTCAGCGCCGCCAGCCCCAATGGCGCCATGGAGTTGATGCTGGGCCTGGTGCGCCGCCTGTATGGCGATGGCCTGGCCGAAGGCGTGGAGGAAATCCTCTCGTTCTCCGGCGCACGTTACCGCCAGGTGGGCCCAGGGGCGAAAAAGTCCATGAGCCTGCACCTGCGCACCATTGTCGAACTGATGGAAAACAACCTTGAGGAAACCCTCAGCCTCGACCAGCTCGCCGCCTACAGCGGGCGCTCGCGGCGGCAGATCGACCGGCTGTTCCAGGCACAGCTGGGCACCTCGCCACGGCGCTACTACATGGAATTGCGCATTACCAAGAGCCGCAGGCTGCTGCAGTATTCCGACCTGTCAGTGATGGAGGTGGCGGTGGCCTGCGGGTTTGTTTCGGTGTCGCACTTCAGCAAGTGCTATGCGGCGTACTTCGGCTACCCGCCGTCGCGAGAGCAACGGCTGGGCGAGTGACCCGCGCCATGGCCGAGGCTGAACCTTTCGCGCGAGGCTCAACCCGGCCATTTGGCCACGCTCAGGGACGGTGCTAGACCTGAATGTACCGTAGCACCGCATCGCAGATCATCGCCTTGTGCCGCAGCTTGACCTCGTCGTCCGACAAGTCGATCTGGAAGATCTCGCCGAAGGTATGGCGGTTGGACACCCGATAGAAGCAGAACGAACTCATCAGCATGTGCAGGTCGATAACCTCGATACCGGCACGAAACACACCCTCCTCCACCCCGCGGCGCAGGGTGTTGCCCAGGGCCTCGAGCACCAGGCTGCTCATTTCGCGAATGGCCGGCGACTGCTTGACGTACTCGCCATAGTGAATGTTTTCGGTGCAGATGATCCGCACGAAATCGACATTGCGGTCGTGGTGGTCGAAGGTGAACTCCACCAGGCGGCGGATCGCCTGATCGGCTGGCAGCGACTCCAGGTCCAGGCTCTGCTCGGTCTTGCGAATGTCGCCGTACAGCTTGATCAGGCACTCGCAGTACAGCTGCTCCTTGCTGCCGAAGTAGTAGTAGATCATGCGCTTGGAGGTGGCAGTACGTTCGGCGATGGCGTCGACGCGGGCGCCGGCCAGCCCTTGCTGGACGAACTCGTTGATGGCGGCCTGGAGGATGTCCTCGCGGGTTTTCTCGGGGTTGTTCTTGCGCGTTCTGCGCCCCCCTTCGGTTTCAGGCTGGCCAAGGCCGACTACGGAATCACTCATACCCACTCACAGGCTGTTTATTGGAATGCGGGGATTATCCGTTAGCACGGCCATGCAGGGAAGCACGCTGTTGGTCGGGTAGCCATGTCAACGTGCTGCCGGGCGGCTTCTGCCAGGCGCCGGATCAGTCGCGCCGGGCGGTGACAGGCTCCGGCGGCGGCGTCAGGTGCAGCACGCGGTTGCGCCCGCCCTCAGCCAGCAGATAACCGCCCTTGCCATCGCCAATGATCGCCTGAGGCGCCTTGAGGAAGGTCAGCACAGTGTGCTGGCTGCCATCGGCATCGATGCGCAGCAGGCGGGCACGGTGCGTGTTGTCCTCGCTGATCCACAGGCCACGCTGATCACAGTAAAGGAATGTCGGGTTGCGCAGGCCATCGACCACCACCGGGTCACGGCCATCGTCGGCCAAGGCGCGGACCCTGCCTTTGGCTTTTTCGGTGTACAACAGGCGGCCCCCGCAACCGGTGAGGCCTTCGGTTTCGGTCAAGCCGGAACGCAGCACTTCAAGCTGGCCACTGGTCCAGCCATAACGCATCAGCCGGCCGTTGCCCTTGCGGTCTTCGATGGCATACAGGTGGTCGCCATCGTTCCACAGGCCTTGCACGCTCTCGCCGTCGAACAGCCGGGTTACCTGGCCATCACGCGCCAGGCTGACAGGTGCCGCACCACCTTCCTGGCTGAACACCCAGCCACCTTGCGCCGCCACCATGCCGTCTGGCTTGGAGAGGTTGTCGATGACCACGACCCGGTCACCCTGGGCGGTAATCTTGAGGATGCTGCCCTGGCCATCGTCAAGCTCGCGGCTGACCAGCAGGCTGCCATCGGCTTGCGGCAGCAGCGAAGCGGCCTTGGTGACATCCGTGTGCAGCACCTCGACGTCCCAGCCAGCGGCGGCCTGGACCGGGTAGAAACTCTGCCATGCGAAGAAACCCAAGGTGGCCGCAAGCAGACCGGTGGTGGCTATGAAGACGATGCGGGTGCTGCGTTTGCGCAGGATGTGCGGCATGTAGGGGCTCCTCGGGATTGCCGGGGATCCTAGCAAGGGAATGTGAAAAATATGTCGAAACTTACCCAACGGGCAAAAAAACAAAAGGATATAAAAATAACAAAACAATCTAACAGAAATGCATAAAGAAATTGAAAGGCCATTGCCTGGTCCTTAGGCTGAGTGCATCGCCCAACACCGATCAAAGGAACGATAGCCATGTCTGCCCGCCCCCTCTCTCCGTTGCGCCGACTATTGGTCGGCGGCCTGCTGGCCAGTATTGCCAGCGCCCTTTTGCCGTGGTCCCAAGCCCTCGCCGATAACCCTGAGACCCTGCGCATCGGTTATCAGAAGTTCAACAGCATTAACATCCTCAAAGGCAGCGGCGCCCTGGAAAAGGCACTGGCGGCACAAGGTGTGAAAGTCAGCTGGCACGAGTTTGCCGCCGGCCCGCAACTGCTTGAGGCACTGAGCACGGGCGCCATCGACCTGGGCCATGCCGCTGACGCGCCGTCAGTGTTTGCCCAGGCCGCCGGCAAGCCGGTGGTGTACCTGGCGGCAGAGCAGCCCTACCCACGCGGCATCGGCCTGGTGGTTCGCGAACAGGACCACCTGGCCAGCGTGCAGGACCTCAAAGGCAAGCGCGTGGCCACCGGCCGCGGCTGGAATGCCCAGTACCTGCTGGCCGTGGCACTGCAACAGGCTGGCCTGAGCTACCAGGACATCACCCCTGCCTACGTCAACAATGCCGCTGATGCCGTGGCCGCCTTGCAATCGGGCAGCGTCCAGGCCGTGACCCTGTGGGATCCGTTCCTTGCCGCCGCAGAAAGCCAGCCCGGCCTGAAGAACCTGCGCGACGGCAGCGGCCTGTCCAACAACCGCACCTTCTACCTGTCCACCGCCAGCTACGCCGACCAGCATCGCGCACTGCTGAAAACCTTCTTCGTCGAACTGGGCAAGGTCAGCCAGTGGGCCAACGCCAAGCCGGCCGAAGTGGCCGCATTGCTGGCCCCGCAGCTGGGGATCAATGCCAACGTGCTGGAAGTGGCCAGCGAGCGGCGCAACTATAACGCCGTGGGCATCACCCCGCAGATCGTTGCCGAGCAACAGAAGCTGGCTGACACTTTCCAGGGCCTGGGCCTGATTCCACGCAAGCTGCAGGTGGCCGACGCGGTCTACCCGGCTTCCGTGTTGCCTTGAACGGAGCCGCCAGCATGCCTCGCCCGATCCGCTTCAACGCGTTCAGCATGAATGCCGCCAGCCACCAGTCCCCCGGGTTATGGCGCCACCCGCGTAACACCAGTGTGGCGTTCAACCGCCTGGACTACTGGACCGACCTGGCCCGGCTGCTCGAACGCGGCCTGTTTGACGCCCTGTTCATCGCCGATGTGCTGGGTATCTACGATGTTTACCAGGGCGGCCCCCAGGCCGCCCTGCGCGGTGGCGTACAGGTACCGGTGAACGACCCGCTGTTACTGGTGCCGGCCATGGCCGGGGTTACCCGGCATTTGGGTTTTGGCGTTACATTCTCGCTGACCTACGAACACCCCTACCCCTTCGCCCGACGCATGTCCACGCTCGACCACCTGAGCAATGGCCGGGTTGGCTGGAACATTGTCACCGGCTACCTCGACAGCGCTGCGCGCAACCTGGGCCAGGCGCGCCAGCTGGGCCACGACCAGCGCTACGACCTGGCCGAGGAGTACCTGCAGGTGCTGTACAAGCTGTGGGAAAAGAGCTGGGACGACGACGCGGTAGTGCTGGACCGCGACAGCGGGCGCTATATCGAGCCCTCGCGCGTGCACCCGATCAACCATGCAGGCGAGCATTTTCAGGTGCCCGGCATGCACCTGTGCCAGCCGTCTGCGCAACGCACCCCGGTGCTGTTCCAGGCCGGCGCTTCGGCACGTGGCCAGCAGTTTGCCGCGCGACACGCCGAATGCGTGTTCATCAGCGGGCCGACACCGACAGTGCTGCGCCGCTACGCCGACGGCATCCGCCAGGCCAGCGCAGCCGCCGGGCGTGGCCGTGACGAAGTCCTGATCTACGCCCAGGCGCTACTGATCGTTGCGCCTGTTCGCGAGCAAGCGGAGGCGCGCTTTGCCGAATACCGCCGTTATGTCGACCTGGACGCCGCCCTGGCGCTGTTGTCAGGCTGGACCGGCATCGACTTTGCCGGCCTGGACCCAGACGCGCCGATCGAGTACATGGAAAACGACGCAGGCCGTGCCGCCCTGGCCGCTTTCACTGCCGCTGACCCGAACCGCCGCTGGACGGTACGCGAGGCCGCCGAGTTCGTGGGTTTGGGTGGCCGTGGCCCGGTGCTGGTGGGTGATCCCGGCAGCATCGCCGACCAGCTGGAAAGCTGGCTGGACCAGACTGGCATCGACGGTTTCAACCTGACCTACGCCGTGCAACCGGACGACCTGGCCAATGTGGTCGAACTGCTGGTGCCCGAGCTGCAACGCCGTGGTCGCTACCCGCTGCACTACGCCGAGGGCACCTTGCGCCACAAGCTGTTCGGCCAGGGTGACCGCCTGCCGGAGCAGCACGCGGGGCGCCAGGTCGACATTCAGTGATCAAATACCGGGTATTCCAACATTTAATTTGTGGATGGCACGCGCTCGACCCTATTCTGTCACCACATCCCCTGCGCCGCACCGGCCGGTGCGGTTCACGGCATGGGGAGAGAACAACAAGTCGAGATTGTCCATGTCGAACCATTCGTACTTCGCCCCCCACGGTGGGCACCCGGCTCAAACCGAGCTGCTGACTGACCGTGCCATGTTCACCGAAGCCTACGCCGTCATCCCAAAAGGCGTGATGCGCGACATCGTCACCAGCCATCTGCCGTTCTGGGACAAGATGCGCATGTGGGTCATCGCCCGCCCGCTGACCGGCTTTGCCGAAACCTTCTCCCAATACATCGTCGAACTGGCACCGGAAGGCGGCAGCGAGCGCCCTGAACTGGACCCTAACGCCGAAGCCGTGGTGTTCATCGTCGAAGGCGAGCTGGACATCACCGTCGAAGGCAAGCACCACACCCTGGTACCGGGCGGCTATGCCTTCCTGGCCCCGGGCGCCGAGTGGAGCCTGCGCAACAACAGCAAATCCAACGTCACCTTCCACTGGCTGCGCAAGCACTACCAGAAAGTTGAAGGCCTGGACGTACCGGAATCCTTCGTTACCCACCGTGACAACGCCACCGTCATCGAAATGCCGGGCACCGAAGGCCGCTGGAAAACCACCCGCTTCGTCGACATGGCTGACATGCGCCACGACATGCACGTGAACATCGTCACGTTCCAGCCGGGCGGTGTAATCCCGTTCGCGGAAACCCACGTCATGGAGCATGGGCTGTACGTGCTGGAAGGCAAGGCGGTGTATCGCCTGAACCAGGACTGGGTCGAGGTAGAAGCCGGCGACTTCATGTGGCTGCGCGCCTTCTGCCCACAGGCCTGCTACGCCGGCGGCCCAGGCAACTTCAGCTACCTGCTGTACAAGGACGTGAACCGTCACGTGCACCTGACGCTGAACCCTCAGCGCTAAGCACAGGCTGAAGCCCGCAAGCCCGCCAACCTGGCGGGCTTGCTGTTTGCAGCACATACTGAAACACCCTCCCCGCGCGGTACCAGCCATGAACCGCTGCCTGCTCGCCGCCCTGTTACTGTGTACGCCTGCCCTGGCTGCCGATGACTGGAACCTGGCCTACGACCGCGAAGGCATTCGGGTGTACCTGCGTGGCGTGGCAGAGTCGCCCTACCAGCAGTTTCGCGGCGTGAGCACCATGAAAGCCAGCGTGCGCACATTGACCGACCTGCAGGAAAACCTGCGTGTGGCTTGCAAGTGGCTGTATGCCTGCGACCAGATGCGCCTGCTGGACGTGGATGGCGCCAACACCTGGGTGTACCTGACCACCAACCTGCCTTGGCCAACCATGCCGCGCGACATCGTGCTGAAGGTGACCAGCGAGCGGCTGGATGACGGCACCCTGCTGCGGCACCTGAGTGCCGAGCCGGACAGGATTCCCAAAGTAGCCGGGCTGATTCGCGTGCAGCACCTGAGCGGCGAGTGGCGGATGAAGCCGTTGGGCGAGCGCGAGACCGAAGTGACCTACCAGTTACAGGCCGACCCGGCCGGGGATGTGCCCGGCTGGCTGGCCAACCGCTTCGTGGTGGATGCACCGGTGGTGACCTTGCGGACATTGCGGGCGGTGGCTGAGCGTCAGCCTTGAGCACATCGGAACGCCGGCCCTGTCAGATGCCGCCACCGGCCAGCAATTGCGTCATCACCTCGGCCAACGCCTTGACCATCACATCCGCCGTGGGCCGGTGCACGATGACGATTTCGTAGCTGTCGACCTCCGGCAGCCCTTGCCCATCCCCCAGCACCCGGTGCTCGCCAGTGGCCGCCCTGGGCGGCAGCAGGCTGATGCCCATGCCATCGGCGACGGCAGCCTGGATGCCGCTGAGGCTGGAACTGGTGAAGCTGATCCGCCAGCGCCTGCCCATGCCTTCGATGGCGTTGATCATGTCTTCACGGTACAGGCCGCGTGGCGGGAACGTCACCAGCGGGATCGGGTCCAGTTCGAAGGCCGGCGTGCGCGCGCTGTCGATCCACTGCAAACGTTCTGGCCAGCAGGCCACGCCCTCGCGGCTGTTGCGTCGCTGCTTGAGCAGCACCAGGTCGAGTTCACCGTTGTCGTACGCCTGGCTAAGGTCACGGCACAGGCCGCTGGTCACCTCCAGCTTCACCTGCGGGTGCAGCCGGCTGAATGCCGACAACGCATTGGTGGTGCGCCCGCCTACAAAATCCTCGGGCACACCAAGGCGTACGGTGGTGCCGACCATCGCCCCGGCCAGGGCTTCGAGCATCTGGTCGTTCAGCGCCAGCATGTGCCTGGCATAGCCGAGCAGGGTCTGCCCGGCGTCGGTCGGCAGGACATCGCGGTTGCCGCGCACCAACAAGCGGTGGCCGACCATGTCCTCGAGGCGACGGACCTTCTGGCTGATGGTCGACTGGGTGGAATGCAGCCGCGCGGCAGCGGTGGTGAAACTGCCGCAGTCGGCCACCACGACAATGGCGCGCAACAGGTCGAGGTCGAAAAGGGCCCTATTCGATTTAACGCTGATAGACATCCGGGTATTCAACTACTGAATGACAAGACTGACTTCTATCACGCCACCTCAGGCTGCGCAACGCGCTGCGCTAGTCACCCAGGGCGACACCTTCGCGTCGAGGGTCGGCCCCACCGTCCCAGCCCTTGCCACTGCGTTGAATGATCTGCATGCCGCTGGTCATGGTCATGGGAGTCACTTCGTGGCCCCAGGCCGTCAACTGGCGAATCAGCGCCGAGCTGGTCAGCCCTGCTTCCACTTCGGTACCTGCATTGCGGCTGCCGAAGTTGGGCAGCCCTGCGGCCTGTTGTGGGTCGAGTTGCCAATCCAGCAGGCCGACCAGCGCCTTGTTCACGTAACCGATGATCTGTGAGCCGCCGGGTGAACCCAGGCTGGCCAGCAGTTCGCCGGAAGCACGCGAAAACACCAGGGTCGGCGCCATGGCGGACAGCGGCCGCTTGCCTGGTTGCACCCGGTTGGCCACGGGCATGCCGTGCTCCTCAGGGATGAACGAGAAGTCGGTCAGCTGATTGTTGAGCACAAAGCCTTTGACCATCAGGTGTGAACCGAACGCTGCCTCTACTGAGGTTGTCATGGCCAATGCTTGCCCGGTGTCATCCACCGCGCTGAGGTGGGAGGTGGAGATGCGCAGTGGCGAGCGGTCCGGTGCCAGCGCCAGGTTGGCGCCGTGTGGCCGGCCTGGGTCGGCACGCTGCATGCTGTAATCGCCGATCCGCGTGGCGCGGCTGGCCAGGTAGGCGGGATCGATCATGGCGTTGACCGGTACCGGCACATAATCGCTGTCTGCCAGGTACTGAGCACGATCGGCATAGGCCAGGCGCTCGGCCTCGGCAATCAGGTGCACGGCCATAGGGGGGGCCTCCAGCCGGGCGACAGACGCACTGGCCAGGGGCCGTAACGCGGCCAGGTCCCGTTGCGGCGCGGCGCGCTGTACGGCTTCGAGCATGCCCAAGGTCTGCAGCACGGTGACCCCACCCGACGACGGCGGCGGCATGCCGCAGACCTGCCAGGCTTTGTAAGGGCCGCACACCGGTTCGCGCTGCCTGGCCTGGTACTGCTGCAAGTCCCGCAACGACAGGTAACCGGCGTTGGCATGGCTGCGCACCTCCGCCACGATCGCTTCGGCAATCTCGCCGCGATAGAACGAATCAGGGCCTTGCGCGGCAATCTGCTCCAGGGTGTGTGCAAGCGCTGGGTTGCGCAGGATGCTCCCCACTGCCAGTGGCTTGCCCTGGTCGTCGAGGAAGTAGCGGGCCATGGCCGGTGAGCGGGCAATGAAAGGATCACCTTCCACCAAGGTGTGAAGGCGCTGGGAAACCGCGAAACCGTTGCGCGCCAAGGCAATGGCCGGGGCGAACAGGTCGCGCCAGGGTAGCTTGCCGTGCTGTTCGTGGGCCAGCTTCAAGGCGCGCAGCACACCGGGCACGCCCACTGATCGCCCGCCAATCTGCGCAGCCCGGAATGGCATGGGTGAGCCATCGGCTTGCAGGAACAGCCTTTCCGAGACGCCTGCGGGTGCTGCCTCGCGGCCGTCGAACGCCTGCACCCGCTTGCCATCCCAATACAGGATGAACCCACCGCCACCAATGCCGCTGGACTGCGGCTCGACCAGGGTCAGTACCATTTGCATGGCGATGGCAGCGTCGATGGCGCTGCCACCTGCACGCAACATCGCGCGCCCCGCTTCGCTGGCCAGCGGGTTGGCGGCGGCGACCATGTGCCGGCTGGCGTGCACCGGCTGCAAGCCGCTGCGGTAGCCGGAGGCCAGTTCCGGTGGTGCGGGCAGCACCTGGTCGGCACAGGCCCAGCCACTGCTCGCCAGCAGGCACAGTGCGCTCATCAATGGCGTCGAGAACTTCATCGCTTGCTTCCTGCTGCTACCTGTCCAGCAGGGCACTGTGGGCCAAGTGCGAACCCGACTTCAAGCCTTTGGGCGAGCTTATGTGACGCTGTGCCGAGGCCGGTCAAGCTGGCCTCAGACAACTTCCTCGTACGGCAGGCCCACATAATTCTCGGCAATGTTCATCAGCCCCGCCGGCGAGGTCAGGAAGTACTCGCGGTCGGCCTCCTGCATTTTCTGGTCCCAGGCATCTTTGTGGCTGCCGAAATCATGCAGCAGCTGGGTCATGAACCAGCTGAAGCGTTCGCCCTTCCACACCCGGCGCAAAGCCAGCGGCGAGTATTGCTGCAACAGGTCGGTACGCCCGTCGCGGTACACCTTGACCAGGATACGGTACAGGTAATTGACGTCCGAAGCTGCCAGGTTCAACCCCTTGGCACCGGTGGGCGGGACGATGTGCGCGGCGTCACCGACCAGGAACATCTGGCCATACTGCATCGGCTCGACCACCAGGCTGCGCAGCGGCGCAATGCTTTTTTCCAGGGCCGGGCCAGTGACCAGGTCGGCCGCGACCTCGGCGGGCAAACGTGCTTTCAGTTCGCCCCAGAAGCGCTCGTCAGACCACTCCTCTACGCGGTCCTGCAAAGGCACCTGCAGGTAGTAACGGCTGCGGGTCTGCGAGCGCTGGCTGCACAGCGCGAAACCACGCTCGTGGTGGGCGTAGATCAATTCGTGGTTGACCGGCGGCGTATCCGACAGCAGGCCCAGCCAACCAAACGGGTAAACCCGTTCGTACTGTTTCAGCACGCCTTCGGGAATGCTCTGCCGCGATACGCCATGGAAGCCGTCACAACCGGCGATATAGTCGCAATCCAGCCGGTGCACCTGGCCGTCTTTCTCGAAGGTGATGTAGGGTTGTTCGCCTTTCAATTCGTGCGGCTGAACGTTGGCGGCTGAATAGATGATCGGCGCCCCGCTGGTTTCACGGGCGTGCATCAGGTCACGGGTGACCTCGGTCTGGCCGTACACCATCACCGTCTTGCCACCGGTCAAGGCCTTGAGGTCCAGGCGTTGGCGGCGCCCGCCAACCAGCAGTTCGACCCCCTCGTGCACCAGGCCTTCACGGTCCATGCGCTCGGCAACGCCAGCCTCACGCAGCAGGTCGACCGTGCCTTGCTCCAGCACTCCGGCGCGGATGCGGCCCAGGACGTACTCGGCGGTCTGGCGCTCCACGATAACGTTATCGATGCCGGCCTTGTGCAGCAGTTGGCCCAGCAGCAGGCCAGACGGACCTGCACCAATAATTGCAACCTGAGTTTTCATTGTTGTTGTCTCTATTCGGACGATGCCGGCCGCGGACTGGCAGTGGGCGGCATCTGCTGTTAGGGTTTGCCCTTGCATTTTTACTGGCAAAAAAAGCCACTGAACTGTGCTATTCCATGCAAAACCTGCACTTTTAAAAAAAACGTTCGATTAGCGAACAGGTCAACGCAGATGAAGTCCACCCTCCCCGGCGTCCCGTTGTTCAAGCTGTATGGCGAAAACCAGGCCTGGCCGGGTACCGACCTGCTGCACTGCGAGTCCATCCCGGCGCGCAGCCGCCTGCACCACTGGGAGATCAAGCCTCACCAGCATGCCGAGCTGGTCCAGCTGCTGTATGTGCAGCGTGGCCAGGCCCAGGTGGAAGTCGAGGGGGTGCGCAGTGCCATCGGCGAAGCGGCGATCCAGGTGGTGCCGCCGATGACCGTGCATGGCTTTCGTTTCAGCGCCGATATCCAGGGTTATGTGCTGACCTTCGGCACGGCACTGGTGGCGAACCTGGAGCAACGCCTGGGTACGCCGCTAACCGTGCTGACAAAGCCTGCGTGTTACCCGTTGGGCCAGGACCGCACACACCTGCGCAGCCTGATCGATACCCTGCAGCAGGAATACCAGGGCAATGCCCCGGCGCGCGCGCCAATGCTCGAAGCGCTGGTGACGGCGCTGATGGTGTGGATCAGCCGTCGCCAGCAGTTGGGCCAGACACCGCGCAACCGTGATGAGCGGGACCGCCAGTTGCTGGGGCAGTACCTGCGCCTGGTGGAGGCGCATTATCGCGAGCACCTGTCGGTGGAGGATTTTGCTGCGCGGCTGAATGTGCCGAGTTTGCAGCTGAACCAGCTGTGCAGGGCGTTAAGTGGGCAGACGGCGTTGCAGGTGGTACACCAGCGCTTGTTGCTGGAGGCACGGCGCAGCCTGGTTTATACGCGCATGAGCATCGGGCAGCTGTCGGACAGCCTGGGTTTCAGCGACCCTACTTATTTTGCGCGGTGGTTCAAGCGGTTGAGTGGGCAGACACCGAATGGCTATCGGAAGGCGGTGCAGCCTGCATAAGCCGCGCTGCTTGACGTAAACGTCAACCTGCCCTCAGGATACCGGCATACCCCACGCCGAGCCCGAGCATGAGCACCCAGACCTACAGCATCTCCGACTTGTCCCGCGAGCTGGACATCACCACCCGCGCCATCCGCTTCTATGAGGAACAAGGCCTGTTGAGCCCTGAACGCCGCGGCCTGGAGCGCATCTACTCGGCGCGCGACAAGGTCAGCCTGAAGCTCATCCTGCGGGGCAAGCGCATCGGTTTCTCCCTGGCCGAGTGCCGTGAGCTGATCGAGCTGTACGACCCCACCAGCGGCAACCTCAAGCAGCTCAACAGCATGCTGGCAAAAATCGCCGAACGCCGTGCCCAGTTGGAGCAACAGATGCTCGATATCCACCAGATGCAACTGGAACTGGACACCGCCCAGGAGCGCTGCGAACAAGCCCTGGCCGCCACCCTGAACAACAAAGACAACCGCTGAACGCCACAGGAAACCCACCATGTCCTTGCCCAAACACGTCCGCCTGGTCGAAGTTGGCCCCCGCGACGGCCTGCAGAACGAAGCCCAGCCCATCAGTGTCGCCGACAAGGTGCGCCTGGTAGACGACCTCACCGACGCGGGCCTGGCCTACATCGAAGTGGGCAGTTTTGTCTCGCCCAAATGGGTGCCGCAGATGGCTGGCTCGGCCGAAGTATTCGCCGGTATCCAGCAGCGCCCCGGTGTTACCTATGCAGCGCTGGCACCCAACCTGCGCGGGTTCGAAGACGCGCTGGCCGCAGGCGTGAAGGAAGTGGCGGTGTTCGCCGCCGCGTCCGAAGCATTCTCGCAGCGCAATATCAACTGCTCGATCAGCGACAGCCTCAAGCGCTTCGAACCGATCATGGAAGCCGCGCGCAACCATGGGGTGCGGGTGCGCGGCTATGTGTCGTGCGTGCTCGGTTGCCCTTATGAAGGCAAGGTCAACGCCGAGCAAGTGGCCCCGGTGGCCCTTGCCCTGCACGAGATGGGCTGCTACGAGGTCTCACTGGGCGATACCATCGGCACGGGGACCGCCGGCGACACCCGGCGCCTGTTCGAGGTGGTGTCGGCGCGGGTACCGCGCGAGCAACTGGCCGGGCACTTCCACGACACTTATGGCCAGGCCCTGGCCAATGTCTATGCCAGCCTGCTCGAAGGCATCAGCGTGTTCGACAGCTCGGTGGCCGGGCTGGGCGGCTGCCCGTATGCCAAGGGCGCTACCGGCAACATCGCCAGTGAAGACGTGGTCTACCTGCTGCAGGGGCTGGGCATCGAAACCGGCATCGATCTGGATCGGCTGATCGCCGCTGGCCAACGCATCAGCAGTGTGCTGGGTCGCGACAATGGGTCGCGGGTGGCACGGGCGCGCACCGCGCGATAAGTCATACGGATGTCACACAGGTGTGGGTGAAGTGTTACCTACACCACATTTCGCAGCAAAAAATCGGGTAACAGGGAAACAAATCGACAGAATTTCAGGCCGGCCGATTTGGGCCAAAACCTATAAATCATTGATTTTAAAGGGTTTTCAAAAGTTGGCACGCGCCCTGCTATATCTTTCGTACAAGAACAAAAAGAATGTGACACCCAATAAAAACAACAGGTAACGGCTCTGACATAACAAGAACAACACGGCAGAGGCGTAGCAAGCAGATTTTTTTGGAGTCGACACGCTTTTCAGGGGTACGCCCCGCGGTCTGGCACAGAACAATAAAACTACCTCAAGGTAGCGGCAGCCAGGTTCGGATCAGCAATGATGAAGGCAGGTCAGCGCTCAAAAAAATACGTTTGCTCTTGACCCCGCATGGGGGTCGCCCGCAACACCAGGACCGGCTTACAAAAACAACAACAGGCCAGTCCCAATAATAAAAAAAGAGCAGGCAACAACGCTTTGAGGGGAGCTTCGGCTCCCCTCAGTGCTTCCTGCCCTCTTCCTCCTCCTGCTTTTCCTCGTCTTGCCCCTCGACCTTCTCTACCAGAAACGGCATCGTGCCCAGCACCAGCAGGGCCAGTACCGTGCTGATCAGCGCCGTGGCTTCGCGGCCCATGCCAGCTGCCGTGCCGATGGCAGCGGTCATCCACAGCCCGGCGGCGGTGGTCAGGCCTTTCACGTGACTGGTGTCCTTGCCGTTACCTTTCAGGATAGTGCCCGCACCGAGAAAGCCGATACCCGCGACGATGCCCTGGATGACCCGGCTTAGCGCCTGCTCGTCGGCACCGGCCATGCTGGGTGCCAGCACGAACAACGCTGCGCCGAGCGACACCAGCATGTGTGTACGTACCCCAGCCGACTTGCCTTTGTGTTCGCGTTCGAAGCCCAGCACGGCACCAAGGACAGCCGCCATCAGCAGGCGCACCACGACCCTTATCACCTCGCGCTCGTCTGTGATATCGGCGAATTCAGCCTGGATCGTCTGCCAGATGAGCTCCATTGCCTTGTTCCCATGCTGTACATCGGGTCACCAGGCCCTATGCAGAGGCCCGGCCTGCCATCTATAAAAACTGACCACCATCCACCGCGCAAAGTGCCGTTCAGCGTGCTAATTGCAGCAACCCGCCACTCGCCGCGGTCCACCCTGTAACCACCCTCAGGAGGACCACCCCATGCCCATTGAAGTCGACGAAGCCACCGGCCGCTGCACGCTCATCGGCGAGGACCTGCGCATCGAGGGCGATGGCCCGGATATCGAAATCATCACCGACGAGCAGCTGCATATGTCGGTGGCCCTGCTCGCTGGCCAGCGCGTGCCGATTACCGAAGCCGAGGCTGATGCACTGACCGTGGTAGGTGCGGTCGATAGCCGCAGGCATCTCAAGGCCAGCGCGCCAGGCTCGGTGATCTAAGGTCTGGCGAGACGGAACGGTCAATCTGATACGGTTTTTATCGCAAAACCTGAACCTGTGCCGGTAACAGCTTCAGGGCCATAGTGCTCATGCCTGATCGAGGCCTGATGAGCACCGAGCCATGACCGATAGAATCCCTTTTACAGAGATCGCCACCGCCCCAGCCAGCCGACGCATCGATAACGGCATTCACACCCGCAGCTTCAGCGGGCTTTACCGCAACCTGCGCATCGGCTTCGCCGGCGCCCTGTTCGCGCTGTTCTTCGGCACCGCCTGGCTGAACTGGAGCGGCCGCCAGGCCGTGCTGTGGGACCTGGGCAACAGCAAGTTCCACATCTTCGGTGCCACCTTCTGGCCGCAGGACTTCATCCTGTTGTCGGCGCTGCTGATCATCTGCGCCTTCGGCCTGTTCGCGATCACCGTGTACGCCGGTCGCGTGTGGTGTGGTTACAGTTGCCCACAGAGTATCTGGACCTGGTTGTTCATGTGGTGCGAGAAGGTTACCGAGGGTGACCGCAACCAGCGCATCAAGCTCGCCGCCGCGCCATGGAGCCTGAACAAGCTGGCCCGGCGCACACTCAAGCACAGCTTGTGGCTGGCCATCGGCGTGTTTACCGGGCTGACCTTCGTCGGCTACTTCACCCCGATCCGGCCGCTCGCAACTGAACTGTTCACGTTGCAGCTGGACGGCGTAGCACTGTTCTGGGTGCTGTTCTTCACCGCCGCCACCTACATCAATGCTGGCCTGTTGCGCGAAGCGGTTTGCCTGCACATGTGCCCCTATGCACGCTTCCAGAGCGTAATGTTCGACCAGCACACCCTGGCAGTCGCTTATGACCCTGGGCGTGGTGAAACCCGCGGCTCGCGCAAGAAAGGCAGCGACCCTGGCGCCCAGGGCCTGGGCGACTGCATCGACTGCACCCTGTGTGTGCAGGTATGCCCCACCGGCATCGACATTCGCGACGGTTTGCAGATGGCCTGTATTGGCTGCGCCGCGTGCATCGACGCCTGTGACGGGGTCATGGACAAGATGGGCTATGCCCGTGGCCTGATCGGCTACAAGTCGGAGCACAGTCTGCAAGGGGGTACCTCTCACTGGCTGCGCCCGCGCCTGCTGGGTTATGCCGCTGCCCTGGTGATAATGATCACGGCGCTGGTGCTGGCCTTGCAGATGCGCCCGATGGTGTCGCTGGATGTGATCAAGGACCGTGGCCTGTTCCGGGAGAACGCCCTTGGTCAGATCGAAAACATCTACCTGCTGAAGGTCATCAACAAGACCGAACGCACCCGGCATTATGAATTGCGCCTGCTGGACGCCGACGGCTTCACCTTGCAGGGCAGCACTGCGCTGGTCATCCCCGCAGGCGAAATGAGTGAATTGCCAGTGTCGGTGGCGATGGTGGCCGAGCGACCGCGTAGCAGTTCGCAGACACTGAGCTTCGAAATCAGCGAACGTGACGATCCGGCCATCCACAGTGTGGCCCACAGCCGCTTCGTCGCCCCCATGAACCGCTGATCCCTTACACTGAAACCACCTTGCCTGCCAGGCTTCGACAGAAGGCCAGAATGAAACGCTACGAACGCTTCGCCGACGATATTGCCGAACTGATCCGCTCCGGTGTGCTAGGCCCCGGCCAGCGCGTGCCCTCGGTGCGCTACGCCAGCCAGACCCACGGGGTCAGCCCGTCCACGGTGTTCCAG
Source organism: Pseudomonas sp. DCB_BI (assembly GCF_026240995.1). Lineage (NCBI taxonomy): Bacteria > Pseudomonadati > Pseudomonadota > Gammaproteobacteria > Pseudomonadales > Pseudomonadaceae > Pseudomonas > Pseudomonas sp. DCB_BI. The sequence goes on along the minus strand of NZ_JAPFCG010000006.1, from coordinate 86,823 downwards.
GCCTACTACCTGCTGGAGCGGCGTGGCCTGATTCGCGCCCGGCCGCGCTCGGGGTATTTCGTCAACGCCCACACCCCGCGCCCGTTCAGCGAACCGCAGGCGCTGCAGCCGGTCAGCGAGTCGACAGACGTTGACGTCAGCGCCCTGGTGTTCTCGATCCTCGACTCGATCAAGGACCCCAACACCATCCCGTTCGGCTCGGCCTTCCCCAGCCCCGAGCTGTTTCCGCTGCAACGCCTGTCACGCTCGCTGGCCAGTGCCAGCCGCAGCATGGACCCGCGCATGGTGGTCACCGACCTGTCCCCCGGCAACCCGCAACTGCGCCGGCAAATTGCCCTGCGCTACATGGTCGGCGGGCTGATGCTGCCCATGGAAGAACTGCTGATTACCAACGGTGCGCTGGAGGCGCTGAACCTGTGCCTGCAGGCAGTAACCCAGCCCGGCGATCTGGTGGCCATCGAGGCTCCGGCCTTCTATGCCTGCCTGCAGGTGCTGGAGCGGCTCAAGCTCAAGGCAGTGGAGATCCCCGTGCACCCGCGCGAGGGCATGGACCTGAGTGTGCTGGCGCAAACACTGGAAAAGCACCCGGTAAAAGCGGTGTGGTGCATGACCAACTTCCAGAACCCGGTCGGCGCGAGCATGCCCGAGGCGAAGAAACAGGCGTTGGTGGAACTGCTGACTCACCATCAGGTGCCGTTGATCGAAGACGATGTGTATGCCGAGTTGTACTACGCCCAACAGGCGCCCAAACCGGCCAAGGCCTTCGACACCCAAGGCCTGGTGATGCACTGCGGCTCGTTTGCCAAGAGCCTGGCACCGGGTTACCGCATCGGCTGGGTAGCGGCCGGGCGCTTTGCGCAGAAGATCGAACGGCTGAAACTGATGACTTCGCTGTGTGCCTCGATGCCTGCCCAGGCGGCCATCGCCGACTACCTGCAGCACGGTGGCTACGACCGCCACCTGCGCAAATTGCGCTACGCGCTGGAAGGGCAGCAGGCCAACATGCTGGCGGCGATTGCCCGGCACTTCCCCGCACAGACTCGGGTCAGCCAACCCTCCGGCGGTTACTTCCTGTGGCTGGAGTTACCCGAGCAAATGGACGCCCTCAAGCTGTTCCACATGGCCTTGGCCCAAGGCATCAGCATCGCCCCCGGGCCAATCTTCTCGCCTACCCGCCGCTTTGGTAACTGCATCCGCCTGAACTATGGCAGCCCTTGGCATGAAGGCGCCGAACGGGCCATGGAAACCCTTGGCCGGATCATTCGCTCGTTCTGATGGCCCTTGCCTCGCGCGGCAACTATAGTTGCCCGATCCACTCCTTGGGCCCGAGCCATGCCGCCAGATTCGCCCCCGTCCATTGCCCAGTTGCAAGCACGCGTCGCAGAACTGGAGGCACGCCTGGCCGAGCGCGAAGACAGCGCCGAGGCACACAACAGGCTGTTGGGTGAGCTACTCGACAACAGCCTGGCCAACGTGTTTGCCGCCGACCGCAACCTGCGCCTTGTGGCCATCAACCGTACGGCCCGGGAAACCTTCGAGCGCTACCGCGGTTTCGTGCCAAAGGTCGGCGATTACGTGCCACAGTTCCTGACCAAACAGCCCGACATTACCGGCATGCTGGCACCGGTGTGGCCCCGCATGCTGGCTGGCGAAGCCTTCGTCGATACACTGACCCTGGGCCCCCCCGAGGCGTCCCGCCACTACGAAATCCGCTACCATCCGTGGCGCGACGGGCAGCAACGGATCCAGGGCGGATACATGTTCGCGTATGACATCACCGAGCGGCTTGCAGAGCAGGAGCGCCTGCGCCAGGCCGAAGAGGCCCTTCGCCAATCACAGAAAATGGAAGCGGTTGGCCAATTGACGGGCGGCATCGCCCACGACTTCAACAACCTGCTGGGCAGCATCCTCGGGGCGCTGGACCTGGCCGGCGAACGCCTTGGCCAGCAGCGCTTCGCCGACACCGACGAGCTGATCGAACGTGGCCGGCACAACGTCCTGCGGGCAGCCGCCCTGGTGCAACGCCTGCTGGCCTTTTCGCGTCAGCAAACCCTCGTGCCACAGCCGGTCGATGTGCAACAGTTGGTCGCCGGCATGCATGACTTGATCCGCAGCTCTATCGGGCCGCATATCGACTTGCACGACCGCACCCTGCCCGGGCAGTGGCCAACACGCATCGACCCCCAACAGCTGGAAAATGCCCTGCTCAACCTGTGCATCAACGCCCGTGACGCCATGCCCCTTGGCGGCACCTTGAGCATTGCATGCGCCAACGTCGAGCTAGAAGACACCGAGGCCAATCAGCTGCACCTGGCCGCTGGCCGGTTCCTGCGCATCTGCGTGGAAGACACTGGCATCGGCATGTCCAATGCAGTGCGGCAACGGGCCCTTGAGCCGTTCTTTACCACGAAGGCGTTCGGCCAGGGCACTGGCCTTGGGCTGTCGATGGTCTATGGCTTCGTGCGGCAATCCGGGGGGCAGGTGCGGATCGACAGCACACCAGGGCAAGGCACGGCCATCAGCCTGTATCTCCCCCAGGATGAAAGCGTCGCTGCCGACTTGCCCAGCACTGCCGCTCAAGCCCCTGCCCCTGTGGCCCCGGCGCAGCAGCGGGCAGTCAAGGTGATGCTGGTGGAAGACCAGCCTGCACAGCGGCTGGTGCTGCTGGAGGTGTTGCATGAGCTGGGCCATGACGTGCAGGCATTCGAAGACGGCCGCCAGGCATACGAGGCATTGCATGAAGGCCGGCCACCCGACTTGCTGATCACCGATGTCGGCCTGCCGGGGGGTATCGATGGCTACCAGCTCGCCGACACCTGTCGGAGCATCGCCCCGCAGGCCGCGATATTGCTGATTACCGGCTATGACACTGCGGCCAGCACGGCCAGGGCGCAAGCCGACATGCACACCGAACTGCTGGCCAAGCCGTTCGATCTGCAAGCGCTTGCCCAAGCCATCGGACGGCTGCTGGCAAGCACCGCCCATGCACGCTGAGCGGCTATCCGCCTGCGGGTGAACACGCTAAAGTCTTGGCCTCACATTTTGTCGGACGCCTGCATGCCTTCCCGCGATATGCACTCACTTCGCCAGCAAGTCATCGAACTCCAGCGGCAGAACGCGCTGCTCGAAGCACGCCTTGCAAGCCATCAGGCACAGGACCCGGATTTTTACCGCTCACTGTTCGACACCATGGACGAAGGCTTCTGCATCATCGAGTTCTTCGACGGCCCGCACGGCCCGCTGAGTGACTATGTGCATGTACTGGCCAACGCGGCCTACGCCAAGCACGCAGGCATCCCCAACGTGGTTGGGCAGAAGCTGCGCGAAATGGTGCCTGACGAGGCGGATGACTGGGTGGCACGCTATGGGGCGGTACTGCGCACCGGGGAACCCCTGCACTTCGAGCAGGAACTGGTCGCAACCGGCCGCGTGCTGTCGGTGACCACTTTTCGCGTGGAGCCTGCCGAAAAACGCCAGGTAGCGGTACTGTTCCAGGACGTCACCGAGCGCCGACGGGCGGAGCAGGCCCTGCAGCAGCTGAACGATGAGCTTGAGCAACGGGTGAATACAGCACTGGCAGAGCGCCGTCTGTTTGCCGAGCTGGTCGATCACAGCGTGGTCAACGTGCACGTGGTCGACAAGAACATGCGCTGGCTGGCCGTCAATCGCCAGGCCAGGCATGACTTCAAGTTGCTCTACGGGTCGGTACCGGAAATCGGCGAGTACCTGCCTGGGCTGGTCAACGAAGGCGACGCTGACCAGACGCCGATGCTGCCAATGTGGCAACGTGCCTTGGCCGGTGAGGCGTTCATGGAAACCGGCGTTTTTGGCAAGGCTCCGGTTCAGCGTCATTACGAACTTCGCTTCAACGCCCTGCGTGACCATGAGGGTGACATACAGGGGGCATTCCTGTTCGCCTATGACATCAGTGAGCGGGTGCTGGAACAGGAGCGCCTGGCCAAAGCCGAAGAAGCCCTGCGCCAGGCGCAGAAGATGGAAGCCGTGGGCCAGCTCAGCGGCGGCATCGCCCACGACTTCAACAATCTGCTGGGTGGCATCCTCGGCGCCCAGGAGCTGATGCGACAACGCCTGCACCAGTCGCGTTACGATGCCCTGGAGCCGTTGTTGGAGCTTTCCAGCGGTTCGGCACAAAGGGCCTCTTCGCTGGTGCACCGGTTACTGGCGTTCTCGCGCCAGCAAACCCTTCAGCCCCGTTCCACGCAAGTGGCAACGCTGGTGGCCGGCATGGAGGAGCTGCTGCGCCGCACCATTGGCCCGGCCATTACCCTCGGCAGCCGGTTCACCACTGAGCTGTGGCCGACCTTTATCGACCCGCCACAGCTGGAAAGCGCCCTGCTCAACGTGTGCATCAACGCCCGCGATGCCATGCCAGGCGGTGGCGTGATCGAGATCATCGGCGACAACCTGCACGTTGACGAACAACAGGCGCTGGAACTGGAGGTGCCAGCCGGCGAATACCTGCGCCTGAGCATTGTCGACAACGGCACGGGCATGTCGGCGGAGATCGCCGAGCGAGCAGTCGAACCGTTCTTCACCACCAAGCCGATGGGCCAGGGCACGGGGCTGGGCCTGTCGATGACCTACGGCTTCGTGCGCCAGTCGGGCGGGCAACTGCGCGTGTTGTCGGTACTTGGCGAAGGCACCCGCATCGAACTGTTGCTACCCCGCCACCACGAACAGCCGTTGGCCCCAACCGCCAGACCTCGCGGGCCGTTGAGAAAGAGCAGCACGGGTACGCAGCGCATCTTGCTGATCGAAGACCAGGCAGCCTTACGCCTGGTGGTCTGCGAAGTACTGGAAGAGCTGGGTTACCAGGTAGATGCGTTCGAAAACGGTCCAACGGCCTTGGCTTACCTGCAAAACGCTGAACGCCCAGACTTGCTGCTGAGCGACATCGGCCTGCCCGGTGGCCTGAATGGCCGCCAGGTGGCCGAACGCTGTCGCGAACGCTACCCCGACCTGAAGGTGCTGTTCATCACTGGCTACGACGAAAGCGCGGCGCTCAGTGATGGTCAGTTGCTGCAAGGTACACAGGTGCTGACCAAACCGTTCGAACTGGAAGTGCTGGCCGAGCGCATACGCGAGTTGCTGATGGGTTGACGGGGGCGTTCAGCGCCCGCCGCTCAGGTCGATGAAGCTGCCGGTGGTGCAGGAGGCTTTGTCCGAGAGCAGCCAGAGAATGGCCTCGGCCACTTTCTCGGGGTAACCGCCACGGCCCATGGGAATGACGAAGATCAGCACAGCCAACCCTCTGCGGTTGATCTTGATCGTCGCGATTTCAGTAGGCCTTCGCTGGGTCTACTGAAGTCGCAGTCTGTATGGCTTGGACTACCGCGCACTCAGCAGCAAAAGCAAAAGTGCAGGTTACTGACCCAGGTCGGCCATCGGGCGCTCGACAAAGCGGATACTGTCACGCCCGCCCCGCTTGGACTGATACAACGCCACATCGCCCTGCTCGATCAAGGCAGCCAGGCTCGCCGGTGGCTGATCGAACAGGTTCGCGCCGATACTCAAGGTAACCGCCTGGGGTGTAGGCACGGTCTTGCCAGCATACTGATGAAACTGCTCGCGCAGCACCCCACCCAGTTCCATCACCCGCTCACTGCTGGCCCCACTCAGCAGGATGACGAACTCGTCCCCGCCCAAGCGCGCCGCCAGCGACCGCTCCGGCAGCACCGTGCGAATCATCTCGCTCAGTGCAATGAGCAAACGGTCCCCGGCAATATGCCCATGCAGGTCGTTGACCAGCTTGAAGTTGTCGATATCGATCAGCAGCAATGCCCCAGGCTGCACCGGGCTGACGTCCTTGAAGAAATGCGTCGCCCGCACCTCCAGCGCTCGCCGGTTGTAAAGCGCGGTCAGCGGGTCGCGCGCCGCCAGCCGGGCAATCCGTTCTTCACGTCGGTAACGCACGGTACCGGTCATCGACAGGGCAATCAGCATGATTGCCATCGCCCCTTCCACGAGCGAAACCTGAATGATCAGCCCACCAAAGGTCGCCAGGTCAATCAAGGTGCCCGGGGTGATCGCAATGATTGCCTTCACCACATAGAACAGACCATGAATCAACAACACATAGCGCAACTGCACCGCGCCAACGCTCAGCGACTTGCCATGCGGCCGCAGCAGCAAACTGGCCTTTAGCGTCAACGCCGCGACCAGCAATGAGTTGACCATCAGCATCACCTTCGACCACTGCGGCCCTACGGGCAACAGCAGCAAGGCGAACCAGACCACCACGATCATCAGCCAGGAACGCGACAAGCGCTCCTGGGTAAAGCGCAGCACACCCATCAGGAAAAACCCGTGTGCCACCACCAACAAGCCATTGGCAAACCAGATCCCGATGAACAGCAAACCGATCCCGCGCAACAAAGCCAGGATGCAACCGACAGTAATTGTGGCGAAGCCCGCGCTCCAGAACAGCAGCGAGGGTTCGCGGACACTGCGCCATTCAATCGCCAGGTACAGGGCAGCTGCTGCCGCCAGGGCGACCGAAATGGTCAGCATCGTGGGTGGATCTAGCGCCATATACGCTTTGGCCTATCTGGTTAACGAGGAAAGGGCGCGATTGTATGCGCTCGTGATGACTTTTCGGAGAGGCCGTGGTCGGCTGCCTGCAAATGATAGCTGAGCTTCAAGGTTGCCCTGCCAGCATAGATATCATATTGCTATCACTTCTTGCTGGGTAGCCAACCTGACGATCAGTCACCCTTCATGTTCAGCGGCATGGCCAGGCTCATCGCCAGTTCCTCGACAAAAGGTTTCCTGCAATTTCTGCGCCTCGCCCTGAGTGAAGAGATATCGCTGTACCAGATCATTGGGCTGGCGGTGGTGCTGTTTGCCGTGTCGGGGGCTCAAGGGCAAGCGACAAGCCGAGGTGGCACCCACCAAAGGTGCCACGGCCTGATGCCTCGGGTGGCTGCACTGGCCTTGGCTTGCCGGCGACAGGACCAGAGCAGGTGACGTCACAACACCCGTTTGATCAGCGGCTCTAGCCGGCTGTAACGCAACCGCCGCAAGAACTTGCGCACCTCCTTCGGGTGCTCTGCCTTCTCGCCAAGCGCCTCAGCCGAAGCGATTGGCGGCGCAAAGCGGCGCAACTCATTCAGTTCCGCCTCGCGTGGCGCCAGCCACTGCCCTTGCGGGTCATCGATCAGCAGGCCGTTTTCCAAGTCCAGATTAAAGCCCCGCGGGTTGAGGTTGTTGCCGGTCAGCAGTGAATAGCGCAGGTCGACCCACACGCCCTTGGCATGGAAGGTATGCCCGGGATCGTTCCAGATCCGTACCTGCAACTGGCCACTGGCAATCGCAGCATGCCGCCGCCGAACGAAGGCGCGCAAGTTGTCCTCGTACAGGTAGGGCAGCGCACCACTGGCGCTGAACGGTTCGCCCGGGGCGATGTAGAAATCGTTGGCCGTACGATCACCGACGATCAGCTCCACCCGAACACCTCGTGCCAAGGCATGGTCGAGTTCACGCATGACAACCCGTGGCGGGTTGAAATACGGCGTGCTGATGATGATCTGCCCATGCGCCGCCGCCAGCAAGGCGCAGAGCGCCCGGTTCAGTGGGTTACCCCTGCCCACCCCCAGCAACGGGATCACCCGCAGGCCCTGCCCTGCCACGCTGGCCGGCGCCTCATAGGCCATGCGCCGCAACCGCGCGCGCAAGCGCCGGATGTCGCCACGCAGGCTGCGGGTGGAGGGTGATGCGGGCAGGTCAAGGCGCGGTGTGGCGGTGTGATGCAGCAAGCGCTGCACCAACGCGACCATGGCATCAGCCAGTGCCGGTGACTGGAAAAGGTGATAGCGGTCCAGGCGATAACGGTCGAAGCGGTGCAGGTACACGTTATTCAGGCTGGCACCGGTATAGATCACGCAGTCGTCGATGATGCTGCCCTTCAGGTGCAGCACCCCGAACAGCTCGCGGGTCTGCACAGGGACGCCATGAATGGCGATATCCAGCCCACGCAGTTGGCGCTGGGCCTGGTACCAGGCAGCGTTGCCCGGCTGGCGCCCGGCGCCGAGCAGGCCACGGCGGGCACGAAACCAATCGACCACGATGGTGATCTGCAGGCCTGGCCGCGCGGCCTTGGCCTGGTACAGGGCATCCAGCACCTCCTGGCCAGCCTCGTCTTCTTGCAGGTAAAGGGCGACGATGACGATGCGCCGGGTTGCCGTACGGATACGTTCAAGCAGGCAGGCGCGATAGGCCTTGGCATCCGGCAGCACCTGGATCGACTCGGGCGCGATGGGGTAGCCTGGCAGGCCTGCCAGCAAGGATTCGGGGTTCACTGACGATCACCTTCTCTGTGCAATCACTGTCGGCTCTACCAATCGGCGGAGCCATTCCTGGCCGCTGTACCCGGGGTGTAAGATCGACCCGGCAACGACCCATAACAAAAAGAACCACGCGAGGCCCTGTTTTCTCACTGCCCCTGACAAACCATGCCTCAGCTTGCACAGGAACAGCGCAATGGTCCACCCCGCTTCTGCAAACCTATCGCCCTCTAGTGTAAAGAGTTGTTCAGTAAAGACCTTCGGCTTCCTGATTTTGCCCAATTTCACCACCATCGGCCTGGCATCAGCAGTGGAAACCCTGCGCATGGCCAACCTGGCCGCACGCAAGCCGCTGTTTCGCAGTGTGCTGATCGCGGCGGACGACGCCCCGGTGGTGGCCAGCAACGGCATGCGCGTGCTGCCCGACTACAGCATCGCCGACGCCCCGGCGCTGGATGCCCTGCTGGTGGTCGGTGCCAACCCGATCGACCGCGGCCGTGGCAACCGCCCGCTGATCGATTGGCTACGCCAACTGGCTCGGCAGCGCTTGCCCTTGGGCGGCATCTGCACCGGCAGCTACTTACTGGCCAAGGCCGAGCTGCTCAAGGGCTACCGCTGCACCATCCACTGGGAAGACCTGCCGGCGCTGCAGGCGCACTTCCCCGGGATCGTCATCTCCAGCCAGCTGTTCGAACTGGACCGCGACCGTTACACCTGCTCGGGCGGGGTAGCGGCGATGGACATGATGCTGCAACTGGTGGCCCGCGAACCCGGCGGCCAGGACATCGCGGCCAAGGCCGCCGAACTGCTGCTGTGTGACCGTGTGCGTGGCGAACGGGAGCGCCAGCGGGTGCCGCTGCGCACCCTGCTTGGCAACGGCCAGCCCAAGCTGAGCCAAGTGGTGGCAATCATGGAGGCCAACCTGGAAGAGCCGCTGGCGCTGGAGGAACTGGCCAGCCTCAACGAAGTGACCGTGCGCCAGCTTGAACGACTGTTCCACAAGTACCTACAGCGCACGCCCAGCCAGTATTACCTCGAACTGCGCCTGTCCCGGGCGCGGGAACTGCTGCTGCGCAGCGATGTGCAGGTACGTGAGGTGGCGCTGGCCTGCGGCTTCAGCTCGCCCGCGCATTTTTCCAAGAGCTACAGCCGGTTCTTCGGCTTGTCGCCCTTGGGGGAGCGGCGGCAGGCGTCGCTCCACTGAACCGGGTCAGGTAATGGCTGTGTTGGCCTTTTCGCGAGCACGCCCGCGCAAAGGCCGGTACAGCTCAATCAATCTTCCAGGGCCGAGTGCGCCGTCTCCCGGCACATCAACATGGCTACCAGCGCCACCAAGGCCGCCGCCAGCAAATACCCGGCCGGCGCCAGTTTGCTGCCGGTCACCTGGATCAGCCAGGTGGCAATGAACGGTGCCGTCCCGCCAAAAAACGCATTGGCCACATTGAAACTCAGGGCAAAGCCGCTGAAACGCACCCGGGTGGGGAAGATTTCTGCCAGCAGGCACGGCAAGGTTCCATCGTTCATCGCCAGCATCGCGCCGAACACTATCTGGATCGCCAGGATCACCAGCAGCGGCTGACCGTCCAGCAGGCGGAACAGCGGCACGGTCAAACCCAGGAATAGCAGCGAGGCCACCACCAGCATGGTCTTGCGCCCGAACTGGTCGGATAGCCGCCCCATCAGGAAGATCAACCCAATGTAGGTGGCCAGCGACACGGTCGAGGCAATGAACGAATCGCGCTCGCTCATGCCCATTTCACTGGACAGGTAGGTCGGCATGTAGCTCAGCAGCAGGTAGAACGCCACCGCGTTCAGGCAAGTAACGCCTATGCCGATGGCCAGGCTGCGCCGGTGCTGCCCCAGCAACTCACGCAGCGGCGTCGGGGCCAGGCCGGCTTTGTATTCCAGGCGTTGCTCCATCTCCAGGAACTTGGGTGTGTCCTGCAGGCTCATGCGGATATACCGCCCCACCAGGCCGAACGGCGCCGCCAGCAAAAACGGCAGGCGCCAGCCCCATTCATGCAAGGCTTCGCTGCTGAGCAGTTCGTGCAACAGGGCAACAAACGCCGCACCGAACAGCAAACCCGCCGCCGTACTGGCCGGCACGATGCTGGTGTACAAGCCCCGCCTGCCCGGCGGCGCGTATTCGGCCAGGAACGCTGCGGCCCCGGCGTATTCGCCCGATGCGGAAAACCCTTGTACCAGGCGAATCAACAGCAGCAGGCACGGCGCCCACAGGCCGATTTGCGCATGGCCAGGAAGCAGGCCAATGCAGAATGTAGAGACCGACATGATCAAGATTGACCACGATAGCGCGTTGCGGCGGCCATGGCGGTCGCCGAAATGGCCCCAGACTATGCCGCCTAGCGGCCGCACCAGGAACGACAAGGCGAACACCGCAAAGGTTGCCAGCAGACCAGTGGTCTTATCGGTTTGTGGGAAAAAGGTGGCGGCGATGATGGTGGCCAGATAGCCGTAGGCGGCGTAGTCGAACCACTCGACGAAGTTGCCCATGAAACTGGCCCGGGCGGCCTTGCGCAGGGCCTGGCGTTCGGCGTTGTGCGCGGGGCCGGCGACAGCGGATGGGTCAAGGGTGGTGCTGGACATGACGGGTACCCTCTGGTTCTTTTAATTGGAGGCAGGGTCTGGTGGTCATACGGGCTATTTTTTTGTTGTCTGTGCTGGCCTCATGCTGCAAGCCAGCGCCCACAGGGTTCTGCGCAAGTCCTGGATAGTGCGCAGCACCTGTGGGCACTGGCTTGCCAACGATGAGGCCAGCATGGGTGCTTATTTGCGGATGATGTTGTGCTCCGGCCCGTACGGGAAGCGGGTGATGTTCTCGGCACCACTGTCGTTGACGATCAGGATGTCATGCTCGCGATAGCCACCCGCACCCGGCCGCCCTTCGGGCAGCATGATCATAGGCTCGATCGACACCACCATGCCCGGTTCCAGCACCGTGTCGATGTCTTCGCGCAGCTCCAGCCCGGCCTCGCGACCGTAGTAGTGGCTCAATGTGCCGAACGAGTGGCCGTACCCGAAGGTGCGGTACTGCAGCAGGTCATGGCGCAGGAAGATCTCGTTCAGTTCCCGGGCGATATCGCTGCAGCGCATACCCGGACGCACCAGTTTCAAGCCGGCCTCGTGGACTTCGACGTTGGCCTCCCACAGGCGCAGGTACTCATCCGGGCAGTGGTCGAGGAACAGCGTGCGCTCCAGCGCGGTGTAATAGCCAGCAATCATCGGGAAACAGTTGAGGCTGAGGATTTCGCCCTTGCCGACCCGACGGCTGGTCACCGGGTTGTGCGCGCCATCGGTGTTGAGCCCGGACTGGAACCACGTCCAGGTGTCCATCAGTTCTGCATCGGGGAAACGCCTGGCAATTTCGCGCACCATCGCCTGGGTGGCGTGCAACGCCACCTCGTATTCGGGCACATGCTCGCGCAAGGCCTCGACCACCGCCGCGCCGCCGATATCGGCCACCTGTGCACCGTGACGGATCAGCGCCTGCTCCTGCGCCGACTTGATCATGCGCATGCGCATGCACGGTGCACCGATGTCCACCAGTTCGGCCCTGGGGTAGCAGGCAGCCAGTTTGCCGTGGTTCTGCAGGTTGAGGTGGTCGTACTCCACGCCGATGCGCGAGGCCAGTGGCAGTGCCTGCTGGATGGCGACGAAGTAGTTGTCGCGCTGCCAGTCGGTGTAGACGATGTTGTCCGTGCCGACCGTGCGCCGCCAAGGTTGCCCGCCATCGATGTTGGCACTGATCGAAACCACTTTGTCCTGGGTGATTACCAGGGCATACGGGCGGCCAAACGAGCAGTACAGGAAGTCGCTGTAATAATTGACATTGTGGTACGAGGTGAAGATCGCCGCCTCGATGTCCTGCTCGGCCATGTAGGCCCGCAGACGGGCGTGGCGGGCGGCATATTCCTGGGCAGTGAAGGTTGGCTGCACCTTGTCGCCGTTGCGGATTTTCAGGGTCTTGGGCATTTGCATGGTCGGGGTTCCTTGTCGTTGTGAGCACGCTGTTCAGGCCGGCCGCCTGAGAAGCATTGCAACAGAACCGACGAGGGCACTTTTGTATCTATCCGACCTGGAATTGGCGGGATCGCCGCGGGTTTGGGGGCGCAGGGCGCCCCCAAGTTCAATGCAGCTATTTCAGGTCGAAGCGATCCAGCTCCATGACCTTCTCCCAGGCAGCCACAAAGTCCCGCACGAACTTGTCACCACCATCACCACTGCCATACACCTCGCTCAACGCCCGCAACTGCGCATGCGACCCGAGCACCAGATCCACCCGGCTAGCAGTCCACTTCACCTGCCCGGTCTTGCGGTCGCGTCCTTCAAAGGCCTCGTTGTCCGCCGATGTCGGCTTCCATTCCACGCCCATGTCCAGCAGGTTGCGGAAGAAGTCGTTGGTCAGGGCACCAACCTTGTCGGTGAACACACCCTGGGTGTTGCCGCCATGGTTGGCCCCCAGCACCCGCAGGCCACCGATCAGCACGGTCAGTTCCGGCGCGGTCAGGGTCAGCAGTTGGGCTTTATCCAGCAGCAGCTTCTCGGCCTTCACGCTGTAACGGCCCTTGCTGAAATTGCGGAAGCCATCGGCCAGCGGTTCCAGCACGGCGAACGACTCGACGTCGGTCTGCTCTTGCGAGGCATCGGCGCGGCCCGGGCGGAACGCCACGCTGAGGTTGTGCCCGGCGTCCTTGGCCGCCTTCTCCACCCCAGCGGCGCCGGCGAGGACGATCAGGTCAGCCAGGGAAACCTTCTTGCCGCCGGCATTGAACTCGGACCGGATCTGCTCCAGCGCCGCCAGCACCTTGCCCGTGCCCTGGTTGGCCGCCCAGTCCTTTTGCGGTGCCAGGCGCAGACGGCCGCCATTGGCCCCGCCACGCTTGTCCGAGCCACGGAAGGTCGAGGCCGCCGCCCAGGCAGTGGCCACCAACTCGCCAACACTCAGGCCCGTTGCCAGCACCTTGGCCTTGAGCGCGGCAACGTCCTGCTCGCCTATCAGCGGGTGGTCGACTTGCGGGATCGGGTCTTGCCAAAGCAGTTCTTCATTAGGCATTTCCGGCCCGAGGTAGCGCGCCAGCGGGCCCATGTCGCGGTGGATCAGCTTGTACCAGGCGCGGGCGAAGGCATCTGCCAGTTGCTCAGGGTTCTCCTTGAAACGCCGGGCGATCGGCTCGTAGATCGGGTCGAAGCGCAGCGCCAGGTCGGACGTCAGCATCGATGGCGCGTGGCGCTTGGCCGGGTCGTGGGCATCCGGCACGGTGCCCGCCCCTTTGCCCTCTTTCGGCGTCCACTGGTGGGCGCCCGCCGGGCTCTTGGTCAGTTCCCATTCAAAGTTGAACAGATTGTTGAGGTACTCGTTGCTCCACTGGGTCGGCGTCGAAGTCCAGATCACTTCCAGGCCGCTGGTGATGGCATCGCCACCTTTGCCGGAGCCAAATTTGTTGGCCCAGCCCAGGCCCTGCAGTTCCAGGCCGGCTGCTTCGGGCTCAGGGCCGACGTTGTCTGCCGGGCCGGCGCCATGGGTCTTGCCAAAGGCGTGGCCACCCGCGATCAGCGCCACGGTTTCTTCATCGTTCATGGCCATGCGGCCGAACGTTTCACGGATGTCCTTACCCGAGGCGACCGGGTCGGGGTTGCCTTCCGGCCCTTCCGGGTTCACGTAGATCAGGCCCATCTGCACCGCGGCCAGCGGGTTCTCGAGGTTGCGCTCGCCACTGAGGTCCCGGCTTTCTTCCTGCGGGTGCTTGGCGGGCTCTGCCACCAGATCACCCTGCCCTGGCGGCTGGGCCTTGACCTGGTCTTTGCCATAGCGCGTATCACCGCCCAGCCAGACCTTTTCAGAGCCCCAGTACACATCTTCGTCCGGCTCCCACACATCGGCGCGCCCGCCCGAGAAGCCGAACGTCTTGAAGCCCATCGATTCCAGGGCGACGTTACCGGTCAGCACGATCAGGTCTGCCCAGGAAATCTTGTTGCCGTACTTTTGCTTGATTGGCCACAGCAGGCGCCGGGCCTTGTCCAGGCTGACGTTGTCCGGCCAGCTGTTGAGCGGAGCGAAACGCTGCTGGCCTGAACCCGCGCCACCGCGCCCATCGCCAATGCGGTAGGTACCGGCGCTGTGCCAGGCCATGCGGATGAACAACGGTCCGTAGTGACCGAAGTCGGCCGGCCACCAGTCCTGCGAGTCGGTCATCAGGGCGGTCAGGTCTTTTTTCAGCGCCTGGAAATCGAGGCTCTTGAACGCCCTGGCGTAGTCGAAATCCGGGTCCATCGGGTCGGACTTCGATGAGTGCTGATGGAGAATTCTCAGGTTGAGCTGGTCAGGCCACCAGTCACGGTTGGTGGTGCCGCCACCTGCGGTTTGATGGAACGGGCATTTCGATTCGTTCGACATCTGCGGGTACCTTTGGGTCGGTTATCCAGATTTCCGGTCTATGCCAGGTGTTCTTTCAGCCGAGCGCGTGCGCTCGAGCTACCCCTCATCAGGTGTACACGGGGCTTGCGAAGCTGTCACGGCGGGCGGGCACGGTCTTGCACGCAGGTGCTCACACACTGCCCGTTCGCGGAATTCGCGGGGCCAGGGGAAAGACTAGCCGAGCTTGGGCAGAGGTCTAATAGAGTGGCTATTGGAGGGCGATAGGTTGGCTCTGTCAGGTTGACCTGTGCCGGCCGCTTTGCGGAAGGGCCCGCACAGGGATTTTTCCTGTCAGTGCTGAGTAGCGGCACCCGGCATCAGCTCATAAGGGTGCTTCCAGCCAGGCAACGCCTGGATCCGCGCCTTCCATGCCTCGATGTGGGTGAACGCTGACAACTCGATTCCGGTGTCCTCGGGCATGAACACATACCCTGCCAACGACAGGTCAGCGATGGTCAGGCGCCCACCCACCATGTACGGCGTTTTCGCCAGGTGTGCGTCGACGATGCGGTAGGCCGCCGTGGCCCGCTCTCGCAAGAAGTGGGTCACATCGGTTTCGCCCGTTTTCTTCAGGCAAAACAGAAAACGCAACGCGGCGTAATAGCTGGTGAATTTATGGTTGTCGAACAGCATCCAGCGCCAGATCTCCCGCTTTTCGTCCTCGTCACGGGGGCCGAACTGCCCGGTTTGCTCAGCAAGGTATTCGAGGATCAGCGCGGACTGGGTCAAGGACTTGCCGGCGTGTTCCAGCACCGGCACCTCGCCCTGCTCGTTGACCGCGTCACGCCAGGCTTGCTCGCGGGTCTGGCCATTGAAAAAGTCGACGAACACTGGCTGCCAGTCTTGGCCAGTGAGCTCAAGCATCAGCGCGGCCTTGTAGGCGTTGCCGGATTCAGCGAAGCAATGCAGCTTGTAGTCGGGCATGGGCGGACCTTCATTTTCCTTTGAATGATCATGCTGCCCGAGCAGATCACGCCCGCCCCTGCGCCGTCAATCCAGCCCCAGGCGATTTGCACATGGCGCCCCAGGGCGCAACTCCGGCTTCGCCATCGTCGTGCCAGAGCCGAGTGTGCTCGAGGTGCGTGATTACGACCAAACGTTCAGGCGTGCGGCTGCTTTGCAATCTCCAGACGAACAAGGGAACTACCACCACCCCGTGCTTTCTTAAACACTGAGTGTTTTATTTCCCTGTGCTTCACGCTACTGGAGAACAAGACATGCGCCACCTACTCCTCGCCCCTGCGCTGCTGCTCCTGCTGCCTGCCGGTGCCGCCCTGGCCCGCGTCGATGCGGGCGACGTCGCCACTTCGGCCGGTGTTTCCGCCTCGCTCTACTCTACCTTCAAGGACGACAAACGGATCATCCCGGCCCGTGACGAGCTTTCTGCCTTCGTCGCCAGTGGCGGTGAGATTCGCGGCGCCTATGTTGAAGCGGCGTTGGAGCAGGCGCGCAAAGACCATCCAGGGCTGCAAGCCAATGATGAAGAGCTGGCCAGGGCCATCCTGTCGCAGGATGACCGCATAGCCGATCACTGAGACTGACCTGCACCGGCCCTGTCGCGGGCTTACCCGCAATGGGGCCGGTGCAGGCACATTACCCCCAGCCATCCATGCGCATGGTCGCCCTGATCAAGCGCTGTTCCTCCTGCTCGATCTCCCGCAAATTGTCACGAATGCCATTGATGTGTTCGCGCGCCGCCCGCTGGGCTTGTTCAGGAAGCTGCTCCATGACCGCGTGGTACAAGCGCGCATGCTGCCGATCGATCTGGCGCTTCTGCGCCGGCCGGCAATACAAGTTGTTGACCGAAGCGAACACCGTGCTCAAGGTCAGGTCACTGAGCGATTGCAGGGTATGCACCAGCACCGGGTTGTGCGACGCCTCGCTGATCGCCCGGTGAAAAGCATGGTCACGTCGGGCATGCTCGCGGGCATCGAGCGGCTCGGCAGCTTCGTGCGCCGCCAGCATCTCTTCGTAGCGACGGCGGATCAACAAGCGGTCGACCTCGGTGGCGCGCAATGCCGCCAGCCGCGCCGACTCAGCCTCCAGCAACGCCCGCACCTCCAGCAGGTCGAACAGCGTACGGGGCTGCGAGCTGAACAGGTGCATCAATGGTGTGGCACCCACCTGCCCTGTCAGGTCGGCGACAAACGAACCGCGCCCCTGTTCGGTATCGATGATGCCGCGCCCACGCAGAATGCGCAGGCCCTCGCGCAGCGCTGAACGCGAACAGCCAAGCTTCTCCACCAGGCGCCGCTCCGAAGGGAGGGCCTGGCCGACCTTGAGCACACCTTCGACAATCAGCCGTTCGACCCGCTCGGCCACCTGATCGGCAACCTTGGCCTTGCCTTCCGTACCCACTGCGCACCCTCCTACTGGTAGGACCACTTCGACCACGCCCTCCAATCTAGCCGGCCAAAGCCGTCAATCACCAGTACCCACAGCATAAACTGGTAGGACCAGCTGCGCCTGCACTCGACCTCCACCACCGCCACGCGCAGGCTGCTACGGTGAACGCGTTGCCAACTACAATAAAAACCGTTGCCGAGTGAGCCGATGAATATCCTGTACGACGAGCGCGTCGACGGCGCGCTGCCCAACGTGGCCCGAGCAGACGTGTTACAAGCGCTGCGCGCCGCCTTGCCCGACCTCGAAATCCTGCACCGCGAAGAAGACCTCAAGCCCTACGAATGCGACGGCCTGTCGGCCTACCGCACGGTGCCGATGCTGGTGGTGCTGCCGGAGCGCCTGGAGCAGGTAGAGACCCTGCTCAAGCTTTGCCATCAGCGCGGCGTGCCGGTGGTAGCACGGGGGGCCGGTACCGGCCTGTCGGGCGGCGCCTTGCCGTTGGCCAAGGGCATCCTGTTGGTGATGGCACGCTTCAACCGCATCCTGGAGGTGAACCCCCAGGGCCGGTTCGCCCGCGTACAGCCTGGCGTGCGTAACCTGGCCATCTCCCAGGCTGCCGCCCCTCATGGTATGTACTACGCGCCAGACCCGTCCTCGCAAATCGCCTGCTCCATAGGCGGTAACGTCGCCGAAAACGCCGGTGGCGTTCATTGCCTGAAATACGGCCTGACCGTGCACAATCTGCTCAAGGTGGAAATCCTCACCGTCGAGGGCGAACGCCTGACGCTGGGCAGCGATGCCCTGGACAGCCCGGGCTTCGACCTGTTGGCCCTGTTCACCGGTTCCGAAGGCATGCTCGGCATTGTCACCGAAGTCACCGTGAAGCTGCTGCCCAAGCCACAGGTGGCGCGGGTGCTGCTGGCCAGTTTCGACAGCGTCGAAGACGCCGGGCGGGCCGTTGCTGAAATCATTGCCGCCGGCATTATCCCCGGCGGGCTGGAAATGATGGACAACCTGGCGATTCGCGCCGCGGAAGATTTCATCCACGCCGGCTACCCAGTGGACGCAGCGGCGATCTTGCTGTGTGAACTGGATGGCGTCGAGGCCGATGTGCACGACGACTGCGAACGGGTCGCCGCCGTACTGGCAGATGCCGGCGCTCGCGAGGTGCGGCTGGCCTGCGACGAGGCCGAACGGGTGCGTTTCTGGGCCGGGCGCAAGAACGCCTTCCCGGCGGTGGGGCGCATTTCCCCGGACTATTACTGCATGGACGGCACCATTCCACGGCGCGAACTGCCGCGGGTACTCAAGGGCATCAGCGACCTTTCCAGCGAATACGGCCTGCGCGTGGCCAACGTGTTCCATGCAGGCGACGGCAACATGCACCCGCTGATCCTGTTCGATGCCAACCTGCCGGGCGAGCTCGAGCGCGCCGAAGCCATCGGCGGCAAGATCCTTGAACTGTGCGTGGCCGTGGGCGGCAGCATCACCGGCGAACACGGCGTGGGCCGCGAGAAGATCAACCAGATGTGCGCGCAGTTCAACAGCGATGAAATCACCCTGTTCCATGCGGTAAAGGCCGCATTCGACCCACAGGGCCTGCTCAACCCCGGCAAGAACATCCCGACCCTGCACCGCTGCGCTGAATTCGGCGCCCTGCATGTGCACCATGGGCAGCTGCCCTTCCCTGCGCTGGAGCGCTTCTGATGAGCATGGACCGCGATAACAGCCAGGCCCTGCTGGAGCAGGTCAACCAGGCCCTGAACCAAGGCACGCCACTGCGCATACTGGGCAGCAACAGCAAGGCCATGCTCGGCAATGCGGTGGCCGGTGAGGTGCTCGACACCCGCAGCCACCGTGGCATCGTCAGCTATGACCCGACCGAACTGGTGCTGACCGCTCGCGCCGGCACACCGCTGCGCGAAATCGAGGCGATCCTGCACGGAGCCGGCCAGATGCTGCCGTGCGAACCACCCCACCTTGGGCCTGATGCGACATTGGGCGGCATGGTCGCAGCCGGTTTGTCAGGCCCCAGGCGTCCGTGGGCTGGGTCGGTGCGGGACTACGTGCTGGGTACACGCGTCGTCACCGGCCAAGGCAAGCTGTTGCGCTTTGGTGGCGAGGTCATGAAGAACGTCGCCGGCTACGATGTGTCACGCCTGATGGCGGGGAGCTTCGGGTGCCTGGGGCTGTTGACCGAGGTGTCGCTGAAAGTGCTGCCACGCCCGCGACAGTGCCTCAGCCTGCGCCTGCCGATGGGCCGCCACGAGGCGCTGGCCGAGTTGGCCGAATGGGGGCAGCAGCCGCTGCCGATCAGCGCCGCCTGCCATGACGGCGAAGCACTGCACCTGCGCCTGGAGGGCGGCGAGGGCTCGGTGCAGTCGGCACGCCAGCGGCTGGGGGGTGAACCACTCGATAGCAGCTTCTGGAGCGACCTGCGCGAACAGCGCCTGGCCTTTTTCAACGGCCCTGACCCGCTGTGGCGCTTGTCCGTGCCCACCGCCTGCGGTGAGCTGGAGCTGCCCGGCCAGCAGCTGGTCGACTGGGGCGGCGCCCAGCGCTGGCTCAAGTCCAGCGCACCGGCACACGCCATTCGCGACCAAGTTGCCAAGGTGGGCGGTCACGCCACCGGTTATGCCCCCAGTGCGGCCAGCAGCGCGCCACTGACCGCCGGTCTGATGCGCTACCACCGCGCCCTGAAGCAGCAGCTCGACCCCCAGGGCATATTCAACCCTGGCCGCCTGTACCCGGACCTGTGAGGCCAGACCATGCAAACCAACCTCAGCGAAACCTCCCGCCGCCTGCCCCGCGCCGACGAAGCCGAGAGCATCCTGCGCGCCTGCGTGCACTGTGGCTTCTGCACCGCCACCTGCCCTACCTACCAGTTGCTGGGCGACGAACTGGACGGCCCGCGCGGGCGCATCTACCTGATCAAGCAAATGCTCGAAGGCGAGCCGACTACCGCCAGCACCCAGTTGCACCTGGACCGCTGCCTGACCTGCCGCAACTGTGAAACCACCTGCCCTTCCGGGGTGAAGTACCACGACCTGCTGGACATCGGCCGCGCCGTGGTCGAGCAGCAGGTGCCGCGCCCGCTCAGCCAGAGGCTGTTGCGCCAGTGCCTGCGTGCGGTGGTCCCGCGGCCGGCGCTGTTCAAGGCGCTGACCCGCAGCGGCCAGGCCCTGCGCCCGCTGCTGCCGGCTACGCTCAAACACAAGCTGCCGGCGCGCATCACACCGCCCGGCCAGCGCCCTGTGCCGCGCCATGCCCGCCGGGTGCTGATGCTCGAGGGCTGCGTGCAACCCGCGCTGTCGCCCAACACCAACGCCGCAGCCGCGCGGCTGCTCGACCGTCTGGGGATCAGCGTGCAACCGATCCGGCAGGCGGGTTGTTGTGGCGCAGTGGATTACCATCTCAACGCTCAGGAGCAAGGCCTGCAAAGGGCCCGGCGCAATATCGACGCCTGGTGGCCGGCCATCGAGGCCGGTGCCGAGGCCATTGTGCAAACGGCCAGCGGATGCGGCGCATTCGTGCGGGACTACGGCCACCTGCTGGAAAAAGACCCCCGGTACGCCGCCAAGGCCGCACGGGTCAGCGCCCTGTCCCGCGATCTGGTCGAAATACTGCGCGACGAGCCGGTCGAGCAACTGGGCCTGTGCGCCGAACAGCGCCTGGCGTTCCATTGCCCGTGTACCTTGCAACATGCCCTGAAGCTGGGCAGCGCGGTGGAAGCATTGTTGACGCGCCTGGGCTTTAGCCTGACCGCAGTGCCCGATGGCCACCTGTGCTGTGGTTCGGCGGGCACTTATTCGCTGACTCAGCCGGAGCTGTCTTTGCAACTGCGCGACAATCGGCTGAATGCCCTGGAAAGCGGCAAACCGCAAGTCATCGCCACTGCCAATATCGGCTGCCAGAGCCATCTGGACGGGGCTGGGCGCACGCCAGTGCGGCACTGGATCGAAATCGTCGAAGCAGCCCTGAACCCGGAGACCTCCCATGCATAGCAAGTTCGTGATCGGCCAGGCCGATGTAGACCGAGTACTGACCGCCGCCCGTCAGGAAGCCCTGACCCAGAACTGGAGCGTGACCATCGCCGTGGTCGATGACGGTGGCCACCCGCTGGCACTGGAACGGCTGGACGGTTGTGCGCCAGCCAGTGCCTACATCGCCCTGGAGAAGGCCCGTACCTCGGCGCTGGGGCGCAAGGAAACGCGGGATTACGAAGCTATGGTCAACGGCGGGCGCACCGCGTTCGTGACCGCGCCGCTGCTAACCTGCCTGGAAGGAGGCGTGCCCCTGAAGCTGGAAGGCCAGGTAGTCGGCGCCATTGGCGTGTCCGGGGTCAAGCCCGAACAGGATGCCCAAGTGGCCAAGGCCGGGGCTGCAGCCCTCTGAACCCGGTGCCGGCGATTGCGCCAGCACAGGCTGCATCAACCGTGTGAATCCACCACCACGGCCTCGCCAATCGCATAAAAATGCCCACCCGCCACGTAGTGCAAGCTGCGCCACTGCGGGTCGGCATTCTCATAAGCCCAATGGCCATCGCGGAATACCCGGTTATCGGCCCAGGCCGCCACAACCTCGCCAATGAACAGGTCATAGGTGTGCTGGTTGTGCGGCTCATCGATCACCCGGCACATCAACCAGGCCGAGCAGCCCTGTACCAACGGCGCCGTGTATCCCTCGACCCGCGCCAGCTGCACCCCGATGCTGGCCAGTTTGTCGGGCTGGTCGAACAGGCTGCGCGTCCCTACCTGATGGGTCAGTTGCGCCTGAGCCGCGGTCGGCACCTGGATCACGAAGTAGCCACTGCCCTCTACCAACTGCCGGGTGCGGGCAATCTTGTCGAGTACCACGGTCACCTTTGGCGGGTCGAAATCCAGCGCACAGGCCCAGGCCGCCGCCATTACGTTGTCCACCCCATCGTGGCTGGCCGATACCAGCACCGTCGGGCCGTGGTTCAGCAGCCGATAGGCCTTTTTCAGGTCGACGGGTTGGAAATGGCTGTGCATGGCAATCCTCGGCAAGGCAGGTCGCAAAAGCACGATTGTGCCGCAGGCACCCCAGAGTCGCCACATTCGAGCGGCTTCAGAAATTCCCTACAACACGCGCGGACGCGTCCTACTTGCTGCCTCAGCCTGGAGAAAACAAGATCTGCACAGGATGACCATCCAGGGGAAATGCCGCATGCACCTGTACGCCCGCTCCATTGCCGAACTCCGCAACAGCCTGCGCGAAATGCTGGACCATGAGATCAGCAACCCTGATGAAGACCCGCACCTGTCGGGGGTGATGTTCTTCTGTGCGACCGATGAACAGACCCGCTTGCTGATCGAGCGCATCGAGCTACTGGCCAGCGAGGTGTTTTTCGCCCCGAACGGGCGGGTTATCACCGAGCATATGCGAGCGGCTGCAGTGGATGGCGTGTGCATCAAGCGCAACCGCAAGGCACCGGCAGACGAGACGGTGATACGCATCGCGCTGGCGGACAAAGGCTATATCACAGTGAGCACGGCCCGGTTCTGATGGCCATTCATGGGGCCGCTGTGCGGCCCCATGCTGTTCCCCAGCCAATCCGCTATCCTGTGCACACCCCCGCTCCGGACCGTCCCATGGAACTGCACATTCGGCTGGATGGCCGCAAAGGCCTGGCCGACCAGCTTTACCAGCAATTGCGCGCCCGTATCGACAACGGCCACCTGGCTGCCGGCACTCAACTGCCACCCACGCGCCTGCTGGCCGAGCAGCTGGGGGTATCGCGCAAGACCGTGGCCGAAGCCTATTCGCGCCTGACCTATGACAACCTACTCAGTGGGGTGGTCGGCCGTGGCACCTTCGTCACCCCGCGCCACCCCCTGCGCAGCAGCGAACCCGCCGCCATCGCCCTCGCTGGCGCCGCATCGCTCGAACGTTGGCAACAGCGCGCCACGGTGCTTGGCCAACGCCAGCTGCAGGCCCCGTCACGCTTCGACTTCATCGGGGGTGCCTCGAGCAAGGCACAGTTCCCGTTCGACCAGTGGCGCAGTTGCCTGAACTACGCTTTGCGCCGCAGCCAGCGCCACCCCGAGCGGCAGTTCGCGGCCCAAGGCCTGCCGGAGCTGCGCGAAGCCATCGCCCGCCACATTGCCTACGCCCGCGGCGTACATTGCAGCGCCGCCGACCTGCTGGTGTGCAACGGCGCCCAGCAGGCACTGGACCTGATCGCCCGGGTGCTGGTCGAACCCGGCTGCCGGGTGGCCATGGAAGACCCTGGCTACCCGCCGGCACGCCAACTGTTCCTGGCTTTGGGCGCTCGCCTGCAATCGGTACCGGTGGACGCTGAAGGGCTGTGCGTGGAGCAGATCGCCGATGGCACCCAACTGATCTACGTCACGCCGTCGCACCAGTTCCCCCTGGGCATGCCGATGAGCGAGCCGCGTCGCCAGGCCCTGTTGGCGCGGGCTGCCGAACTGGGGGCGCTGATCATCGAAGACGATTACGATTGCGAGTTCCGCTACCATGGCCCGGCCTCGGACGCCCTGCAGCGTCTCGACCGGCATGGCCTGGTGGCCTACGTCGGGACATTTTCCAAGACCTTGCTGCCTGAGCTGCGCCTGGGTTACGCCGTGTTGCCGCCTGCGGTGCTGCAGGCCGCCTGCGTGGCCAAGCACCTCAGCGACTGGCACAGCCCGACCCTGCTGCAATGGGCGCTGGCGCGCTTCCTTGGCGAGGGCCACCTGAACAAGCACATCCGCCGCTGTCACGAGGTCTACAGCGCCCGCCGCGAGCGCATCCTGGCGCGCCTGGGCGGCGATCTGGCACCGTGGTTCAGCGCCATCCCCGCCAGCGCCGGCTTCCATCTCAGCGCCTTGGCCAAGCCCGGGGTCGATGTGGAGTTACTGGCCAACCTGGCGCGCAAGGTGGAGGTTGGCCTGTACTCACTGGCACCCTTCTTCAGCGAAGCGCCGGTACGCCCGGGGCTGCTGATGGGCTTTGGCGCCATCGAGCTGCTGGATATCGACCCGGCACTGGACCGGGTACGCGATACCTTGCAGCGTCTCAGCTGACCGGTGCAGCCTTGCCCGCCACTGCCCGGCGGGCGATGACGGCCGCATAACCGCGCGGGTTGAAGCACGCGGTTACCAGCAACATGGCCAGCACGGTCACGGTCAGCAGCGTCCACGACGCCTGGAAGTCGCCACTGACATCGCGCAGCCAGCCAGTGATGTACGGCACGATGCCGGTGATGATGAAGCCGATGCCCTGCACGAACGCCGCCAGGCTGCCAGCCTCGGCCGGGTTTTTCAGGTGCTCCAGGGTCAACGTCAGGCATTGGCTGAAGCAGGCACCCAGGCCAAAACCGATCATCGCCACCCACAGCCCCGACGCCACTGTTGGCGCCAGCAGCAGGCCGAGGAAGCCGGCCAGCTGAATCCCCAGCGCCAGCCATAGTCCCGGGCGCCGGTCTGCCAAGCGCCGCAGCAGCAGCGGCAGGCCCAGCGCGCCGGCCACCTGGAAGATGGTCATCAGCCCCACCAGGTCGGCGCCACCCTGGGCGCTGCCGCCGTGTTCCATGTGGTAGGCCGGCAACCAGGCCACCATGCTGGTGTAACCGCCATTGATCAGGCCGAAGTACAGGGCCAACACCCAGGCCCGGCGGGTGCCGAACCAGTGCCCGCCCGTAGCCCCTGGCAGCGCTGGCGCGCCCTGGCGTGGCCGCAGCACGACCCAGGCCAGCACGGCCAGCAGCGCCGGAATCGCCCACAGCCCAAGGCCGGCCTGCCAGTGGCCGAAGTGGCCGCTGATGTGTGGCCCAAGCACTGCTGCCAGGCCACCGCCTGTCATCAGCGCCGCCGAATACAGGCCCATGGCCCCGGCCAGGCGCCCCGGGAACCAGCGGTTGACCAGCCCCGGCATCATGCCCTGCACCAACGCCACGCCCAGGCCGGCCAGCACCGCACTGGCGATCAGCGCCCAGGCACTGTCCAGTTGCAGACGCCACAGGCAAGCCAACGCGATCGCCGCCAGCCCGCCAAGCATGCCGCCATGCTCGCTGATCCAGCGCCGCAGCCACGGCTGTAGCAGTGGCACCAGGCCCATGCACAGCACCGGCAGCGCGGTCAGCAGGGCGGCCTGCTGGTAGCCCAGGCCGGTGCTGGCGCGCATGGGCTCAAGTAACGGGCCGATACTGGTCAGGATCGGCCGCAGGTTCAGCGCCAGCAGGATCACCAGCAACAGGTTCAGTGCAGCTCTCATTGTCAATCGGTTCTCTTCTGGCAAGACCTGGCCATTATCCCGGCTTGGCTGGCCTGGCAGAAATGAAGAGATTGGATGCTTGTCAGTGGCCGGCTGAATGCACGATTGGCCTCCCGCTTATGGGCGGAATTGGCTATCGGGGTAGCCATTGTGCGGCGCTACAGTGACGCCATCGCCACCCCACACCTTTTCTGGAGACTGCCGTGCATAACCGTATCGAATGGGCCAAACACGCCCCCGAAGCCTACAAGGCCATGGTCGGCCTCGAACAGGCCCTGGCCAACAGCGGCCTGGAAAACTCGCTGCTGGAACTGGTGCGCTTGCGCGCCTCGCAGATCAACGGCTGCGCCTACTGCGTCAACCTGCACGCCAACGATGCGCGGAAGGCCGGTGAGACCGAAGCGCGCCTGCAGACCTTGTGCGTATGGCAGGAAACGGCCTACTTCACCCCGCGCGAACACGCAGCGCTGGCCTGGGTCGAAAGCCTGACCCGCTTGCCTGAACAAGGCGCGCCGCAGGGGGAGTATGAAGCCCTGCGGGAGCACTTCGAGCCGGCCGAGGTGGCCAACCTGACCTTGGCGATTGCTACCATCAATGCCTGGAACCGGTTCGGGGTCGGGTTTGCCATGGTGCCGGCCTGAGCATTGCCTGCCAGCCTTTACCGGCCTCTTCGCAAACAAGCCCGCGATGACGCCAGTGCAGGTCGCAGCTACCGCCCGGCCAAGCGAGCCCGGTAGCTGCCGGGGCTCTGCCCGGTCCATTTCTTGAACGCCCGGTGAAACGCACTGGGCTCCTGGAAGCCCGCCTGTTCGGCAATTTCTGCAATGCTCAGCACCCCTTCGCGCAACCGCTCGAAGGCCATGGCCCGGCGCACCTCATCCTTGATCTGCTGGTACGACCGCCCCTCGCGCTCCAGCTGTCGGCGGAAGGTGCTGGCGCTGACCCCCTGCTGCTGCGCCAGTGCCGCCAACGTCGGCCACTGCCCATAACGCCGCGCCCGCAGGTGCCGGTAAACCTCGGCCACCAGGCCGTTCTGGTTACGAAAGCGAATCACCAACCCCTGTGGCGCACTGCGCAAGAATGTCTTCAGCGCTGCCACATCCTGCACCACCGGCAACCGCAGGCAGGCGCTGTCGAACTCCACCTCGGTACGCCCACTGCCCAGGCGCAGGTCCGGCCCCCACAACAGCAGGTCGTCTTCCTGGGCCGGGCGCGACACCGCCAGCTCGGTGCGGTCGATGGTGATCCGCCGCCCGCCCAGCCAGCACAGGATGCCGACCATCAGCACCAGGTAGGTTTCTTCGGCATACACGCGGGTCAACGGGTCGGCGATGGTCGATTGCACACTGATCAGCGCGCGCCCACCACGCACCGTCAGGCTGCCGCGCAAGTCGCGCAGAAACAAGCCGAAGCCGCCCACGCACTGGCGCAAGGCCTTTTCCAGGTTGGGCTCGAGGATCAGCCCGCGACAGATCAGGGCGAAACTGCCCAGCGGCATGCCATGGCTGTCGAGGCGAAAGAACTCATCGTCCAGGCGCTGGATCAGCGCCAGCCACAGCTCGGCGAAGGCCTTGGCCGGCACCCGCGCCTGGGGCTGATCGAGCAGCTGCGGGTCGATGCCCACCGCGCGCAACTGCGCATCACGCTCGACAGGGCTGTCGCGCAAAGCGTGGAGCATCGCATTGAGGAAGTACACGGCGACCGAATCGCTATCGCGCATGGCGGTTTTCGCTGTCTATGCTGAGTGGCAAAAAGTGCCAGGTTGTTTGAACAGTTCCGGCATAGGCTGCAACAGAGCCTTTGCCTAGACTCGGACCCACTCCGGGATCTCCCCGGCCATTCTCGCAGAGCCTGGCCCGGTCCCGCCATGCCTTCGCAATCGGAGCTTCCATGAGCAGCGCAGAAATCTATGTCGTCAGTGCCGTCCGTTCAGCCATTGGTGGCTTTGGCGGTTCCCTCAAGGATCTGCCACTGGCCGACCTGGCCAGCGCCATCACCCGCGCCGCCATCGAGCGGTCGGGCCTGGCCGCCGAACAGGTCGGCCACCTGGTAATGGGCACCGTCATCCCTACCGAACCCCGCGACGCCTACCTGGCGCGGGTAGCCGCAATGAATGCCCGCATCCCCAAGGAAACCCCTGCTTTCAACGTCAACCGCCTGTGCGGCTCTGGCCTGCAGGCCATCGTCTCGGCGGCCCAGGGCCTGTTGCTGGGCGACACCGACGTGGCCATTGCCGCCGGTGCCGAATCCATGAGCCGTGGTCCTTACCTGCTGCCGCAGGCACGTTGGGGCGCACGCATGGGTGACCTGCAAGGCATCGACTATACCGTCGGCGTACTGCACGACCCGTTCGAGCACTTCCACATGGGCATTACCGCTGAAAACGTGGCGGCCAAACATGGCATTACCCGCGAAATGCAGGACGAACTGGCCCTGAGCAGCCAGCGCCGCGCCGCCCGCGCCATTGCCGAAGGCCGCTTCGCCAGCCAGATCGTGCCGCTGGAACTGAAAACCCGCAAAGGCAGCGTGCAGTTCAGCGTCGATGAACATGTGCGCGGTGACGTGACCGCCGAGCAACTGGCCGGCATGAAGCCGGTGTTCAAGAAGGACGGCACCGTCACCGCCGGCAACGCCAGCGGCATCAACGACGGTGCCGCCGGCCTGGTGCTGGCAACCGGGGATGCCGTACGGCGCCTGGGCCTGAAGCCGCTGGCACGCCTGGTCGGCTACGCGCATGCCGGGGTGGAACCGGAACTCATGGGCCTGGGGCCAATCCCCGCGACCCACAAAGTACTGGAGAAGACCGGCCTCAAGGTGCAGGACCTGGACGTGATCGAGTCCAACGAGGCCTTCGCCGCCCAGGCCTGCGCCGTGGCGCGCGAATTGGGCTTCGACCCGGAAAAGGTCAACCCCAACGGCTCCGGTATTTCACTGGGTCACCCAGTGGGTGCCACCGGCGCGATCATCGCCACCAAGGCCATCCATGAACTACAGCGCATCCAGGGTCGCTACGCCCTGGCCACCATGTGCATCGGTGGCGGCCAGGGTATCGCCATCGTCTTCGAGCGCGTTTGAGGGAGCAACACATGAACATTGAACACATTGCCGTGATCGGCGCCGGCACCATGGGTAACGGCATCGCCCAGGTGTGCGCGGTGGCTGGCTTCCAGGTGCTGCTGGTGGATGTCTCCGACGCGGCACTGGAGCGCGGCGTGGCGACACTCGGCAAAAACCTGGAGCGCCAGGTCAGCAAGGGCACCCTCGACGGCGACAAGGCCGCAGCGGCGAAAACACGTATCCGCACCAGCACCGACTATGGCCAGCTCAACACTGCGCAGCTGGTGATCGAAGCGGCCACCGAGAACCTGCAACTCAAGCAGCGCATCCTGCAGCAGGTAGCGGCCAACGTCACGGCCGACTGCCTGATCGCCACCAACACGTCGTCGCTGTCGGTCACCGAGCTGGCCGCCAGCATAGAGCACCCCGAGCGCTTCATTGGCGTGCACTTCTTCAACCCGGTACCCATGATGGCGCTGGTCGAGATCATTCGTGGCCTGCAGACCAGCGACAGCACCTACGCCCAGGCGCTTCTGGTGACGGAAAAGGTGGGCAAGACCCCGATCACCGCCGGTAACCGCCCGGGCTTCGTGGTCAACCGCATTCTGGTGCCGATGATCAACGAGGCGATCTTCGTGCGCCAGGAAGGCCTGGCCAGTGCCGAGGACATCGACACCGGCATGCGCCTGGGCTGCAACCAGCCGATCGGCCCGCTGGCGCTGGCCGACCTGATTGGCCTGGACACCTTGCTGGCGATCATGGAGGCCTTCCATGAAGGCTTCAACGACAGCAAGTACCGCCCTGCCCCGCTGCTCAAGGAAATGGTCGCGGCCGGCTGGCTGGGGCGCAAGACCGGCCGCGGTTTCTTCACCTATTGAGGAGCTGGCGCCATGCCCCCGATCAATGCCGCGATGCGCTGTGCCAACTTTGAAGAGCGACGTGACCGGGCCATGGCGCTGTTTGCCGAGAAGGGCTTTGGCCAGGTCAGCATGCGCGAGCTTGCAGCCCATGTCGGGCTGACTGCCGGCTCGCTGTACCATCACTTCCCCAGCAAGCAAGACCTGTTGTTCGACTTGATCGAGGAGTTGTACGAGGAGCTGCAGGCCACCCTGGACCAGGGGCGGCGGGCCATGGCCCGGGGAGCTTCGGCATTGAGCTGCCTGATTGCCGCGCACTGGCAGTTGCATGCCGAACGGCCCATGCAGTTTCGTTTGGCAGAGCGGGATCTGTGTTGCCTGAACGACGACCAGCAGGCGCGCCTGGCCGCGTTGCGCACGCGCTATGAGGCGGGGTTGCTGAGGTTGATCGCACCTCAGGCGAAGTTGCAGGGCGAGGCCCTGGTGGCCACGGCGCATGTGGTAGCGACACTGCTGAACCAGTTGCCGGGGTTGTTGAAGGCCTTACCCGAAGAACAGGGGCTGGGGCTGATGGAAAGCATGCTGATGGGCGGGCTGGAGCGGACCCTGCGCTAGACGCGGAGGACACCCGGATGGATGGCACGGGCTTCGCCCGTGTTCGCGGGACAAGCCCGCTCCCACAGTGATTGCGCCAGCTTCTAGAAATTGAGCAAGCCAGGTGTTTCTCCAGCGACTGCATCAGCCTCAAGCCCACAGGGATCGCGCCAGATTCCAGAAATTGAGCAAGCCAGGTGTTTCTCCAGCTACCGCATCAGCCTCAAGACCACAGGGATCGCGCCAGATTCCAGAAATTGAGCTGTTTCTCCAGCTACTGCATCAGCCTCAAGCCTGCGGGGGTGCCTGTGGGAGCGGGCTTGTCCCGCGAAGAATCCAACACGTTGCATGGCACCGGCTCCGCCGGTGTTCGCGGGACAAGCCTGCTCCCACAAGGGATCACGCTAGGTTCTAGAATTTGAGCAAGACAGTTGCTTCCAGCTACCCGGAAATTTCAGCGCAGCAGCGACTGGATCTGCTCGTGCAGGGTATCCAGGTCGAACGGCTTGGCCAAGATCGGTGCCTTGCGGGTGATCGGGCTGCCAGACTCGAGAATCTCCGCCGGGTAGCCGCTGATAAAGATTACCTTCAGGTCCGGTCGCAGCTTCACCGCAGGCTCGGCAATTTCCACCCCTGAAATACCACCCGGCAAGCGGAAGTCGGTGACCATCAGGTCCAGGTGCGGCTTGCTCGCCAATATGGCGAACGCCTGCTCGCCATCCTCGGCCACCAGCACGTGGTAACCCTCGCCGGCCAGGTAATCTCGCAAAATCATGCGGATCGCCGGTTCGTCCTCGACCACCAGCACCACGTCTTGTGCATCTTCACTCATGTTAACGCCTTGAAATTCTTACAGTTGGCCATCAGACCCCAGGCTTACGCAGAGGTTGCCCGCGCCTGGTCGTTTTGTTGTTCGAATGTTGCCAGTGGCAGTTGCAAGGTGAAAGTGGCGCCTTTGCCCTCTTCACTTTCCACCAGGATGAGCCCGCCATGGGCGTGCACGATCTGTTCCGAGATATACAGCCCCAACCCCAGGCCACCACTGGCATGCTGGCTGGCGACCCGCTCGAACTGCTGGAAGATGCGCTGCTGGTTGGCCATGCCAATGCCGATACCTTGATCCTGCACCTGCACGCAGGCCAGGCCATCCTCCTCGTACACACGCACCTTAACGGGCTTGCGCTCACCGTACCGCAAGGCATTGGACAACAAATTCGCCAGTACTTGCTCAATACGGAACTCGTCCCATTCCCCTTGCAGCGGCGCGCAGCCGTGCAACTCGATATGGGTGTCCAGTGCCGCGGCCTGGGCGGCAAAATTCTCCACCAAGCCACGTACCAGCTGGCTCAGGTCAAAAGCCTTGGGCCGCAGCGACAGTTTGCCGGTACGAATGCGCGAAACATCAAGCATGTCTTCGATCAGGCGGATCAGGCTGTTGATCTGCCGCTCGTCGCGCTCGACCATCGCCTGCAACTTGTCGCCACTGAACGCGTCCAGGTTGCCACGCGCAAGGTGCAGCTTGCGCAGCTGGGTTTCCAGAATCAGGCCGTTCAGCGGCGTACGCACTTCGTGGGAAACGATCGACATGAAATCATCGCGCATCCGCACCGCGTGCTCCAGTTCACCACGCGCCACCTGCAACTGGGCCAACAGCACTTCCTGCTCCTGACGGCTGCGCTCCAGTGCCTGCAACTGGCGGTCAAGCACCTTGCGTTGGCGGTAAAGGTCGACGAAAACCGACACCTTGCTTTTCACCGCCATGGTCTCGAGCGGTTTGTGCAGAAAGTCCACGGCACCACTTTCATAGCCCTTGAAGGCGTAGTTCATCTCGCGCCCGGCAGCGGTGACGAAGACGATGGGAATGTTACGGGTCTTTTCCGTGCCGCGCATCAGCTCGGCCAGCTCGAAACCGTTCATGCCAGGCATCTGCACATCGAGAATGGCCAGGGCGAACTCGTGTTCCAGCAACAGCGACAGTGCAGCCTCGGCAGACTGGGCCTGGTGCACCTCGCGGTCTTCGCCCTGGATCAAGGCGGCGAGGGCCAGCAGGTTTTCCGGCAGATCGTCGACGATCAGCAGCTTGGCGGTGGTGTGGCTTAGCATGCGCTAGGTCCCAAGGCGGCGAGCAACTGCTCGATACCACTCAGAGTAAGAATATGGTCGGGCTGGTGGAGGGCCAGCGCGGCCTCCGGCATCAGCGCCACCTGTGCGTCGCGGGGGTCCTGGACAATGGTCCGGCCGCCGCTGTTCTTGATATAGGCAAGCCCTTGGGCACCGTCTTCGTTGGCACCCGTGAGCAGCACGCCAAGCAGGCCATCGCCATAGGCATCGGCCGCAGAGATGAACAGGTAGTCGATGGCCGGCCGGGAAAAATGCACCGGCGGCTCCTGGCTCAACGACAGGGTGAAGTCACGCTCCACCGACAGGTGATAGCCCGGCCCCGCCACGTAGATTTGCCCCGCATGCAAGGGTTGCTTGTCACGCGCCTCGCACACGGGGCGGTGCAGGCGGCGCTGCAGCACCTCGGCCAGCTGGCTGTGGCGGTCATCCGGCAGGTGCAACACGCACAGCACCGGGATGGTGAAGCCGGGCGGCAACGCGCCCAGCACCGTGAACAGCGCCGTGACGCCGCCAGCCGAGGCGCCGATCACCACCGCGCGCACCCCGTTCATGATTTGCGGTAGATCCGTTCAGGCTTGACCAGCGGCTCGAAGTGCTGGCTGTAA
Organism: Pseudomonas sp. DCB_BI; assembly: GCF_026240995.1. Lineage (NCBI taxonomy): Bacteria > Pseudomonadati > Pseudomonadota > Gammaproteobacteria > Pseudomonadales > Pseudomonadaceae > Pseudomonas > Pseudomonas sp. DCB_BI. The sequence continues at coordinate 54,269 of NZ_JAPFCG010000006.1, read as the reverse complement.
GCCGAAAAGTCCACTGACTCCTTGCTGCCCAGCACCAGGAAGCCGCGGTGGCACAGCGACTCGTGGAACAGCCCCAAGGCGCGATCCTGCAGCGCCTTGTTGAAGTAGATCAGGACGTTGCGGCACGACACCAACTGGGTTTCGGAAAACACGCTGTCAGTGGCCAGGCTGTGGTCGGCGAAGGTCACGTTGTCGCGCAGCGTGCTGTCCATGATGGCATTGCCATAGGCCGCCGTGTAGTACTCGGCAAAGTCCCGCCGGCCGCCGGCGATGCGGTAGTTCTCGGCGTACTCACGCATGCTCTGCATCGAATAGATACCCTGCTTGGCCTTGTCCAGAGAATGCGGATTGATGTCGGTGGCGTAGATGATGGTGCGCTCCAGCAGGCCCTCCTCGCGCAGCAGAATGGCCATCGAGTACACCTCCTCACCCGTGCTGCAGCCGGCAATCCAGACCTTGATCGAAGGCCACGTACGCAATAACGGCACCACTTCGTTGCGCAGCGCCAGGAAGTGCCCCGGGTCGCGGAACATCTCGCTGACCGGGATCGTCAGGTACTGCAGCAGCTGCATGAACATGCCAGGGTCGTGCAGCACGCGCTCCTGCAGCGCCGACACCGTCTGGCATTCGAACTGGCGCAGCGCATGCAGGATCCGGCGCTTGATCGAAGCGCCGGAGTAGTTGCGAAAATCGTAGCTGTACTTGAGGTAGATGGCCTCGATCAGCAAGCGGATCTCGATGTCGGTGTTACGTTCGCTAGTCAAATTCGCTCCAGTTGCGGCAGCCATACACGGATCAGCGAGAACAGGCGGTCCAGGTCGATCGGTTTGGCCAGGTAATCATTGGCACCTGCCTGCAGGCAACGCTGCTGGTCATCTTTCATCGCCTTGGCGGTCACGGCGATGATCGGCAGCTTGCGCCAGCGGGCTTGCTGGCGAATCAGGCGGGTGGCCTCGAAGCCGTCCATTTCCGGCATCATCACATCCATCAGCACCAGGTCGATGTCGTCATGCTGCTCCAGGCGCTCGATGGCCTCACGGCCGTTACGGCCGATCTCGACAATCGCCCCCTTGTGCTCCAGCGCACTGGTCAGGGCGAAGATATTGCGTACGTCGTCGTCCACCAGCAGCACCTTGCGGCCTTCGAACACCTTGTCGCGGCTGCGTGCAGTCTTGAGCATGCGCTGGCGTTCGTTGGACAACTGCGATTCGACCTTGTGCAGGAACAGCGTCACTTCGTCGAGCAAGCGCTCTGGCGAGCGGGCGCCCTTGATGATGATCGAACGCGAGTACTTGAGCAGGTCGGTTTCTTCTTCGCGGGTCAGGTTGCGCCCGGTATACACGATCACGGGCGGGAAGGCGCGGATATCTTCGGCGGTCATGCGCTTGAGCAGTTCGTTGCCCAGCATGTCCGGCAGCTTGAGGTCGATGATCATGCAGTCGTAGATGTTCTCGCGCAGCAGCGCCAGGGCGTCCTGGGCCATGCCCACAGCAGTGATCTCGACATCGTCATCGCCGATCAGACGCGCAATGCTCTCGCGCTGCAGGTCGTCGTCTTCGACCAGCAGGATGTGCTTGAGCTTCTGCGTGAGCTTGGCCTCCAGGCGAGCGAACACTTCCTTGAGCTCTTCTCGGCTGGTCGGCTTGACGGCGTAGCCGACGGCGCCCATGTGCATGGCGGCCTCGACGCGGTCTTCCACAGAAATGATATGCACCGGGATATGCCGGGTATCGGCCTGCTCCTTCAGGCGTTGCAGCACGGTCAACCCGGAATGGTCGGGCAGGCGCATGTCCAGCAGGATCGCATCAGGGATGTATTGGGCAGCCAACTCGAAGCCTTCGTCGGCGCCGTGCGCCACCAGGCAGCTGTAACCCAGCTCATGCGCCAGGTCGAACAGGATGCGGGCGAAGTTCGGTTCGTCTTCGATCACCAATATGCAGCGGTTGCCGAACGGTGCCCGTTCGCGGTCGTCGGCAAATGCCAGCACCGGGCGCTTCGGCGCAGCGACGGCCGCCACCTGCGGCACGGGCGGCAGCGCGTCGACTGCCGGGCGCAGGCTCAACGGCTCGACGTCCTGTGCCTGGTTCTCGAAGCGCTCCGGCAACACCAGGCTGAAAACACTGCCCTGCCCCGGGGTGCTTTCTACACTGATCTGCCCACCCAGCAAATGCGCCAGGTCGCGGGAGATCGACAGGCCCAGCCCAGTGCCGCCGTAGCGCCGGTTACTGGTGCCGTCGACCTGGTGGAAGGCACCGAAAATCGCCTGTTGCTGATCGGCCGCAATGCCAATGCCAGTATCACGCACGGCAAACACGATACCGCTGTCCGGCTGGTAGCCGATATTCAGGCTGACTTGGCCACGCTCGGTGAACTTGATGGCGTTGGACAGCAGGTTTTTGAGGATCTGCTCAAGGCGCTGGCGGTCGGTGAACAAAGTGGCCGGCACCTGCCCCTCGGCAGTCACCTCGAAAGCCAGGCCCTTTTGCCCGGCCAACGGTTCGAACATGCCGCGCAGGCCTTCGACCAGGCGCGCCACCTGGGTGCTCTCGGGCCGCACTTCAAGCTTGCCGGCCTCGACCTTGGCGATGTCGAGGATATCGTTGATCAGGTTGAGCAGGTCGTTGCCGGCCGAATAGATGGACTCGGCGAACTTGACCTGTTCGTCGCTGAGGTTGCCTTCGCCGTTCTCCGCCAGCAACTTGGCCAGGATCAGCGAGCTGTTCAGCGGCGTGCGCAACTCGTGGGACATGTTGGCAAGGAATTCGGACTTGTACTTGCTCGAGCGCTGCAACTCGTCGGCCCGGGCCTGCAATTGCTCCTGGGCCTGGAGCAGTTCGTCGTTCTTGCGGTCCAGCGCTTCGGTACGTTCGGACAACTGCTCGTTGGTCTGCTCCAGTTCCGCCTGCTGGGTTTCCAGGTGGGCCTGGGATTCCTTGAGCACGCGCGATTGCTCTTCCAGCTCTTCGTTGGCGGTTTTCAGCTCTTCCTGCTGCACTTGCAGCTCTTCGTTCAACTGCTGGGTCTCGGCCAGCACCTCCTGCAAGCGCTGACGGTAGCGGGCGCTTTCGATGGACATGCCGAGGTTGCCCTCGACCCGCTGCAGCAGTTCATCGTCGCGCTCCTGCAATGGCCGCAGGAAGCCCAGCTCCACCACACCATTGATCTGCCCCCCATCGCTGGCCGGCATCAGCATGGCACTGCGCGGCAGCCCCTTGCCCAGGCCTGAGCTGAAGTGGAAATAATTTTCCGGGAGATCGTCCAGGCGCAGCAGCCTTTCTTCACGCACTGCCTGGGCCAGCAGGCCCTCGTTATTGCCGAGCACTTGCTCGCGGGCCTGCTCTTCGGCATCCAGGCCGTAGGTGGCCACACGCACCATCCGGCCATGCTCGTCACGCACATACAGCGCCCCGACCACACTGCCCAGGTAGCCGGCAAAGAAACGCAGGATATTGTCACCCAGCATCGGCAGGGTCAGCTGGCCCAGGACCTGCTCGGCCAGTTGGGTCTGCCCGTTGCGCAGCCAGGCCTGGTGCTCCAGGCGCTCGGCCGAGCGCTGCTGGGCCTTGAGATTTTCGTCATAGCTGTCAGACAACGCCATCAGGTCGCGCCGCCCCAGGTAGGCCAGCAAGGCGCTGAGGCCCACGATCAGCAGCACGAAGGCCGAAATCGCCGTCACGGTGACGGTGCTGACCTTCTCGTTGCGGGCCGTGCGCAATTGCTGCTCGATGCCGATGAGGTTGTCGAACTCTTTCCGGATTTCATCGGTCAGGCGCTTGCCTCGGCCATTGCCGATCAGCTCCCGATAGGCGCCGTCATTGCGACGCAGGGTGATCATGTTGCTACCGAATTCGTTCCACGCCTGCTGCAACGCAATCAGCCTGTCGATGCGGTCGACTTGCTGTGGGTTGTCTTCGACCAAGCTGCGCAAGCCCTGCAGGCTGCTGAGAATACGCGGTTTAGCCACCTCGTACGGGTCGAGGAAGCGCTCGTCACCGGTCAGCAGGAAGCCGCGCATGCCGGTTTCCATGTCGATCGACAGCTTGACCGTTTCGTTGGCATTGCCGATCACCCGGTCGGTGTGCTCGACCCATTGCATGGCCGAGAGCAGGTAGTTGATTACCGCGACAAAGGCCACGGCACCCAGCAGGCCCACACCCAGGGGAAGGCCGACATTGCGGCTCAGCAGTTTGCGGAAGCTTCGCTGGTCCATCGAGGCTGCTTGAATCATGAGAAAACGCCCGAGCAAGAAAAGTCCATTGAAAAGAGTGGCCGATCAGTCGTTGTAGTTATCTGCCACTGCGCCGTCCTGTTAAGCGAGTCTAACCAGCTTTGCCGGGTCTGGCAGGGCATTTAGCCAGTATTTGAAAGGTAGGGTCGACAATCGTTCCATCTATTTGCGCGTATCGGTATCCTCGGGAACTTCTGCTGCCGCCCAGAGCACAGATTAAAGACATTCATTTGCACAGGAACCCAACCATGCACCTTCTGGTAGTCGAAGACGACGACATCGTCCGTATGTTGATGGTCGAAGTGCTCGACGAACTGGGCTACGAAGTCCTTGAAGCGGAAAATGCTAGCGCGGCGCTACGCATTCTCGGAAACGCTGAGCAGGCCTTGGCCTTGATGATGACCGACGTGGGGCTGCCGGACATGCGCGGCGAAGTGCTGGCGGCCAAGGCCCGCGAACTGCGGCCGCTGTTGCCGGTGCTGTTTGCCAGTGGTTATGCAGACAGCATCAATGTGCCGGAAGGCATGCACATAATCGGCAAACCGTTCACCATTGACCAGCTACGCGACAAAGTCGTGGCCATACTGGGCACACCTTGACGTCGGCGGGCATCATTTTCATGTTCACCCGTCACCTGTAGAAGCAGCCTTGAGCTGCAAAGGCGCCACCCTTGTCGGCACAGACTGTTGCCCAGGCTGGCCTCTTCGCAGCCCAAGGCCGCGCCTACAGCTCCCTGCGCAACAGGTAGGTATCCATGATCCACCCCTTGCGCGCCCGCGCCCGCTCACGCACCTCCAGAATCTGCGCTTTCACGCTAACCAACGGCCCGGCAATCAGCACCTCATCTTCAGTGCCCAGGTAAGCGCCCCAATAGATCATCAGCGCCGGGTCATTGACTTGGGCAAACGCGCACCGCCCGTCGAGCATGACCACCACGTTGTCGATATCCCCCTGCCCGGCCAGCCGGCGCCCCGCCAGCACGGTCAGCGGCTCGCCGACACGGTTGAGCGCAACCTGATGCCGCGCCGCCAGTGCCTGCACGCTGCTGATACCGGGAATAACCTGCAGGCGCAGGGCCACGCCGCGGTCGCGAACCAGGTCAAGAATCCGCAAGGTGCTGTCATACAGCGTAGGCTCGCCCCACAGCAGAAAGGCACCGATTTCACCGTCGCCAATCTCCTGCTCGAACAACTGCGCATACAACACCGCACGCCTTCGGTGCCAGTCCTGCACTGCAGCCAGGTAGTCCGGCGCCTGGCCATCGCGCGAGGGGTCGGCCACCTGTACCAGCCGATAGCCGCCCTCGGGGCGGTAGCGTTGCAGGATGGCCTTGCGCAGATGCAGCAGTTCGTCCTTGTCGCTGCCCTTGTCCAGCACGAAGAACACACTGGCGCTGCGTAGTGCATCGACCGCCTCATAGGTGACCTGACGCGGGTCACCCGGGCCGATGCCGATCAACAACAGGTCTTTCATTGCCCTGCCCTTTGCCGGAACATGCAACCATTGTCAGGCGGCGGCCGGTATTTGGCAAAGCGACCACTCAGAGGATTGAGAAGTTGTAGCTGATGATGACGCGCGTCTCATCCATGTCACGCGCCCACTTCTCGTAGTTGCTGCGGTAAGTGGAATTACGCAGACGCACGCTGACGTCCTTGAAAGTGCCACTTTGCACCTGATACTTGAATTCGGTGTCGCGCTCCCACTCTTTGCCTTCGGCGCTGCTACCCGGCACCTTGATGTGGTCACCGTTGATATAGCGGGTGAAGAACGTCAGCCCGGGGACACCCAGTGCCTTGAAATCATAGTCATAGCGTAACTGCCAAGAGCGCTCCTGGGCAGCGGCGAAGTCGTTCACCTGGGCGTAGTTGACCAGGTACGGGTTACTGCCATCCAGGTAAGGCATGGCGCTGTCGCCGTACATGCGCTGCCAGCCGGCGCTGAGCTTGTGGCCACCCAGGCTGTAGCCAAGCATGCCACTGAAGGCGTGGTGGTCGATGGCGCCAGCACGGGCATTGCCAATGTCATCACTCTTGATCATGCGCAGGTCGGCCGACAGGCTGCCCACCGCCAACGCCTGGCTTGCCACCAGGCCGAGGAAGTGCTGGCGGTAGATATTCTCCAGTTTGGCCACCTGGTACTGGGCACTGAAGCGCTCGTTGAATCGGTAATCGACACCGGCAAGGTCAAAGTGGTCGGCTTCGGTATCGCAGGCATAACGCTTGTTCTTGCAATGCACGCGAATGTCCTGGCGGTCGGTGGAGTCGCGCGCGGTGTACTTGTCCAGGCGGGCCAGGGTGAACTTCAGGTCCTGCAGTTCTTCGGAGGTCAACATGGCGCCATGGAACATGGTCGGCAGCAAGCGGCCATCGTTGTACTTGAGCAGTGGCATATCCGGCATCATCGAGCCGAACTTGAGCACGGTGCTGGACACTTTGACCTTGGCCGCCAGGCCCATCTTCGCGTACTGGTCCGCAGCGTGTCGCGGGTCGTGACCGGAAGACGGCAGCAAACCGCTGTTACTGTCGGCCGGGCTGGAATCCAGTTTGAAACCGAACATGCCCAGTGCATCCAACCCAAAGCCGACCGGGCCCTGGGTAAAACCTGACTGAACATTGAGAATGAAACCCTGGGCCCATTCTTCACGCTTGGAAGCCCCCTGGCTGGAACTGCTGTGGCCGTCACGAAAGTCCCGGTTGAAATAGACAGTGCGTGCTTCGACCTTGGCGCTGCTGTCTTCAAGAAAACCGGCGGCCTGGGCATTGGCGCCGGCACACAACAGGAACAAGCCGGCAACACGACGCCCTGGGGCGAGGGGGAAAGGGGCAAACATGCGAGAAACATCCAGAAATAAGGCGGGTTAACAACCTGTGGCACGGCTTGACCACGCTACTGCGGCAGGGCCGAACTTCAGCCGGCAATCATCTGAAATTTTCTCGCAAGGGCTCTGGCACGGGCCATTGGACCATGGTCTAAGCGCGCCGACGGGGCCCCAGAGAAAACGCGGAAAATACCGCACGCAAAACTAGGAAAGTTCCTGGCTTACTTACAAAAGTTTGCAGTTTACCCAGTTCCCATGAGTGACTACACTCGATATCAGCGAACAGCAAAACCCAACCGCGTGGCCGGCGTTTTCATTCTTCTTCAATGTTCGTCACGCCTTGCCACGACCGACGTACAGGAGTGATTACAGTGTCCAGACTTGCAGAGTTTCGTGCTGCCGAAAAAGCGCTCCAGGAACAGATGGCGCAACTGGAAGCGTTGAAAAAGGATGCCGGCCTCAAACGCGAAATCGAATTCGAGCAGAAACTAGTCGGCCTGATGAAAAGCTATGACAAGAGCCTGCGCGACATCATCGCCATCCTCGACCCGAAAGCCGTGGCCCGCGTTTCCAGTGCCGCCCCCAAGCAACAGCGCCGCCCGCGCGTGGTAAAGGTTTACCAGAACCCGCACACCGGCGAGCGCATCGAGACCAAAGGCGGCAACCACCGCGGGCTAAAAGCCTGGAAGGAAGAATATGGCGCCGCGACGGTGGAAAGCTGGGTCCGCTGATGAAACATCAACGTCCACTTCACACTTTTTTCACAAGGGCTGGCTCAGTATCGAGACAGCTAAAGGACTAGCGACCCCATCACGCGCCCGCACATGCGGGCCTCTAATTCCAGCGCCCTGCCTTGTGCAGGGCGCTTTCATTTGCGCAATCGGCACACTGCCGTATCATGGTCGCCTGTCTGTTTTTGCCGGTGCCCTGCGCCCGGCCCCGACTCAGGAGTTTCCATGAGCCTGCACGATCTGAACACCCTGCCTGGCGTCACCGCGCAACCTGACGCCGCGACCGCACAGTTTGTCTTCAACCACACCATGCTGCGGGTCAAGGACATCGAGAAGTCGCTGGACTTCTACACCCGTGTGCTGGGCTTCCGCCTGGTCGACAAGCGTGATTTCCCTGAAGCCGCTTTCAGCCTGTATTTCCTGGCCCTGGTCGACCCTGCGCAAATCCCTGCCGATGACGCCGCACGCCACCAGTGGATGAAGTCGATCCCTGGCGTCCTGGAGCTGACCCACAACCACGGCACCGAAAACGACGCCGAGTTCGCCTATCACAACGGCAACACCGACCCGCGCGGCTTCGGCCACATCTGCATTTCGGTGCCCGACGTGCGCGCCGCCTGCGCGCGCTTCGAAGCGCTTGAAGTGCCGTTCCAGAAACGCCTGCAGGACGGGCGCATGAACCACCTGGCCTTCGTCAAGGACCCGGACGGTTACTGGGTAGAAGTGATCCAGCCGACCGAGCTGAAAGGCTAGGCGTTCGTCGCGGTTCGCTCGTCGGGCCGGGAACTCCCGGCCCCTTGCTGTGGTATATGAAGGTAACTGCTTCACATGCCACAGCGAGGTAAGGACGATGCAATCTCTTCACTGTGAATACCGCGAGCACACCATCACCGCCAGCGTGATGCCCCACCCCGACTCTCCCCTGCCCTATGCCGCAGGCTGCCTGATCACCGCCCCCGACGGCCACACCAGCAAGCGCATGTCCATGCCGATGAAGTTCTTTTCCGACCTTGAGAATGCGCAGCATGTGTCGTTGGCTCATGGCCGGGCACTGGTTGACCAACAGCTGGATGACGGGCAAAAAGTGTTCTGATCGGGTTTGCGCCTGTGCTTGCCACTTCGCAGGCAAACCCGCGAAGTGGCCAGTGCAGATCCACTAGATATCCCGGGCGTAAGCCACCGCCGCATCCACCTGCGCCCGCGTCGGCCTTACCCCGGTATACAGCACGAACTGCTCCAGCGCCTGCAGCGCTATCACCTCCAGCCCGGTAATCACCGGTTTACCCAACGCCTGCGCCCGGCGAATCAAGGGTGTCTGCGCTGGCATCGCCACCACATCGAACACCCGCTCCGCTGCCGCGATGGCATGCTCGGAAAACGCCAGTTCCTCGGCTTCCGGGCCACCCGCCATGCCGATCGGCGTGACATTCACCAGCATCGGCGGGCAGATGTCGCCCAGCTCAGGCAACCATCGGTAACCGCAAACATCCGCCAACTGCCGCCCAGCCTGCTCGTTGCGCGCAACAATGACACCTTCGGCAAACCCGGCATCGCGCAGGGCGCTGGCCACGGCCTTGGCCATGCCACCACTGCCCCTCAGGGCAAAGGCCGTGGCCGGGTCGACCCTGTGCTGCGCCAGCAATTGGCGCACCGCCAAGTAATCGGTGTTGTAGGCCTTGAGATGGCCCTGGTCGTTGACCAGGGTATTGACCGACTCGATGGCCGCCGCCGACGGATCGATTTCGTCGACCAGGGCCATGCAGGCCTCCTTGTATGGCATCGACACCCCACAACCCCGTATGCCCAGGGCGCGGATACCCGCCACCGCCGCCGGCAGGTCATCGGTGCGCATGGCTTTGTAGTAGAAGTCCAGGCCCAACTGCTGGTACAGGTGGTTGTGAAAGCGTACGCCGAAGGTACCAGGGCGGCCGGCCAGGGAAATGCACAGCACCGTGTCCCGGCTGGGAGTTAGCGACATAACCTGCTCCTCTGTCATGACTGAAACGTTTGTGCAGCGTAACAGAGGCAACCGCTGGTCGTCCCTTACACAACCTTTACCGTTTCCCTGTGCTCAGCTGACGGAGACTGGAGTCATATTAGCAGGACCCCACACTGGGGGTTTCCTGCGAGGTTGCCTATGAACCGTCATATTCCCGGAATCGTGCTGCTGGTCGGTGCCCTGGCCATCAGCGGGCCTGCTGCTGCCCATGGTTATGGCGGCCATGGCGGCGGCGGTTGGTATGGCCCTGGCCCGTTGCTGGGCGCAGCGGTGGTGGGCGCAGTGGTCGGCGCAACGGTGTATGGCGGGCGTGACCGTACCGTGTATGTCGAGCGCCAGCCTGTCTATTACCCACCGCAGCCAGTGTACGTGCAGCCACCGCCACAGCCGGTGTACTACCAGCCGTACTACGCGCCAGCACCGCCACCACCGGGCTATCGCGCCTACTACGGCCCGCCACCGGTGTATTACGGCCCGCCACGTTGGTAATGGTTGATAGAACTAATGACCACTATCGAGGAAGTTGATTTCAAACCGCTGCGGCTGCTGCGTAAGGTAGAGCCATGTTTCACAGGAGGTCCACATGGCCACAATCCATATCATGTCCGTTGTCGGTAGCGCCGTCCCTGCTTCACTGCGTGAACAAGGCCTGCTGGCGTGCTGGTACCTGGTACGCAATGGCGAAGCCGTCAGCGGCCCGATGCCTACCCTTGCCTCGGCCCAGGCCTTGGTTGAACAGTTGCAGCCAGGCACCTTGGTTGCCTGACCCGAATTTGTTGTGCGTTGCTCCCTACGCCCTTATGGCCCGCCGAACTGGCGGGCTTTTTTTTGCATTCTGGCTGGCTGGGGCACGGCATCGGCCAACTGGCTGGTCAGCGCCACGACCTTGCCTTGAAGCCGGCCTACGGTTATCACCAGCTGATTGCGTTCCTTGGCGAAATGCTCAGCCTTGGCTTCCGCCTCCCTGCGGGCATCCCGCTCGATATCCAGCAGCTCTGTGAGGCGGCGGACGACTGCAATGTCTGCATTGTCCATCGCACGGTCTGCGGCATCCCTGGACAGCCATTTGCGCAGCCATAGAAATGCGCCCAGCAACACGGTGCCCGTACCGCCCAGCCAAGTGATGGTGCCCGGGCCGAGGTCAGTCGGATCCATGTAAACCTCATCGCTCAAAGGTAATGTCATAGCCGCAGAAAAATGTCTCGGCGGCTGTTTTTCTTCACATAATTAATTTAGCCTTAGGCTAAATCTCTCGCAAGAGTAAATTTAGCCATGCGCACATTTAGCAGAAAGCTAAATACTGGCATGCTTCGGCTCATGGACATCTATGAAATACGCAAGCACAACCTGGTCAAGCTGATCGGCAGCCAGAGAAAAGGATCCTGTGCAGAACGCTGGGGGATGGCCCCTGCGCACCTGAGCCAGATTCTTTCTGACAAGACCGTCAAGAACCTCGGTGACGACGTAGCCCGGCGCATCGAGGCCATAGAAGGCTTGCCACGCGGCTGGTTCGACGCAATGGCGGCCGGCGACCACGCCCAAGCTGCAGCCGAGCCTGCCGAAAGCAAGCTGACTGCGGCGGACCTGGTCAGGCAGATGCTGGCCCGAAGCGGCAAAGGTATCCCTGAAGAAACCCGGCAAAGGCTGCTGGCCGCCGCGGCGGAGCCCGCCGATGCCGTTCTGCTGAAGGCCGACCTGAGCCGCCCCGGCCTGGTCGGGGATGAAGTATGGATCGCCCACTACGATGTGCGCGCTGCCATGGGCGGTGGACAGATCCCCCACGACTACCCCGAAATGTTCAAAGACGTGCGCGTCAGCCCCAGCCACCTGCGTGAACTGGGCGTGGAGTTCACCGAGCACCACCACCTGAAGATGGTCACCGGCTGGGGCCAGTCAATGGAGCCGACCATCCGGCATCGCGACCCGTTGATCGTTGATGTCAGCATTCGTGAATTCGTCGGCGACGGCATTTACTTCTTCTCCTGGGGCGAGCACATCTACATCAAGCGCCTGCAGATCGCCGACGAGGACCATTTCGAGATGATCTCCGACAACGCGCGGCACAAGGACCGCATGATTCGTCGGGAAGAAACCTACATTCAGGCCAGGGTGCTACTGGTATGGAATGCCCACCTGGTTTAACCCCTCAGCCCGCTCACCCCGGCGGGCGTTTGTCGATCATCAGAAAGGCGCCGCCAAATCGACCTGCTCTTCGCTGTTGTGCTCGATGACGAAGTCGTCGCGCTGCTCCACACTACTACGCGCCCAGCGCACCATCACGCTCTCGTCATCGTTGAAGGTCAGGTCCAGCTCTGGCGTGTCCTTCAGCAGGCCCATCACCTCCTCCCATTCCGCATCACCATCAGTATCCAGGCGATGCACCAGAACCCAGCGCTGCGTTTGTGCCACCGGGTGGTTGATCATCGATGAGACGCGCAGGCCAAGCCGCTCTAAGCCGGTGAGTTCCTGCTGATGCTGGGGTGTCGACTTCATGTGCTTAGGCATAACTTCATCCTGATAGCTGTATATTCGTACAGTACTCAGGCAAAGCTTATCGCACCGCCAAATCCAGCGTAAACCCCCAGGGTGGAAAAATTTCGCCAACAGGTAATTTGTCGTCAAGCGAAATTTATTTAGCTTGAAGCTATTGACGCGGTTTTAGCTTGCGGCTAACTTTTGCCTGGCAGCCAGCTACACGGCTGCCAGGTAGTCGCCACACAACCCTACTTTAGTCAGGAGCGCCAACATGGCCGTAGACATCAGCAACCTCATCATCGCCACCCCTGTAGCCGTCTCCGCAACCAACCCCGTTGCACTCGAACTCAACGGCGCCGAAGCCATCGCCCGCTTCCCCAGTGTGGTCACCGTGCTTAGCGACGGTTCGATCCAGTTTTCCGCCCCCACCAAAGGTGCATCCAGCAAAAGCACCCACCGCACGCGCTGCGAGTGGACAGAAACCCAAAGCTGGACACTTGCGAGTGCCCAGAATCACTGGAACCGCCAGACCATGGCGCTGACCAAGGTCAACGCTGCGCTGAAGGTGGTGATTGCCCAGATGCACGTGCGCGGGGACGACAGCCCACCGGTAAAAGTGTTCTGGAAGAAGGGTGATATCACCCTGGGGTTTCGGCAGACCTACGACCAGCCAGACCCGGTAAACTCGACTGTGCTCAAAGGCGTGCCGCTGGGCGCGAAGTTCGATGTGAGCATTCACACCACCCGCGACGGCCTGGTTACGGTGACAGCGAGCTGTAACGGGGTGTCCGGGTCTTCAGGCGGGCTGCAACTCGACAGCAGCTGGGCTTCGCGGCTGTTCGAATTCCACGGTGGGGTCTACAACCAGGTTGACTACAACGATGCAACGCCGGCCGATGATGGCTCGATCTGCATCATCAGCGAGCTCTCATTGCTACATGACTGATTAACAGGGCCAGGCTCCTGCAGGGCAGCGCATACCCCACGCGCTGCCGCTGCGGGAGCCCCACGCAAAAGGATCAGGCGTCTTCCTTTACCTGGCAGACACCATTGGCTCTGTTCTTGCCGGTGTACGAAACATCAGGCGAACCATCTGGGTTGATGGACAGCGAGATCGTCACACCGCTGCCCTTGGCTTCGAAGTAGTTATCGTTGAATTTCTTCAGCTTCCCTTCCTTGCCGTTGATGTAAATCGGGCCGCCCTTGTCGGCGTGGACCTCGATGTTGCCTGGACAGGTTGCATTCAGCATCGGTATCCCGGCCTGGGCCGCGCCAGATGCGACCAGACAAGCCCCGAGCAGCAAACGCTTCATTTTCAGCTCCTTCAGCGTGTTCATAGACGAGCAAGCAAAGCCCATTTACGGGTTACCCGCCAGCGCATTCACCTTGCTGCCTTGGCCCGGAGGCGAAGAACGTAATGGGTACAGAATTGGTACAGGATTAAATTTCGTTCACCTTGCGCCCTTTAGTCATAAGGCATTCGACAGCAATTCAGCCATACTCCAGAATGCAGCGGTTTTAGGGGGAAAACCCTTGCACAGCCAACGACATACCAACTTTTAGTGAGCCTCAACGTGAAAACATCCCTGTCCATCCTCAGCCTGCTGCTGTTGCTCACAGGAACTGCGACCCTTCCGTCGACTGCTGCTGCACAACCCCCGGCCCAGGTCCAACGTGACCCGTCCAAGCTGCACCTGGCTTCAGGCAGCGCCCTGCTGATCGACCTGAACAGCAACCAGGAACTGTATTCGAGCCACGCCGACCGCGTGGTCCCTATCGCATCGGTCACCAAACTGATGACAGCGATGGTGGTGCTGGATGCCAAGCTGCCCATGGATGAGATGCTCACCATGACCATTGCCAACAACCCGGAAATGAAAGGCGTGTATTCGCGCGTGCGCCTGGGCAGCCAGCTGGACCGCCGCGAAACCCTGCTGATTACCCTGATGTCGTCGGAAAACCGCGCTGCCAACAGCCTGGCCAACGCTTACCCTGGCGGCTACCCGGCCTTCATCAAGGCGATGAACGCCAAGGCCCGCAGCCTGGGCATGGCGCATACCCGCTACGTCGAGCCGACCGGCCTGTCGACGCAGAACGTGTCTACCGCACGCGACCTGGCCAAATTGTTGATGGCCTCGCGCAAATACCCGATGCTGAGCGAGCTGTCGACCACCCGCGAAAAGACCGTAGCCTTCCGCAAGCCCAACTACACCCTGGGCTTCCGTAACACCGATCACCTGGTGAACAAAAGCAACTGGGACATCAAGCTGACCAAGACCGGCTTCACCAACGAAGCCGGGCACTGCCTGGTGCTGCTGACGCGCATGGATAATCGCCCGGTGGCGATGGTCATCCTCGATGCCTTCGGCAAGTACACCCACTTCGCCGATGCCAGCCGCATGCGCCAGTGGCTGGAAACCGGCGCAGCCAAGCCCGCACCGGCCGTGGCCATGCAGTACAAGGCTGACCGGCAGAGCAAAGGGCGGGTGGCGGCCGAGTAACTGCCGTTACCCGGCGCTTCGCGGCGCAACGCCGCTGCCAGGCAGCGGTCGGGTAACGCTTGGCTTCTGGGCCACTTTATCAAGCAGCGGTGCTGACCACACCGCCAGCGCTGCTACCGCCCTCCTGCTGCAGCAACGCCAGCAGTTGCGCCGTCGCCGCCATGATCTGCCCGGTGATCGTGGCGATGCTGGCCTGCTTGGCACTCACTGCAGTGGCTTTGGCAGTCTCTTCCATCTTGCTTGCCATCAATTGCGCCAGCCGTTGCTGTTCGTCGGCCAACTGCTTCTGCAGCTCTTTGATCAACTCTCGCAATGACTCTACAACTGTCGATTCGCTGCTGGCACTGTTCCCTGAAGGCTGGGCCTGGCCTGCAGCGCCGACTTTCGACGTTTCACCGCTGATGCGCAGTGCCCCATCCTTCTCCGCCTGTTCCGCCGCCCCCGCCTGGTCACGCTCCGCAGCAGCATTCGCACTCAGCGTCTGCGCCGAAACGCCGTTGATGTTCAGATTTGCGGATATGGATGTCATGCCGACTCCCTGGTTCATAGTTGGGTCCTTGCCTTAACCCCCTATCGGCAGCGTCACCCCGTTCTTTAGCCGCTTAAATTCCCTTCTGGCTGGCTCGTTCCAACACATGTACTTGCGCAGGAGCCAGCGCCTCGGCGGGCGTCCATATTCGATCATTCAGGGAATCGCAGCCATGAGCCAGCAATCACAGCAGGAAACCATCAAAGATCTGATCGGCGTGGGCTTCGGCCCTTCCAACCTGGCCTTGGCCATTGCCCTGGAGGAACTCGCCGAGTCCCAGGGGCATGCCCTGGACGCGCTGTTCATCGACAAGCAAGAAGACTACCGCTGGCACGGCGAGACCCTGGCCACCCAGAGCGAGCTGCAGATCTCGTTCCTCAAGGACCTGGTATCGTTGCGCAACCCCACCAGCCCCTACAGCTTTGTCAATTATCTGCACCAGAAGCAGCGTTTGGCCGACTTCATCAACCTCGGCACCTTCTACCCTTGCCGCCTGGAGTACAACGACTACCTGCGCTGGGCCGCGGAGCACTTCTCGACCCAGGCAGTGTATGGCCAGGAAGTGCTGCGCATCGAGCCGGTAGTACAGGCCGGCCGGGTCGAACACCTGCGGCTGATCTCGCGTGACGCACAAGGCCGCGAATATAGCCGCCGCACCCGTTCGGTGGTGGTCGCCAGCGGCGGTACGCCGAAAATTCCGGAAAAATTCGGCGCGTTCAAGGACGACCCACGGGTATTCCACCACTCGCAATACCTGAGCAGCCTGAACAAGCTGCCCTGTGCGGCCGGCAAGCCAATGCGCATTGCCGTGATCGGCTCCGGCCAAAGCGCCGCCGAGGCCTTCATCGACCTCAACGACAGCTACCCGTCGGTCAAGGTCGACATGGTCCTGCGCGGCTCGGCGCTCAAACCCGCGGATGACAGCCCGTTCGTCAACGAGATTTTCTCGCCCGACTACACCGAACTGGTCTACAACGAGCCGGCCGACCAGCGCAGCAAGCTGCTGGGCGAATACCACAACACCAACTACTCGGTGGTAGACCTCAACCTGATCGAACGTATCTACGGCATCCTCTACCGGCAGAAAGTGGCCCATCAGCACCGCCACAACGTGCTGTGCCGCCGCCAGGTGGAAGCGGTGGTGGCCACCCGCGAGGGCCTGGAACTGACCCTGCGCGACCTCGCCACCGGCCAGCAGCAAACGCACCGCTACGATGCCGTGATTCTCGCCACGGGCTACGAGCGCCGCTCGCACCGTGACCTGTTGGCACCCCTGGCCGGCTACCTGGATGACTTCAACGTCGACCGCAACTACCGCATGCTGGCCAGCCCCGACCTGCAGGCCTCGGTGTACCTGCAAGGGTTCTGTGAAAGCAGCCACGGCTTGAGCGACACCCTGCTCTCGGTGCTGCCGGCGCGCGCCGCAGAAATTGGCCTGGCCCTGTACCAGGACCTGGCGCAGCTGCACGGCAGGGCGCAAGCAGCGGTGGCCCTGACCAGCGCCTGACCCCGCATTTACCTCACGCGCAAGGCCGGCCTGATCCCTCGTGCACAGGCCGGCTTTTGTCGTCTGAAACATTTGCTTTCATTTTAAACGGCAGGTTTTCGATTCTCATTCGTCCTTATCAGTACAGCCCTCTTTGGTTGGGCACATGCTCGACCACTTACTGCAGAAGACCGTCTGATGGCCAAATCACCGAAAAAATCGAAATCCCGGGTGTGGTTCCTGGTTCACAGTTGGCTAGCGCTACCGATCTGGTTCTTTGTCCTGATCGTCTGCTTCACCGGCATGCTCGCCGTGGTCAGCCAGGAAATCGTCTGGTTGGCCGACCCGGCGGTGCGCGCCAACAAACCAGACGCCGACGTCGAGCGCATGAGCTTTCAGCAGGTACTGGAGGCCTTGAACGAAGCCGAGCCTGACATGGTGGTGGAGCGCCTGAGCCAGCCGGACGGTTCGCACTTCGCGGTAAAGGCGCATGTCACGCTGCCAGACGGCACCAGCCCAACCTTGTATGTAAACCCTTACACCGGCGCCATCCAGGGCAAGACCCCGGACTTCAATTTTGAAGGCTTCACCCGTGCGTTGCACGGTTGGTGGCTGGTGCCGTTCACCAACGGCTTCAGCTGGGGCTGGTACCTGGTGTCACTACTGGGCCTACCGATGCTGGCGTCGCTGGTCACCGGGCTGGTGGTGTACAAGAAGTTCTGGAAGGGCTTTTTCAAACCCGTGCGCACCGGCCAAGGTCCGCGGATTTTCTGGGGGGACCTGCACCGCCTGGCCGGGGTATGGTCGATCTGGTTCATCGCAGTCATTTCCATCACCGGCATCTGGTTCCTGATCCAGGCGATCCTGTTCGACAATCACATCACCATTTCCAGCCGGCCCATCGTGCCGGTAATCGCCCGTGAAGAAGTACCACAAACGCCAGACGGCAGCCCGGCCCAGCGCATCGACCTGGATGAAGCGGCGCGCCTTGCCGGCCTGGCGATCCCGGGCCTTGCGATCAACTCCGTCTCGTTGCCGGCTACCGCCTACAGCCATGTTTCCCTGTCCGGGCCGGGCTGGTACCCGCTAATGTTGCAGAGCGCTTCGGTCAACCCGTACACGCGCAATGTCGACAGCCAGTTCCTGATCAGCGACCGCTCGGCACTGGAATTCGTGACCGAATCCATGCGCCCGCTGCACACCGGCGATTTCGGCGGTTTGCCGATCAAGCTCATCTGGTTCTTCTTCGGCCTCATCCTGACCCTGATGGTCTTCAGTGGCTTGCTGATCTGGACCAAACGCACCGCCCAGGCCTCTGTTGCGGCCCTCAAGCGTAGCGCGCGCACACCGCGTGGGGCACGTAATGAAACCACCGTGGAGGTGCGCCCATGAGCCAGGCCCAGGCCCTGCCCGCCAGCCCGTTGAAGCAACTGTGGCTGAAATGGCGCTTTCACCTGAACATCCTGCTGATCCTGATCCCGCTGGGGTTCATGCCCAAGTATTTCGCCGACGCCAAGCTGTTCCGCGGCGAAGCCGGCCTGGGCGCCACTATCATCAGCGATATCCAGGTCGGCCCCTACCGCCTGAACCTGGCCGAACTGCATGACGAAGCGCCACGCGCCGACGGCCCGGCCGGTTACTTCAAGCCGTTCAACGCAGCGCTGTGCAAGGCCTGCATCAAGGACGTCAAGGCCGTTTACCTGCGCATCGGCAAACCACGCAGCCTACGCGCCGCCGGCACCATCTTCTTCGGCGCGCCGTACCACATGGGCACTTCGCTGCCGATCCCGCCACGCACCAAACCTGACGCCCGAATCTGGATCACCCTGGAAGGCTGGGACGGCAGCATGCACCAGGCATCCGTCCCCCTGGCCAAGGCATCGCCAGCCACTGTGGCCTGGCTCGAGAAACAAGGAGGCAAGAAATGAACTACCTGCTGCGAACCCTCACCCTGCCCCTGCTGGCGCTGGCCGCCGGCCCCGCCCTGGCTCACAACCCGATGTGTGAATGCGAAGAACTGGCCGGCGGCCAGGTCAAGTGCACCGGTGGCTTCTCGGATGGCAGCGGTGCCGCCGGGGTAACCCTGGACGTGATCGGCTATGACGAGCAGGTGCTGGTCGGTGGCAAGCTCGGTGATGATTCGACCTTGACCTTCAAGCGCCCTGACGGCGAATTCTACGTGCTGTTCGATGCCGGCCCCGGGCACGTGGTGGAAGTCGACTACGCCGATATTGCCCAGCCATGAGCCGCGCCCAAGTGATTCGCCCGGCCGGTGCCGGGCACGAAACCCTGTACGTGTTGCTGACCAGCCTGCTGATCGTGGCGCTGGCCGCCGGCGTGGTGCTGTTGCGTGGTGAGCGCGAGGACGAACAGGCCATTGCCAGCCACCAGATCGACGCCCGCCGCGACCTCACCGCCGCCGAACAAGGCCTGTACACCGACCTGCGGGTGGCCTTCGACGAGATCCAGCTGCTGCGCGAGGAAAACACCGTCGCACCCAGCGTACAGGCCTTGGCCGATGAAGGCCTGCCGCCGTTCGTGGTGGATGCCGGCAGCCAGAGCCGCGGTAACCACCAATGGTCATGGCTGGAAACCGGCGCCTACCTGGGCCGCAGCCACGCACCCGAGGTTGCCGGCAGCCTACTGCTGATTCTGCCGGCCGACAGCACTGGCGAGGCCGATGTCTGGCTGCGTCGCGACAGCGCCGCCGTCATGCCGGACGATCTTGGCCAGGCCGCCCTGATCGCTGCCGGCTGGCAGCAGGTGGTCAGCCACTATGACGCCGGGGTTACCCGCGAACACCGTCACTGAACTCAAGGACTCTCCCATGTTCCGCTCCGCCCTCGCCCTGCTCCTGGCCCTTGCCCTGCCGACACTGGCCCTGGCCGATAACGGCAAGCCGCTGCGTATCGGCATCACCCTGCACCCTTACTACAGCTACGTGAGCAACATCGTC
Organism: Pseudomonas sp. DCB_BI; assembly: GCF_026240995.1. NCBI lineage: Bacteria > Pseudomonadati > Pseudomonadota > Gammaproteobacteria > Pseudomonadales > Pseudomonadaceae > Pseudomonas > Pseudomonas sp. DCB_BI. Next base: position 34,546 of record NZ_JAPFCG010000006.1, on the reverse strand, counting down.
GGCGACAAAGCCGAAGTGGTACCGCTGATACCGGCGGGCTTCAACCCGCATGCCTATGAGCCACGGGCGGAGGACATCAAACGCATCGGCTCGCTGGACGTAGTGGTACTCAACGGCGTCGGCCATGACGACTTCGCCGACCGCATGATCGCGGCCAGCGAAAAGCCCGACATCGCCACCATCGAGGCCAACCAGAACGTACCGTTGTTGGCGGCCACCGGCATTGCTGCGCGCGGCGCCGGCAAGGTCGTCAACCCGCACACGTTCCTGTCCATCAGCACCACCATCGCCCAGGTCAACAACATCGCCCGCGAGCTGGGCAAGCTCGACCCGGACAATGCCAAGCTGTACACGCAAAATGCCCGTGCCTACGCCAAGCGCCTGCGCGCCCTGCGTGCCGACGCACTGGCCAAGGTCACCGAGGCACCCAGCGCCACCTTCCGCGTTGCCACCATCCATGCCGCCTACGACTATCTGGTACGCGACTTCGGCCTGGAGGTGACCGCCGTGGTCGAACCGGCGCATGGCATCGAACCAAGCCCGGCGCAACTGAAGAAAACCATCGATCAGCTCAAGGCGCTGGATGTACGGGTGATTTTCTCGGAAATGGATTTCCCCTCGGCCTATGTCGAGACCATCCAGCGCGAATCCGGCGTACGCCTGTACCCGCTGACGCACATTTCCTACGGTGAATACACCAAGGAAAAGTACGAAGTGGAGATGAAGCGCAACCTCGACACGGTGGTCCGTGCCATCCAGGAGAACCGCGCATGACCGCCGCCGCCAACCTGGCTGCCGCCTGTGGGCCGCGCATCGAGTTTACCGGCATCGACCTGACCTTGGGCCGCACCCGCATCCTCGAAGAGGTCAGCTTCAGCGTGGCCGCTGGCAGCGTGCATGCCATCGTCGGCCCGAACGGCGGCGGCAAGAGCTCGCTGATCAAGACCCTGCTCGGGCAGATGCCGCACCAGGGCCAACTGACCCTGCACTGGCCAACGGAGCGCGAAGTGATCGGCTACGTGCCCCAGGCGCTGGAGTTCGACCGCGGGCTGCCGATGACCGTCGACGACTTCATGGCGGCCATGTGCCAGCGCCGGCCGGCCTTTCTCGGCCTGTCACGGCGTGTGCAGCCGGCCATCGATGCCGCGCTGGCGCGGGTCGGCATGCTCGACAAGCGCAAGCGACGCATGGGCGCGTTGTCTGGCGGTGAACGCCAGCGCGTGCTGTTGGCCCAGGGTCTGATCCCCGAGCCGCAGCTGCTGGTGCTGGACGAGCCGATGTCGGCGCTCGACGAAGCGGGTATCCAGGTGTTCGAACAGCTGCTGCTGGGCTGGCGCCAGGCGGGTACCACCGTGCTGTGGATCGAGCATGATCTGGCAGCTGTGCTGCGCCTGGCCGACCGTGTCACTGGCCTGAGCCGCCAGGTGCTGTTCGACGCCCCGCCCGCCCAGGCCCTGACCCCAGAGCGCCTGCTCGGCCTGTTCTCCGTTCACCCGCGTAGCGAGCGCCTTGCCTGATGAGTTTTGAAACCTTTCGCCAAACGGTCCAGGACTGGGCCACTGTCGGCTACCTGCCCGAGGCGCTGGCCTACGGCTTCGTGGTCAACGCGTTGCTGGCCGGCCTGATGATCGGCCCGGTACTGGGCGGCCTGGGCACCCTCGTGGTGGTCAAGCGCTTTGCCTTTTTCTCCGAAGCCGTTGGCCATGCCGCGCTGACCGGCGTCGCAATCGGCATCCTGCTGGGTGAGCCCTACACCGGCCCTTACGGCAGCCTGTTCGGTTACTGCCTGCTGTTCGGCATCCTGCTCAACTTCCTGCGCAACCGCACCGGGCTATCGCCGGACACGCTGATCGGCGTGTTCCTGTCGGTGTCGCTGGCGCTGGGCGCGAGCCTGCTGTTGATGCTGGCAGGCAAGATCAATGTGCATATCCTCGAAAACGTATTGTTCGGCTCGGTGCTGACCGTCAGTGGCCAGGACCTGGTGGTGCTGGGCATCGTCGCAGTGTTGGTGCTGGCGCTGGCCCTACCGCTGTACAACCGCATCATGCTGGCCAGTTTCAACCCGCAACTGGCCGCCGTGCGCGGGGTAGCCGTGAAAACCCTGGACTATCTGTTCGTGGTGCTGGTGACCTTGGTGACCGTAGCGGCAGTGAAGGTGATCGGGGCGATCCTGGTCGGTGCGCTGCTGGTGATCCCTGCCGCCGCGGCACGCCTGGTCAGCCAGTCGCTGAAGGGCTTTTTCTTCCTGTCGGTGCTGATCGCGACCATCAGCACCCTGTTCGGCATCCTGCTGCCGATCATTTTCGATCTGCCGGTGCCATCGGGCGCCGCGATCATCCTGGTCGCCGGCATTTGCTTCGCCCTGGCCGCGCTGGCCCGCGCCCTCGTTCCCCGCCTGCAAGGAAACCCGGCATGAACCTCAAACACCTGACCCTGGCACTGGCCCTTGCCGGCCTGCCGTCGCTGTCTTTCGCCACGCAGGTGCTGACCACCCTGCCCGTCACCCACAGCCTGGCCAGCGCCCTGCTCGACGGCACAACGGTGCAGCTCAAGCGGGCGGCACCGGCCAACCTCCCGGCCAGCCGCCAGCCGTCGTATTTCAGCGGGCGCGGCGGCGCCAGCCTGGACAAGGCGGCGCAACAGGCCGACGCGGTGATCGGGGTGCGTTCGATCTGGCGTGACGACCCGCTGTACCCCATGGCCAGGCGCAGCAATATCCGCATTGTCGAGATCGATGCTGCACGGCCGGTGGATGGCGCCCTGCCCGGTATCGCGGTGAGTGGTGACGATGCCTATGGCGCCTACCCCTGGCTCAACCCGACCAACCTTGGGCGCATGGCCGACGTGGTGGCCAATGATCTGGAGCGCCTGGCGCCTGGCGACAAAGCGAAGATCCAGCACAACCTGGCCGGGCTCAAGCGCCAGCTGCTGGCGCTTGCGGCCAGCAGCCAGACACGCCTGGCCAAGGTCGACAACCTGACCGTGGTGAACCTGTCGGAGCGGCTGGGTTATCTGGCCAGCGGGTTGAACCTGGACGTGGTCGAGCAGCCGCTGCCTGCCGAATGGGATGCGGCCGCGTTGAAGGCCTTGGAGGAAAACCTGAAGGCACAGGATGTGGCGCTGGTGCTGCACCACCGGCAGCCGGACGCGGGGGTGGCCGAAGTGATCAAGGCGGCCGGGGCGAAGCTAGTGGTGGTGGACAGCGACCCTGAGGATGCGTTTGCCGGCTTGAAGGCCACTGTCGATCAGGTGGTTGGGGCATTGGGCGAAAGCTGAAAGCGGCGGTGCCGGCCTTCTCGCGGGCAAGCCCGCGAAACGGCCGGCACCGGTAACCGCTGCTAGCGCTTCATGCACCGCCGATAACGCTCATCAACCCGCCCCGCAAACCACGCTGTGGTCAGCTTGCGGGTGATCTTCGGGCTCTTCAGCTGGATCCCCGGCAGCACCGCCCGCGGCACCGGCTTGGCGGCAGCAGCATCGGCCAGGGTAAACACCCCCCTGTACAGCTTGCTGTCCTCGAATGCCAGGCTGTCACCGTCTTCCAGCTGGCTACGGATCTGCGGGTTGCGCAGGCCTAGCTTCACGCCCACTTTGCGCGCCGCCATTTCGGTCGTGCCCGGCATGATCGAACCCGGTGCAATCAAGTCGCCGTCCAGCGCCAGCTGCACGCCAGTCACTTTGCTCAGGGCCGCCTGAAACGCCGCATTACGGCTGGCGTACCAGCCCGCGTTGAAATCGGCGAAGCGATACAGCTGGCGCTCGTAGCTGGCCGGGTACCCCAACAAGTGGGCGATACCGAAGTACATACCGCCACGCCGGCTGAACACCTCCTGGCGGATGCTGCCATCGTGGCTGTACGGGTAATCCTGTGCATGCTTTTCGGCAAAATCGATACTCACCTGCATCGGCCCGCCGGTATGCACCGGGTTGAGCCCGCCCAGCAAGGTCTTACCCAGTGGGACGCGAGCGATGACTTCATCGTACAACTCGCTCAGCTGCCTTTCGCTACGCACCGCCTGCAACCGCTGCTGGTAGCTCTGACCGTTGCCTGACGGCGTCTTCAGCGCACCATCGACCAGCAGCTTGGGGATATGCAAACGCGCGGCGCGGCGGTCGATTTCATCGCGGGCAATACGCCCCAGGTTGGGCACCTGGGGGTCGGCAGTGAAGGTTGATTCCTGTTCGGTCACCGCCAGCACGGCGCACAGGTTGCTCTTGCTCGGGGCAATGCGCTGGGCTTCGAAGGCTACCTGGATATCCCTGGCCCAACCGTCGCGATCCTTGGCCTGGGCAGGTAGCAGCCGCAGCAGCTGGGCGCGAACCTTGGCGGGGTCCGCTTCGGGGGCCTCCTCGCGGCGCCCGGCACAGCCTTGCAGCAGCGCCAGGGCCATCAAGCCGCTGGCCAGTAACCGGCCGTTCAGGGCTGTTCACCGACCAGGTAGGTCTTGCTGATGTGGCGGAACAAGGGGTGGCTGGCACTGCCCATCAGCTCGAACAGCACCATTTCCCGGGTCACCACCTGCGCCCCGGCGGCTCGCATGCGTGCCAGGCCCGCAGCCTTGCTGGCCGCAGTGCGGCTGTCACAGGCATCCTCGACCACGAACACCTGTTTGCCCAGCGCCAGCAGGCCGAGCACGGTCTGCAGCACGCAGACATGGGTTTCCATGCCACACACGATCACCTGCCCACGCGCCATCAGGCTGGCCGGCAGGCACTCGGCGGTCACACAGGAAAAATGGCTTTTCTCCACCACGTCGGCAGCCGGTGCAGCGGCCAGCAGCTCCGCCAAGGTATGACCCAGGCCCTTGGGGTACTGCTCGGAGATCACCGTCGGCAGCTCCAGCTCGGCGGTCGCAGCCAGCAACCAGCGCGCCCGCGCTCGAGTGCCTTCGGGGTCGCTCATGGCGCCGATGAGTTTTTCCTGGATGTCGACGACCAGCAGTGTGGCCTTGTGTGGATCGATCAGCATTGCATGCCCCTTGCCTGGGAAAAGGCCTAGCCTCCCCCAGGCAAGCGGTAACGTCAATCAGGCTGTCAGCCGCAGCGGTTGCAGCGCGGCGGTAAGGGCGTCCAGCACACGGTCTTCATGTTCATGGATGAAGAAGTGGCCACCCGGGAACATCTGCAGGGTGAATTCACCGTGGGTTTCACTGCCCCAGGCCTGCAGCTGCTCATCGTTGGCCCGGTCATCGGTGCCACCCAGCACATGTAGCGGGCACTGCAATGCAGGGCGCTGACGGTAGGCGTAGGTGCCGCACAACAGGAAATCGGCGCGCAGGGTGGGCAAGGTCAGGCTCATCAGTTCGGCATTGGCCAACACTTCCTCAGGCGTGCCCTGCAGCTCACGCAACTCGCTGATCAGCTCGGCGTCGCTCTTGGGCTGGCCCCAGTTCTTGCCGTCGTAGTCCTCGCGCCGGGTCGGTGCCGCCGTCCCGCAGGCGAATAAGGCCACGGGCGCCGGGCAGCCCAGCGCTTGCAGCTCGTGGGCCAGCTCGAAGGCCAGCAACGCACCGAGACTGTGGCCAAGCAACGCGTAAGGCGTACTGGCCGTCAGGCGCTGCTCGCTGGCCAGTTGCCGGGCCAGCGCCTGCATGTCGGTGTACGGCGGTTCGGCCATGCGCGCACCGCGCCCGGGCAATTCCACCGGGCGTACCTGCAACCAGGCAGGCAGCTTGCGCCGCCAGCGGCTGTAGACCATCGCGCTGGCGCCTGAGTACGGCAGGCACAGCAGGTTCAATGGGGTCACTGGGCGGCAGCTTCGGCCATTTTCTGGCGCAGGCTCAGCGGGCGCATGTCGGTCCAGACTTCGTCGATGTAGGCCAGGCAGTCCTTCTTCAGGCCGCTCTTGCCCACGGCACGCCAGCCGTTGGGGATGGCTTTGTAGTCGGGCCAGATCGAATACTGCTCTTCGTGGTTGACCACTACCTGGAACTGGATATCGTCGCGGTCGAAAACGGAAGTCATTGCCTGTCTCCTTGAATGATGAATACCGCTGCGGGCTTCGCGCAGGGGGGCTTTCAAGTAGACGTAGCGAACGGTGGGAAAATTAGTGGGCCTGACGCACTTGCGTGTGGCAGTGGCCCGCGCAACTACAAAAGGCCGTATTTCACTTCAAGCATCCCGCAACAAGTCGTGGTTATCGAGCAGGCGGAAGGCCACCTGCGGGTTGCGCTCCAGCCCCCGGCGGATCGCCGCCGGGATCGATTGCCGGGTCTTGCGGCACAGCCCGGGCTGGTCGTCCAGTTCGATGACGATACCGCGCATGGTCCGCACTTCGTTGAAGCCTGGGGCAATGTGCACGCGGATGCCGAGGTTCTCGTACAAGCGTTGCTGCAAGCGTTGCAGGTCTTCGAGGTCCTTGAGGTTTTCCAGGCGTTCGAGCAGGCGTTTTTCTTCCTGGCGGGTCAGCAGGAGGATGCGCTGGGCGGTCTGCGGGTGCTCGGCCAGGTGTTCACGGCCGCAGATACAGGCGCCAGGGGGGCACGGTTGGCGTAAAGGGGCTGGTGTACTCATAGGGCAAGCATAGCGTGTACTGCGCTGCGCGGGTATGCCGGCGCAGGCCGTGAAAGGTTTCCTGTCAGGATAAAAAATTTCACAAACCGCTAGACCGCCAACCCCCTCTTGGCCTATAAATCTCCTAAAGGAAATTTATATTCCTACCAAGAAACACCACTTCGCCGCTCGCGAAGCCTCTTTTGCCCTTGTGCCCGACCTGCCCCACTCCATCACGAGGCCTATTCCACATGCACCCCGCTCCCGATCATTTCATCCTGCGCGTCAGTTGCCCGGCGGTGTCCGGCATCGTCGCGGCGGTGACCACCTACCTGGCCGAGCACGGTTGCTATATCAGCGAGATGGCGCAGTTCGACGACGAGGATAACGGGCGCTTCTTCATGCGCGCGGTGTTCCGCTACAACACCGGTACCCCAGGCGACACGCCGCAGCTGGAAAGCGGCTTCAGCGATGTCGCCCAGCGTTTCGACATGCAGTGGAGCCTGCACAGCAGCGCCCGGCCCATGCGCGTGCTGCTGATGGTGAGCAAGTTCGACCACTGCCTGTCCGACCTGCTGTACCGGCACGCCAAGGGCGAGCTGGACATGCAGATCACGGCCGTGGTCTCCAACCACCTGGACCTGCGCCCGATGGCCGAGCGCCAGGGCATTCGCTTCGTCTACCTGCCGGTGACCAAGGACACCAAGGCAGAGCAGGAAGCAGCGCTGCTGCGCATCGTCGAGGACACCGGCACCGAACTGGTGGTGCTGGCGCGCTACATGCAGATCCTCTCCGACGACCTGTGCCGTCAGCTGTCGGGCCGGGCGATCAACATTCACCACTCGTTCCTGCCTGGTTTCAAGGGTGCCAAGCCCTATCACCAGGCCTACCAACGCGGGGTCAAGCTGATCGGCGCCACCGCCCACTACGTTACCAGCGACCTCGACGAAGGGCCGATCATCGAACAGGAAGTGCAGCGCGTCGACCACGCCTACGCCCCGGACGACCTCGTAGCCATCGGCCGCGACACCGAGACCATCGCCCTGTCCCGCGCGGTGAAATACCACCTTGAGCACCGGGTGTTTCTCAACCACGACCGCACGGTGATTTTCAAATGAACGCCATTCCCAGCGTCAAGCTGATCGACGGCAAGGCCACGGCTGCGCGCGTGCTGGCCGAGGTGCGTGAGCAGGTGCAGCAGCTGCGCGACGGCGGCGTGCAACCGGGCCTTGCCGTGGTGCTGGTTGGCGTCGATGCCGCCAGCCAGGTGTACGTGCGCAACAAAGTGCTGCGCGCCGAGGAAGTGGGTATTCGCTCACTGGAGCATCGCCTGCCCACCGACACTACGCAGGCCGAACTGCTGACCCTGATCGAGCGCCTGAACCGCGACACCGAGGTCAACGGCATTCTGGTGCAACTGCCCTTGCCCGGGCATATCGACGAACACCGCATACTGCAAGCCATCAACCCGCTCAAGGACGTGGATGGCTTCCACAGCGAGAACGTCGGCGGCCTGGCCCAAGGGCGTGACGTGCTCACCCCCTGCACGCCCAGCGGCTGCATGCGCTTGCTGCGCGATACCTGCGGCGAGCTGCGTGGCAAGCACGCTGTGGTGGTTGGCCGCTCGAACATCGTCGGCAAGCCCATGGCGGCCCTGCTCCTGCAAGCCGACTGCACGGTGACCGTGGTGCACTCGCGCAGCCAGGGCTTGCCAGCGCTGTGCCGCCAGGCCGACATCCTGGTGGCCGCTGTAGGCAAGCCTCTGCTGATCGGCGCTGACTGGCTCAAGCCCGGCGCAGTGGTGATCGATGTGGGCATCAACCGCATTGATGAGGGTGGCCACAGCCGCCTCGTCGGCGATGTCGACTTCGCCGCTGCCCTCCCCCAGGTTGCCGGGATCACCCCGGTGCCCGGCGGTGTCGGCCCCATGACCATCGCCTACCTGATGAAAAACACCCTGCTCGCCCTCGACCTGCAACAGCAGGCCGCCCACCAGGAGCGCACCGCATGCCTTTCGCCCTGCTGAAATACGGCCTGAGCGCCGACTATCCGGTGGAGGTCGACCTGCCGCCACCGTGCGAACTCAAGCCGCGCTATGACGTGGTGATCATCGGCGGTGGCGGGCACGGGCTGGCCATTGCTTACTACCTGGCAAAGTACCACGGCGTGACCAACGTCGCCGTACTGGAGAAAGCCTACCTGGGTGGCGGCAATACCGCGCGCAACACGGCCGTCATCCGCTCCAACTACCTGACCAGCGAAGGTGTGCGCTTTTACGCCGAATCGGTGCGCATGTTCCAGAACCTGTCGAACGAGTTCGATTTCAACATCATGTACTCCGAGCGTGGCCAGCTGACCCTGGCGCACACCGACGCCACCGTGCGCGCCTTCCGCCAGCGCGCCGAGGTCAACAAGCACTTCGGCGGGCGAACCGAGATGATCGACCGTCAACAGATTCGTGAGCTGGTCCCCAGCCTGAACCTGGACCCCGGCCACCTGCCGGTGCTCGCCGGTCTCTGGCACATCGACGGCGCCACTGCTCGACACGACGCCGTGGCTTGGGGGTACGCCAAGCAGGCGGCCAAGCGCGGCGTGGAAATCCACCCGCTGACCGAAGTGCAGGACCTGCTGATTCGCAATGGCCGCATCGAAGCAGTGAAGACCAACCGTGGCACCGTGCAGTGCGGCTGCGTGGTGCAGGCGGTGGCCGGCGCCAGCTCGCTGCTGATGGCCAAGGCCGGCATCCGCGCGCCGATCCACACCTACCCGCTGCAGGCCATGGTCACCCAACCGTTCAAGCCGTTCCTCGACCCCCTGGTGAGCTCGTCGGCGCTGCACTGCTACGTACAGCAGACCAGTCGTGGCGAAATCGTCTTCGGCGGCGGTTCCGACCCTTACCCGCTGTACAACACCCGCTCCACGCTCGACCTCAAGGAAAGCCTGTTGGCCCATGCCATCGAGATGTTCCCGTTCATGGCCAACGCCAAGCTGATGCGCCAGTGGGCCGGGATGACCGACATGACCCCGGACTACAGCCCGATCATGGGGCTGTCACCCGTCGAAAACTACTACCTCGACGCGGGCTGGGGCACCTGGGGCTTCAAGGCTACACCGATTTGCGGCAAGACCATGGCCGAGCTGGTCGCCAGCGGCGGCAAGGTGCCCGAGCTGATCGCCCCGTTCGCCCTGGAGCGCTTCAGCCGCTTCCAGCAAGTCAACGAAATGGGCGCCACCGCGGCCAGCCACTAAGGAGCGACGACGATGAAGATCCTGACCTGCCCCCTGAATGGCCCGCGCAACATCAGCGAGTTCACCTACGGCGGCGAGCTCAAGCACATGCCCGACCCGGCCAGCTGCAGCGACGCCGAGTGGGCCGACCATGTGTTCAACAGCGACAACCTGGCCGGGGTGGTGCTGGAGTGGTGGCTGCACAACGCCTCCAGCTATTGGTTCCTGGCCGAACGCCACACGGTAAGTGACCAGGTGCTGCGCACCTTCGACCCCAAGGCACTGTTCGACCGCCGCGTCGACTTTGCCCCAACCGCCACCGCGGAGATTGCCGGATGACCAGCCACACTCGCCTCCCCGCGCCCATGGGCCTGCTGATCGACCGCGAGCGGCCCCTGCGTTTCCAGTTCGACGGCCAGGCTTGCGCAGGCTTTGCCGGTGACACCATCGCCAGTGCCCTGCTCGGCAACGGCCGCTGGCTGCTGTCGCGCTCGTTCAAATACCACCGCCCACGCGGCCCGCTGAGCATGGCCGGGCAGGACGCCAACACCCTGGTCCAACTGCCGGAAGAACCCAACGTGCTGGCCGACATGGAACCCGCCCGGGACGGCCAGGTGGTCGACGGCCAGAACTTCAACGGCAGCCTGGAGCACGACCGCGACGCCTACCTGGGCAAGTTCTCGCGTTTCATGCCTGTGGGCTTCTACTACCGCTCGTTCTACAAGCCCAAGGGCATGTGGAAGGTCTGGGAGCCGCTGATCCGCAAAAAGGCCGGCCTGGGCGTGCTCGACCTTGGTTTCAAGCCGCAGTACTACGATAAGGCCTACCTGTTTGTCGAGGTGGCGGTGATCGGCGCCGGCCCGGCCGGCCTGCGCGCGGCGCTGGACGCGGCCAATGCCGGGGCCCAGGTGCTACTGATCGAACAGCAGCCAGTGCTCGGCGGCTCGCTCACCTATGCCCGCTTCGATATCGCCGGCACCCGTGCCGCCGCCCTGCGCCAGGAGCTGCTGGCAGCCGTGGAAAGCCACCCGAACATCCAGGTATTGCTGGAAGCCACCTGCAACGGCTGGTTCACCGACAACTACCTGCCGGTGATCCAGCACAAACGCCTGTACAAGGTCCGCGCCAACCGCTGCCTGGTAACGGCCGGCTCGTTCGACCAGCCGGTGGTGTTCCGCAACAACGACCTGCCCGGCGTGATGCTGACCAGCGCTGCACAGCGGTTGATGAAACTGTATGCGGTCAAGCCGGGCGAGCGTGCGGTCGTCCTGACCGGCCACGATGACGGCTACCTCGCCGCACTTGACTTGCAGGAGCAAGGCGTAGCCATAGCAGCGGTGGTCGACATGCGCGCGGCGCCGGCCGATGCCACGCTGGCCGCGGAGCTGAAGCGCCGCGATATCCCCGTGCACCTGGGCAGCACCGTGTACGAAGCGCTGCATGACGCAGGCATGCGCCATGTCAGTGGCGTCGACATTCGCCCGATCACCGGCCAGGGCAAGGTGGGCCCGCATGGCCTGCGCCTGGCCTGTGACCTGCTGTGCATGTCGGCAGGCTACATGCCGGTGTACCAGTTGTTGTGCCAGGCGGGTGGCAAGCTGGCCTATGACGTCAACCGCGACGAATTCGCCATCAGCAACCTGCCGGCAGGGCTGGATATCGCCGGTTCCGTGAATGGCCGCCACGCGCTGGCCAACGTGCTGGCCGACGCCACTCGCGGGGCTGCCGAAGCGGTGGCTGCGCTGGGGCTTGAAGCGCCGGCGCAGCCGGTGTTCAGTGCCGAGCCCAGGGTCAACTTCCCCTGGCCAATCTTCCCGCACCCCAAGGGCAAGGATTTCGTCGATTTCGACGAAGACCTGCAAGTGCGCGACATCGTCAATGCCACCCGTAGCGGTTACCGCGATGTGCAACTGGTCAAGCGCTTTTCCACGGTCGGCATGGGCCCGTCCCAAGGTCGCCACTCGGCATTGCCCACTGCGCGGCTGGTGGCCCATGCCACCGGCCGCAGCATCAGCGAAACCGGGGTGACCACCGCCCGCCCACCGTTCCAGGCGGAAAAACTTGCGCATGTCGCCGGCCGCGCGTTCGACCCGTACCGGCAAACGCCGATGCACCACCGCCATCTGCAAGCCGGGGCGAAGATGATGCCGGCCGGCATCTGGCAGCGCCCGGCCTACTATGGCAAGCCCGAGGACCGTGAACGCTGCATGCAGGAGGAGGCCCGTCACGTACGCGAGAAAGTCGGGTTGATCGACGTTTCCACCCTCGGCGGCCTGGACGTACGCGGGCCGGATGCCGCCGAACTGCTGGAGCGCCTGTACACCTTCGGCTTCGCCAGGCTGGCCATCGGTCGTACCCGCTACGCGCTGATGACCAACGAGCACGGCGTGGTGATCGACGATGGCGTCTGCGCCCGCCTGGGCGAGCAGCACTTCTATGTGAGCGCGACCACCAGCGGTGTCGACCGTATCTACCAGCAGATGCTGAAGTGGAACGCACAATGGCGCCTGGACGTGGACATCACCAACGTCACCGCCGCACTGGCTGCGGTAAACCTGGCCGGGCCGCTGTCACGCCAGGTGCTGGCCAAGGTGTGTGATGACGTGGACCTGTCGGCCGAGGCCTTCCCTTACCTAGGCGTGCGCCAGGGCAAGGTGGCTGGCATCACGGCGCGCATTCTGCGGGTGGGTTTTGTCGGTGAGCTGGGCTATGAAATACACGTCCCAGCGCGCCACGCCGAACGCCTGTGGGACACCTTGATGCAGGCCGGCGCCGGGTTGGGCATCCGCCCGTTCGGCGTCGAGACCCAGCGCCTGCTGCGCCTGGAAAAAGGCCATGTGATCATCAGCCAGGACACCGATGGCATGACCCACCCGGCAGAGATAGACATGCAGTGGGCCATCGCCCGCAAGAAGCCATTCTTCGTTGGCAAGCGCTCGATCGAAATCCTCGAGGCGCAGCCGCTCAAGCGCAAGCTGGTCGGCTTCACCCTGCCCAAGGGTAGCCCGCAGCCGCTGGAGGGGCACCTGGTGCTCGATGGGCCAGACATCAGCGGCAACGTCACCTCGTGCGAGTACTCGCAGACCCTGGGGCAGATCATTGGTCTGGCCTATGCCGGCGCCCACCAGGCAACCCCGGGCATGCACATCCCGATCCGCGTGGAAGGCGGCGTGATGGTCAATGCCAAGGTGGTGCAACTGCCGTTCCACGACCCCGACAACCTGCGCCAGGAGCTCTGAGCCATGAACAGTTTGCCAGCCGAAGCCTTTGTTTCTCGCAGCCCTCGGGCTGATGTGTTGCACACCTGTGCGTTGACTGACCTTACCGAATTGGCGCGAGTCGGGTTCCGGGGCGCTGACAGCGCGGCGTATTTGCAGAACCGAGGCTACCGTTTGCCGCCGCTCCCCAACAATGCCGTGCGCCAGGAAGACGGTGGCTGGGTAGCGCGGTTGTCGCAGACCGAGTACCTGCTGCTGGGCAGCCTGGCCGATGAGGGTGCACGGGTGGCTGGCGCTGAGGCCGAATGGGCACAGGATGCCCAGCGCAACTACCTGCTGCCACGCCAGGACAGCCATGCCTGGCTGCAGCTGTCGGGTGAATTTGCCAGTGCGGTGATGGCCAAGTTGTGCGGGGTGGATTTGCGTGCCGAGGCGTTTGGGCCTGGCGCGGTGGCGCAAACCTCGGCGGCACGGATCAATGTGATCGTGCTCAATGTGGGCAGCGATCAGCGACCGGCGTTGCAGTTGCTGTTTGATCGGGCATCGCTGGCGTACTTCCGTGATGCGCTACTCGATGCCATGGCGGAATTCGATGGCGGGTGGGTCGGGGTGGATGAGCTGATGTAGCGCCCTGTACCCGCCTCTTCGCGGGCGCGCCCGCGAAGCAGCCAACTCGGTATCGAAGATCAGAGCTGCACCAGCCGCTCACGCAGGAAGGCCACGAACCCCTGCACCGGCCGCGCCACCTGCCGGTGCTGTGGGTACACCGCTGACAGCTGCAACGCCGGTGTTACCCACTCATCCAGCACCGTCACCAGGCGCCCATCCGCCAGCGCCTGCCCAACGATGAACGTCGGCAGGTAGGTCACCCCCATCCCGGCAATCGCCGCATCCCTCAGCATCTCGCCGTTATTCGCGCGCATCCGCCCGGCCACCTGGATCGACTGGGCTTTGCCAGCCTGCCTGAACTGCCACTGCACCTGCCGCGAGTGCCCATAAGGCAGGCAGTCATGCGCGGCCAGATCTTCCGGCCTGGCCGGCACGCCCCGCGCCGCCAGATACGCCGGGCTCGCGCAATACACCCGCTCCACATCGGCAATTCGCCGGGCAATCAGGCTGGAGTCCTCCAGCGCGCCAATCCGCAGCGCCAGGTCATAGCCCTCACCAATCAGGTCTACCGCACGATCACTCAGGTCCACCTCCACATCCACCTGCGGGTGCAACTGCAGGAACTCGGTCAGCAAACAGCCGAGGTGCGCCATGGCAAAGGACAACGGCGCGCTCAGCCGCAAGGTGCCGCGCAAGGCCTGGGCCTGGCCGCTGATGTCGTGCTCCACCTGCTGCACCTCGCCCAGCAGGCGCAGCGCTGACTGGTAGTAATGCTGGCCCAGGGGCGTGGCGTCCAGGCGCCGGGTGGAGCGGTTGAGCAGACGCACGCCCAGGCGTTCTTCGAGCTGCATCAGGCGCCGGCTGACCGATTGCTTGGACATGCCCAAGCGATCGGCGGCGGCAGTGAAACTGCCAGCCTCCATGACCTGGGCAAAGATCCGCATGTCTTCGTAAGGGTTCATTGTCTCGCTCTTGGTGACAGTAAAACGCTTTATAGCGGCTTTTTCCCATCGCTGCACCTGCCTAATCTACGCACAAGTCGCAGCGATGGCCCAGCAGGCCAGGCAAGACGCCCATTACCCACACTTGCACAGAAAAGGATTCGCTCATGAACATTGTCCACAAAACCCTCACCGCTTCCCTTCTGGCCCTGTCCGTCTCCAGCGCCTTCGCCGCTGGCAGCCCAGGCGTCGAACAACACACCCAGGCCTTCCTCGAAGCCTTGGAACAAGGCGGCGGCAAGCCACTCGAGCAGCTCAGCCCGAAAGACGCCCGTGCGGTGCTGACCGGCGCCCAGGCCTCGGTCAAGGTGGACCTCTCCGGCATCGAGGTGAAGGCACGCACCATCCAGGCCAACGGCCAGTCGATCAAGCTGCAAGTGGTGCGCCCGGCCAATGTCAAAGGTGAATTGCCGGTATTCATGTTCTTCCACGGCGGCGGCTGGGTGCTGGGTGATTTCCCTACCCACCAGCGGCTGATCCGCGACCTGGTGGTTGGCTCTGGTGCAGTTGCGGTCTATGTCGACTACACCCCCTCACCTGAGGCGCACTACCCGACCGCGATCAACCAGGCTTACGCCGCGACCCAGTGGGTGGCCGAGCATGGCAAGGAAATCGGCGTGGACGGCAAGCGCCTGGCCGTGGCCGGCAACAGCGTCGGCGGCAACATGGCGGCGGTGGTAGCGCTGAAGGCCAAAGAAGCTGGCACCCCTGCCTTGCGCTTCCAGCTGCTGCTGTGGCCGGTGACCGACGCCAGTTTCGAGACTGCGTCGTACAAACAGTTTGCCGAAGGGCACTTCCTGACCACCGGGATGATGAAGTGGTTCTGGGACAACTACACCACGGATGCCAAAGCGCGGGAACAGATCTACGCCTCGCCACTGCGGGCCAGCAGTGAACAGTTGAAAGGCTTGCCACCGGCGCTGGTGCAGACGGCTGAGTTCGATGTGCTGCGGGATGAAGGCGAGGCCTATGCCCGCAAGTTGAATGCGGCCGGCGTGACAGTGACCTCGGTGCGCTACAACGGGATGATTCATGACTACGGCCTGCTCAACCCGCTGAGCCAGGTGCCGGCGGTCAAAGCCGCCATGCGCCAGGCAGCGGGGGAGCTGAAAACACATCTGCAATGAGTCAGTAAGGACAAGACCCGCATAAGCGGGTCTTGTCCTTTCGACATTTCGCCGCCGCGAACCGGCCGGCGAGCCAGACTCAGGCCTCAAACCCTTCGACGATGATCACCTCAGCCTTTGCCGCACCGTGGCGATGGCTGCACGCCTCCTGGTACAGCTCGGACCGATAGCACGCCACCGCCTGTGCGTACGAGTCGAATTCGATCACCACGCTACGCTGAGGGGTAGGCCGCCCTTCCATCGCCTCGCTGCGCCCGCCACGGGCCAGGAAGCGGCCGCCGAACGCCTTGAAGGCCGCCGGCGCTCGCTGGGTGTATTGCTGATATTGCTCGGGGTCTGTCACGTCCACATGGGCGATCCAATAAGCCTTCATGCGCTGCTCTCCTGCTACGGCGATATTTGTGTATGATGGTATACCATAAAAACCACCCCACCACAGTGAGCGTGCAACATGGCTTTCAACACCATCGAGGAACTTCTCGAGGACTACCGGCAAGGCAAGATGGTCCTGCTGGTGGATGACGAGGACCGCGAAAACGAAGGCGACCTGCTGATCGCCGCCGAGCGTTGCGACGCCCGGGCCATCAACTTCATGGCCCGCGAAGCGCGTGGGCTGATCTGCCTGACCCTGACCGACGATCACTGCCAGCGCCTGGGCCTGGAGCAGATGGTGCCGGCCAACGGCAGCGTATTCAGCACTGCGTTTACCGTGTCGATCGAAGCGGCCACCGGCGTCACCACCGGCATTTCCGCCGCCGACCGCGCGCGTACCGTGGCGGCAGCCATGGCGCCCAACGCCCGCCCCGAAGACCTGGTCCAACCCGGCCACATCTTCCCCCTGCGTGCCCGCGAAGGCGGCGTGCTGACCCGCGCCGGCCACACCGAAGCTGGCTGCGACCTGGCGCGCCTGGCGGGCTTCAGCCCAGCCTCGGTGATCGTCGAAGTGCTCAACGACGATGGCACCATGGCCCGCCGCCCGGACCTGGAAATATTCGCCGCGCAGCATGGCATCAAGATCGGCACCATCGCCGACCTCATCCACTACCGCCTGAGCACCGAGCAGACCATCAAGCGCATCGGCGAGCGTGAGCTGCCGACCGTGCATGGCACCTTCCGCCTGGTCACCTATGAAGACCGCATCGAAGGGGGCGTGCACATGGCCATGGTCATGGGCGACATCCGCCGGGCGCAGCCGACCCTGGTGCGGGTGCATGTGATCGATCCGCTGCGCGACCTGGTCGGTGCCGAGTACGCCGGGCCGGCCAACTGGACGCTGTGGGCGGCGCTGCAGAAGGTGGCTGAGGAAGGCGCGGGCGTGGTGGTGATCCTGGCCAATCATGAATCCTCGCAGGCCTTGCTTGAGCGCGTGCCCCAGCTGACCCAGCCGGTACGGCCATACCAGCGTGGCCAGTCGAAGGTGTACTCCGAGGTGGGTACCGGGGCGCAGATTCTGCAGGACCTGGGCGTGGGCAAGCTGCGCCATCTGGGGCCGCCGCTGAAATACGCGGGGCTGGCGGGTTATGAGCTGGAGGTGGTGCAGAGCATCCCATTCGAGCCTGGGATTACAGGTTGATCCACGGCCCCTGCGGGAGCGGGCAAGCCCGCGACGCAGACACCTCGGTGCATGGCACGGGCTTCGCCCGTGTTCGCTTGGGTGCCCGCTCCCACAGGGACCGCGCAAGCTTTTAGGCACCGTTCAAGTCAGTTACCCCGACCAGCAACAGCCCCGGGCTGAAAGCGGAGTGATGGCCGGTCGCCTCATACCTCTTGCCAAAAGTTTGGAATACCATAATATGATATCCCGTAGACCTTGAATCTGCAGGCCGGCACCTACAATCACAAACGGCCACCTGACACTTTGTTTTAGCTGCTCCCCGAACACTGTTGGCGGGCGCACCACAAGCCCCGCCTCGAATAACAAAAGCAACGAGGGCGTAACCATGCTGTTGAGCAAACGTGTAACCGCAGTGCTGTCCGCCAGCCTGCTGACCCTGGCTTGTCAGGCCGCCCAGGCCGCCGAGAGCCTGAACTTTGTCAGCTGGGGCGGTACTACCCAGGACGCCCAGAAAGAAGCATGGGCCGTACCTTTCACCAAGGCCACGGACATCAAGGTTGTCCAGGACGGCCCTACCGACTACGGCAAGCTCAAGGCCATGGTCGAGAGTGGCAACGTGCAATGGGACGTGGTCGACGTGGAAGCCGACTTTGCCCTGCGCGCCGCCAGCGAAGGCCTGCTGGAGCCCCTCGATTTCAATCAGATCAAACGTGACAAGATCGACCCGCGCTTCGTTTCCGACCACGGCGTCGGCTCGTTCTTCTTCTCCTTCGTACTGGGCTACAACGAAGGCAAGCTCGGTGCCAACAAACCGGTCGACTGGACCGCCCTGTTCGACACCAAGACCTACCCGGGCAAACGCGCCCTGTACAAATGGCCAAGCCCCGGTGTGTTGGAACTGGCCCTGCTGGCCGACGGCGTAGCGCCAGACAAGCTCTACCCGCTGGACCTTGACCGCGCCTTCAAGAAGCTCGACACCATCAAGAAAGACATCGTCTGGTGGGGCGGTGGCGCCCAGTCGCAGCAGTTGCTGGCGTCTGGTGAAGCCTCGCTTGGCCAGTTCTGGAACGGTCGTGTCTACGCCCTGCAGCAGGACGGTGCTCCGGTGGGCGTGAGCTGGAAACAGAACCTGGTCATGGCCGACTTCCTGGTCATCCCCAAAGGCGCCAAGAACAAGGACGCGGCCATGAAGTTCCTGGCCAACGCCAGCAGCGCCGAAGGCCAGGCCGAGTTCGCCAACAAGACGGCCTACGCCCCGGTGAACGTCGACAGCGTGGCCAAACTGAACAAGGACCTCGCGCCAAACCTGCCGACTGCTTACGCCCAGGACCAGGTCACCCTCGACTTCGCCTACTGGGCCAAGAACGGTCAAGCCATCGCCGCGCGCTGGAATGAGTGGTTGGTCAAATGAAAGTCGCCATCAACGCCCTGCAAAACGCGCAAGGTGCCCCTACGGGTGCCGGCGCCCCGGGCACCGCACCGCGCCGTGCCAGCCTGAGCCAGCGCTGGAAAGGCAGCCGCAACCTGCTGCCAGCCCTGCTGTTCCTTGGCCTGTTCTTCTTCGCCCCGCTGGTCGGCCTGTTGCTGCGCGGGGTGCTGGAGCCAACACCAGGGCTGGGTAACTACGAGCAGCTGTTCGCCAACTCGGCCTATGCACGGGTGCTGTTCAACACCTTCTCGGTGGCCGGTGTGGTCACCCTGATCAGCGTGCTGCTGGGCTTCCCGCTGGCCTGGGCAATCACCCTGGTGCCCAAGGGCTGGGGCCGCTGGCTGCTGAACATCGTGCTGTTGTCGATGTGGACCAGCCTGCTGGCACGTACCTACTCGTGGCTGGTGCTGCTGCAGAGCTCGGGGGTGATCAACAAGGCGTTGATGGCCATGGGCATCATCGATGCCCCGCTGGAAATGGTGCACAACCTCACCGGCGTGGTAATTGGCATGAGCTACATCATGATCCCGTTCATCGTGCTGCCGTTGCAGGCGACCATGCACGCCATCGACCCGATGGTGCTGCAGGCCGGCTCGATCTGTGGCGCCAGTCCGTGGACCAACTTCTGGAAGGTGTTCCTGCCGCTGTGCCGCTCGGGGCTGTTCTCCGGGGCGCTGATGGTGTTCGTGATGTCGCTCGGTTACTACGTCACCCCGGCTCTGCTGGGCGGGGCGCAGAACATGATGCTGCCCGAATTCATCATCCAGCAGGTGCAATCGTTCCTCAATTGGGGCCTGGCCAGCGCCGCCGCCGCACTGCTGGTGGTGATCACCCTGGTGCTCTTCTACCTGTACCTGAAGCTGCAGCCGGAATCCCCGGTTGGCAACGCGAGGTAAACCGCCATGCTCCTGTCTCCCAATGCCATGGGCCGCCCGCTGCGCACCGGCCTGTACCTGACCACCGGGGTGATTGCGGCATTCCTGCTGCTGCCCGTCGTGTTCATCGTGTTGCTGTCGTTCGGCTCGTCACAGTGGCTGGTGTTCCCCCCGCCGGGCTGGACGTTCAAATGGTACGGCCAGTTCTTCTCCAACCCGGAGTGGATGGACGCCGCCCTGGCCAGCCTGAAAGTGGCCGTGCTGACCACCATCGCCGCCGTGTTGCTCGGTTTGCCCAGCGCGTTCGCCCTGGTGCGTGGCCGCTTCCCGGGCCGCGAGCTGCTGTACGGGCTGTTCACCATGCCGATGATCGTGCCGCTGGTGATCATTGCCGTAGCGGTGTACGCGCTGTTCCTCAAGCTGGGCTACACCGGCACGCTGTTCGCCTTTGTGGTCAGCCACGTGATCGTCGCCCTGCCCTTCACCATCATTTCGATCATCAACTCGCTGAAGCTGTTCGACCAGTCGATCGAGGATGCCGCGGTGATCTGTGGCGCCTCGCGCCTGCAGGCGATCTACAAGGTGACCTTCCCGGCGATTCGCCCGGGCATGATCGCGGGTGGCCTGTTCGCCTTTCTGGTGTCGTGGGACGAGGTGGTGTTGAGCGTGATGATGGCCAGCCCCGACCTGCAAACCCTGCCGGTGAAGATGTGGACCACCCTGCGCCAGGACCTTAGCCCGGTCATCGCCGTGGCTTCGACCTTGCTGATCGGCCTGTCGTTGCTGGTCATGTTCATTGCCGCCGCCTTGCGCCGGCGCACCGAAAACGCCTGAGCGCGGAGAAAACAACAATGAGTGCAGTGATCAAAGACAACGCGCACGGCAAGACCCTGGTCAGCCTGCGCGGCCTGAACAAGCACTACGGCGACTTCACCGCCGTGGACAACCTCGACCTGGAAATCCAGGATGGCGAGTTCCTGACCTTCCTCGGCTCCAGCGGCTCGGGCAAGTCCACCACGTTGTCGATGCTGGCCGGCTTCGAAACACCCAGCAGCGGCGAGATCCTGGTCGACGGCCAGTCGTTGGTCAATGTGCCGCCGCACAAACGCGATATCGGCATGGTGTTCCAGCGCTATTCGCTGTTTCCGCACCTGAACGTGCGCGACAACATCGCCTTCCCGCTGGCCATCCGCAAACTCAATGCTGCCGAAACCAGCAAGCGCGTCGACGCCATGCTCAAGCTGGTGCAACTTGAGAAGTTCGCCCACCGCAAGCCGTCGCAGATGTCTGGCGGCCAACAGCAGCGCGTGGCGATTGCCCGGGCGCTGGTGTACGAGCCACGCATCCTGCTGATGGACGAGCCGCTTGGCGCGCTGGACAAGAAGCTGCGTGAAGACCTGCAGGACGAACTGCGCCAGCTGCACCGCCGCCTGGGCATTACCATTGTCTACGTGACCCACGACCAGGAAGAGGCCATGCGCCTGTCGCAGCGCATCGCCATCTTCAGCCACGGCAAGATCGTCGGCCTGGGCACCGGGTACGACCTGTACCAGAATCCGCCGAATGCCTTTGTTGCGTCGTTCCTCGGCAACTCCAACTTCCTGCGGATCAAGGCCAGCAGCAATGGCGCAGGCAGCTTCGAGGGCCAGCCAGTGGCCATCCGCCTCACCCCAGGCCTGGCCGCTGCACAGGACGCACTGATCATGGTGCGCCCGGAAAAAGCCCTGGCCCTGACCGCCGAACAAGCAGCGCGCGAGCCACTGCCGGCGGGCTGGAACGAGGTCAGTGCCAAGGTTGGCGAAGTGCTGTTCCTGGGTGAAAGCCAGACCTGTCATGTGGTGACTGCAGGGGGTACCGAGCTGACGGTGAAGGCCCTGTCGGCCGCGGGCATGCCCATGCAGCCGGGCGACAGCGTGAAGGTGCGCTGGGCAGTGGCCGATGCGTGCATCTACACCGAATGGGCCGAAAGTGACCTGAGCAAATCGGCCGGGGCGCATTGAGGTCGCCGGGGCCGCTTTGCGGCCCCACGGCCTGTCACATTTTCATCACGCCTTTGTCGTAATCTGCCGGCCAACTCTATGCCACAGGGCCACCCGGCATGCCCCGTCTGCTTGTCCTGCTGCTCACGTTGCTACCCCTGGCCACCCTGGCCGAACCCGTGCATTTACGTGCGCAAGGCTCCAACACCATCGGGGCAGCGTTGCTGCCGGCGCTGGTGCAGGGGCAATTGCGTGCACAGCAGGCCAGCGCCATCGAACAGCAGCCTGGCCAACGGCCCAACGAAACCGTGATCAGCGCGCGCGACGTGCATGGCCGGCCGTTGCGCATCGACATCGCTGCCCACGGTTCCAGCACCGGTTTCATCGCCCTGGGCCGTGGCGAGGCCGACCTGGCCGCTGCCTCTCGGCCGATAAACGACAGCGAACTGCAGCAGTTGCGGGCCCTGGGCGACCTGCGCGCAGCCAGCGCCGAGCAGGTCATCGGCCTGGATGGTGTCGCGGTTATCGTGCACCCCGACAACCCGTTGCCACAACTGACCACCGGGCAACTGGCGCAGATTTTCTCCGGGGAGGTCCAGCGCTGGGAGCAACTGGGGGTCAGCGGTGGCGCCATTCACCTGTACGCCCGGGATGACCGCTCCGGTACCTTCGAGACTTTCAAGGCTCTGGTGCTGGAGCCGCAGCATGCTGAACTGTCCGCCAAGGCCCGCCGGTTCGAATCCAGTGAAGAACTGGCCGCGCGGGTGGGCGGCGACCGCCAGGCCATCGGTTTCAGCAGCCTGGCTGCTGTCCACGGGGCCAAGGTACTTGCCGTCGCCGAAGGCGACGCACCGGCCATGCTGCCCGAGCGTGCGCTGGTGGCCAGCGAGGACTACCCGCTGTCGCGACGCCTTTACTTCTATCTGCCAGCCAACGCCAAGCCCGAGGCAAAGGCCTTGGCCGATTTTGCCCAGAGCCCGGCCGGCCAGGCGATCGTCGCCCAGCAGGGCTTTGTTTCGCAGCAGATCAAGGCCCAGCCAGTAGTACCCCAGGCCGACATGCCGCCACGCTACCGCAGCCTGGCCCAGCAGGCGCAGCGCCTAAGCGTGAACTTCCGCTTCCAGGAAGGCAGCGCCAGCCTCGACACCAAGGCCCTGCGCGATGTGCAGCGGGTGGCCGAGTACCTGCGCCAGGCTGGCAAACTGCAGGGCAAGGCGGTGCTGGTGGGCTTTGGCGACCCTAAGGAAACACCCGGCCGCGCCGCCTTGCTCTCGCGCTTGCGCGCGCAGGCGGTACGCCGCGAACTGGCACGCGATGGGGTGGAGGTGCTAGAGGTCACCGGCATGGGCGATGAACTGCCGGTGGCCGGGAACGAACTGGAACAAGGGCGGCTGCGCAATCGACGGGTCGAGGTATGGGTGTACTGAATTTTGGCAGCGGGCTTGGCCGCGAACACTGGCGGAGCCGGTGCCTTCCACAGTGTTGGATTCTTCGCGGGCAAGCCCGCTCCCACAGAGCCCCTGCTTGAGCATGGATTATGTGTTGTCCACGAGACCCGGCGGGTGCTGCAGGGGCGCTGGCAAAGAAATGTAACAGCTCCCCATTCGGCATCACCGGCAAACGGGTCTAGGCTCAAGCCCATGTGATACCGGGCCCCTCTGACGGCTTCCATGCCGTGATGTCGGATCACTGTTGCCATGCAACGTCGACATTCAAGGAGGGGCTCATGACAGCTCTGCAAGCATTCCTCACCACTCCGATTCTCGGTACCAGCGCCTGGCTGTGGCTGGTATTCCTGGCCATCGTCATCGGTTTGCTGGTACTCGACCTCGGCGTGCTGCACCGCCACGACCGCGAGATAGAAATGCGCGAGAGCCTGCTGCTGTATTCAGGCTACTTCAGTGTCGGTGTGCTGTTCGGCGTGTGGGTCTGGTACCAGCTGGGCGCGCAGTCGGCCCTGGAGTTCTACACCGGTTTCCTCGTCGAGCAGTCGCTGTCGATGGACAACGTGTTCGTCATGGCGATGATCTTCAGCTACTTCGCCATCCCCCGCCGCTACCAGCATCGCGTCTTGTTCTGGGGCATCCTCGGGGTGGTATTCCTGCGGGCGATCATGATCGGCGTCGGCGCCGCGCTGGTGCAGAACTTTGCCTGGGTGCTCTACATCTTCGGCGCATTCCTGCTGTTCACGGGGGTAAAAATGGCGCTGTCGAAGGAAGACGGCCACCCGGACCTGGCCAATAACCCGGTCATCAAGTTCGTACGTCGGCACATGCGGGTTACCGACCAGATCCACGGCTCGCACTTCTTCATCCGCCAGACCCCGGCCGGCCACAGCAAGGCGCTGCGCTACGCCACACCGTTGTTCCTGGCACTGGTGCTGATCGAACTGGCCGACCTGGTGTTTGCGGTCGACAGCGTGCCCGCCATCTTCGCCATTACCCAGGACCCGTTCATTGTCTACACCTCGAACATCTTCGCCATTCTTGGGCTGCGCTCGCTGTACTTCGCGCTGTCGTCGTTGATGCACCGGTTCGTGTACCTCAAGTATGCGTTGGCGCTGGTACTTATCTTTATTGGGTGCAAGATTTTCTATCACGGCATGGTGGGCAAGGTGCCGGCGCTGGTGTCGTTGGGGGTGACGTTCGGGTTGTTGCTGGGTGGGGTGGTGGTTTCGTTGATCAAGACACGGGGGGAGAAGGTAGTGATCGTAGATCAGCCCCTCGAGCAACCTGCAAATGCCGATCGTGCTGTCGACCAGAAAGAGGAAGACCCGCAGATGCGGGTCTGATTTCCCCTACTTGAACTTAAATAACGCCCATACAACCACCATCCAGATGCATCCAGCCATGCTTAGCCAGGCTGAAATTTTCAACCTGCGTTTAAGCTTCTTCGGAAACGCATTTAGCTCGCCAGCATCCAGTTGACCCATTCGCAGCGCTAACCATGGAAATGCCACTAGCCCACTTACCGTACATAGCGTCATCCAGCGCCACTTGAATGACCCAGAACCCCAATAACGCTTGATGCTTTCAAAATAGGGGTTACTGGTGATGGCCGAGCAGGCGGCATCATAATCTTTGGTCAGCGTCGAGACAGCACTAAGGACTAATCCTGGTATGACGATAGCGAAAGGACTTAATAGAAGCGCCACTTTAGCAAGTGATTGCCAGCCAGTAATGTCAATCACTGGTTGCCTCGTAAATAAACTCGCCTACGAACTCACCGAGCTTCCCGCCCAGCACTCCTCCGGCCATCCCGCTGACGCCCACCAGTACAATCCCGCATACCGGCGCAGCCAGACCTGCCGAACCCATAGTAACAGCGGCACAAATTGTTCCCGATACGAGGTTTGCTCCTAAAGTGCCAGCCATTGCTCCGGCGGTTCCAGTAGCAAAACCTCCAGTCTCGGTCAGTCTGACTTTTTTACAGTCTTCGGTCTCCTCAGCCCGACAAGCGTCTTGCACCTTTAAATATGAAGAAGCTCCACCTAACCCAATCGCGGCATACCCTCCATATTCAAGATACTTGCTGAGCCGTGCCACCTTGTCCAGATGCGTCGCATACCCCGGAATCTGCCCCGGCCCGCCCGCTTTCGACCAGTGATGGACTAGACTCTTGGTCGAAATATTCAAGCTCTTCCTCAAGCGCTCATAGTTCCCAAGGTTCAACTGTTTGTTCAAAAGTGCTGTTTTCAACTGCCCATCCAGCTGCTGCAGAAGCCGCCGCCGTTCAGCAAAAAAGCCCGGGCTGTTCAAGTGCCCGTGGCGAATGAACTCCCGCTGGTGCAATTGCTCGATGCTGGTCAAGGTATGGCTGACCTGCTTCAAACCTTGGTCCAGCATATCCTTGCCCACGCCCATGGACAGGCTAGCGTCGCTGAGCAACCCCGCAATCTCGGCCTGATGCTTCATCATGAAATCCGCTTCGGCGAAATCGAGCACCGCCAGCGCACGCCGCGCATGCTGCGCCGCCGCCATCAGCTGGCCTTCCTCGCGGGTGCAGGCGCCACCATTGTCAGGATCACCGATAACGAAAATTTCCCCGGCCTTGAACCCCTGTTCGAACGTAGGGTTGAGCCGCTGCAGCCGGGAAATCGGCAACGTGGCATCGTGTTCGGCCAATTCCAGCAGTACCTGTGCGAATGACATGCGTCGCGGAATAACGTAGAAGCCAGGCTCCAGGGTACCGGGCATCGCCACGGCAATGGGTTGGGAGAAACGTTCGGGGTAAACGAGGGTTGAAGGCTCGCCAACGTGGGTATTCGCGCGCACTGCAACGGAATGCCTGGACGGCGGTATTTCATTTACCGGTGCAACAACCCGATTGCTGCCCGGCGAGCAACCACAGAGAACCAGCGCACCGTCCATGGCCACCCGGCGGCCATCGGAAATAACATGCTCCACACCTTCGGCGACCATTCCCACCTGCCCACAAACAGGGCATGCCGTGGTGTGGTCACCTTCGCGCAGCACCATTCGACCCTCGTCGAGATAGCCCGCATCCGTCGCAATACACACGGCCCCCGTTGTGGTCACATCGCCATCTACCGCCTGACCTTTTCCCTCTAGGCTGACGCGCATCCTCAAGCTCCCTGTGGGTGGATAGGGTTAGAAACCTATCACCCACAGGGCGGCCTCAAGCGCTTGGAACAGAGAATCAGAAGCCTCCTACAAGTTATCCCGAACTTGCGGTAGCAACCCGCTATCGCCCGCTGCGCAACATCTCCACCGGCACATACTTGCCAATTTCATATTTGCCAATCGCCGCCCGGTGCACTTCGTCCGGCCCGTCGGCCAGGCGCAGGGTGCGCTGCATGGCATACATGTAGGCCAGCGGGAAATCGCCGCTCACCCCTGCCCCGCCATGAAGCTGAATCGCCCGGTCGATTACCTGCAAAGCCACGTTCGGTGCCACCACCTTGATTTGCGCAATTTCGCTGCGTGCTACCTTGTTGCCGACGGTGTCCATCATGTACGCCGCTTTCAGCGTCAACAGCCGGGCCATGTCGATTTCCATGCGCGAGTCGGCGATCTTTTCGATGTTGCCGCCCAGGCGTGCCAGTGGCCGGCCGAACGCCGTGCGCTCAACCGAGCGCTTGCACATCAATTCCAGCGCACGCTCGGCCATGCCGATCGAACGCATGCAGTGGTGGATACGCCCCGGGCCCAGGCGCCCCTGCGCGATCTCGAAACCACGGCCCTCGCCGAGAATCACGTTTTCATAGGGCACCCGCACGTTTTCGAACAGCACTTCAGCATGGCCATGCGGCGCATCGTCGTAGCCGAATACCGGCAACGGGCGGACGATCTTCACGCCCGGCGCATCGGTGGGCACCAGGACCATCGAATGCTGCTGGTGGCGTGGCCCTTCAGGGTCGGACAGGCCCATGAAGATCATGACCTTGCAGCGTGGGTCGCACGCGCCGGAGGTCCACCACTTGCGGCCATTGATGACCCATTCGTCACCGTCACGCACGGCTGTGGCGGCCATGTTGGTAGCGTCCGAGGAGGCTACGTCCGGCTCGGTCATGGCGAATGCCGACCGGATCTCCCCACGCAGCAGCGGCTCCAGCCACTGGCGTTTCTGCGCCTCGCTGCCATAACGCACCAGCACTTCCATGTTGCCGGTATCCGGCGCCGAGCAGTTGAACGGCTCTGGCCCGAGCAGCGAGCGGCCCATGATTTCTGCCAGTGGGGCGTACTCCAGGTTGCTGAGGCCGGCGCCGTATTCCGACTCGGGCAGAAACAGATTCCACAGCCCTTCGGCGCGGGCCTTGGCCTTGAGCGCTTCCATGATTGCAGTTGGCTGCCAGCGGTCGCCCTCGGCAACCTGGCGTTCGAACACCGCCTCGGCGGGGTAGACGTAGGTGTCCATGAACGCTGTGACGCGCTCGCGCAGTGCCTGGACCTTGGGCGAATAGGCGAAATCCATCGGGGCTACCTTCACGGTTCGGAGTACATGGCCAGAGCCTAGAGCAGCATGGCCCCATCCACCTAGTCTATTTTCCGCGTGTATAAACATTCATAACCGATATATGATCGGCTGATAATTCCAACAAAGAGCGGCGCCCATGAACCTCAGCAAGGTCGACCTCAATCTGTTCATCGTGTTCGATGCGATCTACACCGAAGCCAACCTGACCCGCGCCGGGCAGATCGTCGGCATCACCCAGCCAGCAGTGTCCAACGCCTTGTCGCGGCTGCGCGAAACCTTCAACGACCCGCTGTTCGTCCGCACTGCGCAAGGCATGGTGCCCACGCCCATGGCGCAGAACATCATTGGCCCGGTGCGCAACGCCCTGGCGCTGCTGCGCACTTCGGTCCAGGAAAGCCGCATCTTCAACCCGCAACAGGCCAACAAGACCTTCCGCATCAGCATGACCGACCTGACCGAGGCGGTAATCCTGCCACCACTGTTCCAGCGCCTGCGCCGCCTGGCCCCAGGGGTGCTGATCGAAAGTTTTCTGTGCAAGCGCCGCGAGACCACCAAGGAACTCGCTGCTGGCCGCCTGGACTTCGCCATCGACGCCCCCTTGAACACCGACCCGCAAGTACGTCACGTCAAACTGATGCAGGACCGCTACGTGTGTGCCTTGCGCCAGGGTCACCCGCTGGCCGACAGCAAGCTGACCCTCGACAGCTACCTGGGCATGACCCATATCCATATTTCCAGCCGCCGCAACGGCCTGGGCTATGTCGACCTGGCGTTGGGCAAGATGGGCGTGCAACGCAAGGTAGCCCTGCGGTCGCAACACTACCTGATGGCTTCGCAGGTGTTGCAGCAGACTGACATGGCGATGACTGTGCCCGAGCGATTCGCCCGCCGCCATCAACTGCGTTACCACCCCCTGCCGGTGGAAGTGCCCGCGCTGGAAACCCACCTGTATTGGCATGAAAGTACCGACCAGGACCCGGCTAACCGCTGGATGCGCGAGCAGATCACGGAGTTGTGCGAGCGTGTGGTGGCCGATGAAGAAAGGGCTGTAGAGCTAGCCTGAGCAGGTCAAAGAGGGGCTGCTTGCATGCCCTTCATCAGAGCGAGAAAATATTTCTATCTAAATCACTCCATGTAGAAATATTTTTCACAGAATCTTGGTTAAGAGCTGCTGTAAGTGAAAAATATCTCTCAATCCGCGGGTACGCTGATTGCATCGATCGCCGACTGACATGGACCCGCCCCAATGCCTAGCGCCCCGCTCTACTTCGACTACGCCGCCACTACCCCGGTCGACGACCGGGTCATCGAGACCATGCTCGCCTGCCTGGGCAGCCAGGCCAACTTCGGCAACCCGGCATCCAGCGGCCATGCGTTCGGCCAGGCTGCCCGCGATGCAGTGGAGCATGCCCGCCAGCAAGTGGCCGACCGCGTTGGTGCACAAGCTGCGGACCTGGTGTGGACGTCTGGCGCGACCGAGTCGAACAATCTGGCGCTCAAGGGCATTGCCCAAGGCGTCGGCCAGCCCGGGCACCTGATCACCAGCCAGCTGGAACACAAGGCAGTGCTCGACACCGTGGCCGAACTTCAGCGCCAGGGCTGGGCCGTTACCCGCCTGGCACCGGATGCCGCCGGCCTGATCCAGCCAGCTGCCGTACAAGCAGCGTTGCGCGCCGATACCCGCCTGGTATCGCTGATGGCGGTCAATAACGAACTGGGCACAGTCACCGATTTTGCCGCGATTGGCGAAAGCGTTCGCGCTCATGGCGCCCTGCTGCATGTGGATGCGGCGCAAGCCGTTGGCAAGCTGGCGATCGACCTCAGCGCCCTGGCTGTGGACCTGATGTCGTTCTCGGCACACAAGGTGTACGGGCCCAAGGGTATCGGTGCGCTCTATGTGGGGCCACGCGCCCGCGCCTTGATGCGTGCGCAGATACACGGCGGTGGCCATGAACAGGGCCTGCGCTCAGGCACCCTGGCAACCCACCAGATCGCCGGTATGGGCAGCGCCTTCGCCCTGGCCGGTCAACCCGGCGACAGCGAGCACCTGCGCCTTGCGCAATTGGCCCAGCGCCTGCGCGAAGGCCTGCTGGCATTACCCGGCGTCACCCTCAATGGCTGCGCTACGCAGCGCATTCCCCATACCCTCAACCTGCGCATCGCCCACACCGGCTTCAACAGTGCAGCGCTGGCCAGCGAGCTGGCGTTGTCGACCACCTCGGCGTGTAACTCGGCAAGCAATGCAGCGTCGCATGTGCTGCTGGCGCTGGGGCTGGATGAGCACCAGGCACGCAACAGCCTACGCTTGAGCATCGGCCGCTTCAGCACCGACGCCGAAGTAGACAAGGCGCTTGAAGTGTTCGCCCGGGTGCTGGCAGCGGCATCGGCAGCACTGTGGTAGACACGCGTCAGAACAAGCGGCTGTCGGGGGTGAAGTCCTCGACCTGGATCGTCGCGCTCTGCGCCTGCGGGTGCCGGGGGTTGAACAGGTAATTGGTGGTACTGGGCATGATCGCGCTCGGTACTGGCAACAGCAACGCTGAACAGTCGTCCAGAAAGCGGTTGCCCAGGGCGCGGGTCAGCTCGGTATGCCCAGACCAGCCAGGCTGCAAGGCAGGCAGCTGCGCTTGCGTAACAGTGTCGGGTAACTCGATGCGGATCAAGCGCATGGTGGTGGGGAAATCCTCGGGGTCGATCTCCAGGTGCACCAGCACCTCGAGCATGGCCCCCGACGGGCTGGTCGCGGCATACACAACCGGCCGCCCCGCCTGATGCCAGCGACCACTGACACGCAAGCCGCCGGTACCACTCAAGTCTGCATAAGCGCTGATGCGCCATAGAATCACAGACCAAAACCCTCGGCGATCTGCAACAGCATCTCTTCGACTTGGGTGGTGCCTTGCTGGGTGGTGAGCATCTGCATCGGCGTCAGCCCCGAGAAGCGCTCCTTGGGCTTGGACAACCAGCGCTTGGCCTTGCCCGCTTCGCCGAACACGGCCTCGGCCATGGCGGTGATATGCGCCGAGCGGAACAGCCGATCGCTTTCTTCCACGGTAAGCGGTTGGTCGCGTTCGATGCGGGTTTTCAGGGTACGCAACGGAATGATCTGGTCACGCTCCACGGGGGTGAACACCCCACGCTCGGTCAGTGTCACCAGCCAAGTGGCTGCGAAACCATGGGTAATGCGGGTGTGGATTTCAAAGTCACTGGCGAATTCGGGGATTTCCAGCAGCGCCTCAAGGCGCGCCCGGTACGCATGGTAACCGTTGTCGCGAAGCACTTCGGCAAGCATGGCAAGGTCCTCATTCGGCGTTTGCCGACAAGTATGCGGCATATGCCGGAGCAATGCCAGCCTGGGACCAGGCACTGCTCCGCGCTCGACGAGGTGAATGCCTCAGCATTGCACAACCTGGGCGGCGTTGGGACGCGCTGGCCAAGGCTGCGCTCCTCGCCTGGCGATGCGACCCCAGGAACTCACAGGAAGGTGAATACCTGCGCAGCCGGCAACCGCGATTTGCTCAGGTCCGCATTGAAATCGCTCTCACTGCGATACCCCAGGCTGAGCATCACCACGCTGGTGAACCCACGCTCGCGCAACCCCAGTTCCGCGTCCAGAAGCTTACTGTCAAAACCTTCGATCGGCGTGGCATCCAGCCCGTGCGCTGCCGCACCCAGCAAGGCCGTACCCAACGCCAGATAAGTCTGCTTCTCCATCCAGTGCTGCACGTCCTTATAGTCGAAACGGTGCAGGTCCACATAATGGCGACGGCTCTGGTTCTGCGCCGCACGCCCCTGCTCGTCACGGAAACGCCCGTCGGCAGCCTCTTGGTCGAGCACGCTGTTCAGGTGCGTTTCAGTCATCTCGGTGCGACTGCAAAACACAATCACATGCGAGGCGTCGAGAATCTTCGGGGTGTTATAGGCATAGCGTTCGGCTGTGCTCTTGGCCAGGCGGGCCTTCCCTTCAGCGCTGTCGGCAACAACGAAGTGCCATGGCTGGGAGTTGACCGAAGACGGGCTGTGGCGCAGTTGTTCAAGCAGGGCATCGACAGTGGCCTGAGGAATACGGCGCGAGGCATCGTAGGCTTTGGTGGTGTAGCGGCGCTTGGCCAGCGAGACGGTATCCATGCAACAGCTCCGGGTATGAACGTGGTTTGCCTGGCATCTTATATTTCCCTACTAAAAGAAAAAGTGGGAATATTCAGCAACACTTTCATCCCTGGAGTGAAAATGCTGCGCGTCACCGACCTGCAATTGTTTGCCCGCAGCAGCGTGCTGGGCAGCTTCACTGCCGCCGCCCACGAAGCCGGCCTGCTGCCTGGCCAGGTGGCTGCGGCAATCAAGCGCCTGGAGCGCGACCTGGATGTGCGCCTGTTTGCCCGCACTACCCGCAGCCTGCGCCTGACCGCCGAGGGCGAGCGCTACCTGCCCACCGCGCTGAATGTGCTGGAAAGCCTGCGCCAGGGCCACGAGGACCTGCACGGCACCCCCAACACCCTGCGCGGCACCCTGCAGGTTTCGGCGCCGTCCGACATGGGTCGCAATATGCTGCTGCCGTGGCTGAGTGCCTTTCGCCGTGAGCACCCGGCGTTGCAGCTGCGCTTCTTCCTCTCCGACCAGATTGCCGACCTCAACCGCGACCCAGTGGATGTGGCCATCCGCTATGGCCTCAACCAGGACGCCAACTACATAGCCCTGCCGCTGGCCGCCTGGAACCGCCGGGTGCTGGTCGCCTCACCCGACTACCTGGCCCGCCATGGTCGCCCGTCTAACCCCGACGCCCTGCAGCAACATGCCTGCCTGCTGTACATGCAGCACAACCGGGTGTACGACAAATGGCAGCTGGGCAACCGCACCGTGCACGTGCACGGGCCACTGGTGAGCGACGATGCCGACGTCATCCGCCGCCTGGCCATTCAAGGCGAGGGCATCGTGTATAAATCGTGGCTGGATGTGAGCGCCAACATTGCCGCCGGAGAATTGGAAATCGTCTTGCCCGAACTCCTCGGCGAAGCGACCCCAGTCACCCTGGTCTGCCCACACCGCAAGCAACTCACGCCTGCGGTGACGCAATTGCACCGCTGGCTGCGCGAGCGCTTCGACCATCTGCGTGACCGGGCACTGACCAACGGCTGCACAATCGTTCCAGACTGAACAGGCCGGGTACGCTAAGGTAGCCCTTTACCCCCAAGGCACACCTTCATGAGCAATTGGATCGACTTCAAGCAAGATGCCGACACCGGCATCGAGTCGGTCCGTGCGCATTTTGTCGGGCATGCCTACGACCCGCACTGGCACGACAGCTTCCTGGTCGGCGTGACCGAGCAGGGCGTGCAGCAGTTCAACTGTCGCCGGGTGCGCCACCGCAGTACCCCCGGGCAGGTGTTCCTGCTTGAGCCCGGCGACATTCACGACGGCTTGGCCCCCACCGACGAAGGCTTCACCTATTCGACGCTGTACCTGGAGCCGGCCTGGCTCGACCAGCAACTGCGGGCGCTGTTCGAGCAAGCACCAGGCAACAGCCTGCCCAGCTTTGCCGATACCCTGTGCCAGGATGAGCGCCTGGCCCGGGCCACCGGCCTCGCCTTCCGCGCCGTGCACGACCAGGACTTGCGTATCGTCCGGCAAACCGCCACCGATGACCTGCTGGCCTGCCTGACCCGCCACCTGCACTGGCGCCGGCGCGTCAACCCCGACCCGCGCCTGCCGCTGACCGCGCAGCGCGCGCGGGACTACCTGCACGCCAACCTGGAACGCGACATCGGCCTGGAGGACCTGGCGCAAGCCTGCGGCATCGACCGTTTTCGCCTCACCCGTGCATTCAAGGCCGCGTTCGGCATTGCACCGCATGCCTACCTGATCCAGTTGCGCCTGGCCCGTGCGCGGCGTCTGCTTGCCCAGGGCCAGACGCCTGCCGAAGTGGCCGTGGCCTTGGGCTTTGCCGACCAAAGTCACTTGGGCCGCTGGTTCCGTCGCGCCTACCAGTTGACCCCAGCGGACTACCGCAGGCGCTGCTCAAACCTTCCAGACTGAGTGCCTGCAAGCCGCGAGCATGGTGCTTCGATTTCTCGGAGTGCTTGACCATGTCGCAGTCGTTGTTGCCCTTCATCCTGTTTGCTTTGGTGTCCAGTATCAGCCCGGGGCCGACCAACCTGTTGATCCTGGCCCATGGCGCCCGATTGGGCCTGCGTGCCAGCCTGGCGCCGATCCTGGCGGCCTGTGGCGCAGCGGCGACGATTGTTTTGCTGGTCGGGCTGGGGCTGGGCGAGCTGTTGCTGCGTCACCCGCTGGCGCAACAGCTGATGAGCTGGGCCGGGGTGCTGTGGCTGAGCTGGCTGGCGTGGAAGATGCTGCGCAGTGCCGCTGCACCGCTGCGGGAAGGCAATGGGCAAGGCTTCAGCGCATTCAGCGCCGCCTCGCTGCAGGTGGTGAACCCCAAGGTGTGGTTGATGGCTGTGGCGGTGGTCGGGGTATTCGCCGCACCCTCGTTGCCGGTGTGGATGCTGGCACTGGTGTTCTGGCTTATCGCTCTGCCCTGCATGACGGCGTGGGCGATGCTGGGGGTGGGAAGTACGCGCTGGTTGCAGGCGCCACAGCGGTTGCGAGTGTTCAATCAGGTGTTGGCGGGGATTTTGTTGGTTTCCGCCTGGGCCGCCGTGCTGGCTTGAGCCCTCTGCTGCAAGCTAAGCGAGACCTGTCGGAGCAACTGTCCTACTCAATTTCCAGGATCTTGCGCCCCCCTGTGGGAGCGGCTTTAGCCGCAAACACCGGCGGAGCCGGTGCCATCCACCGTGTTGGATACTTCGCGGGACAAGCCCGCTCCCACAGGTACCCCGCAGGCTTGAGGCTGATGCAGTACCTGAGGAAACAACTGGCTTGCTCAATTTCTAGAATCTCGCGCAGTGACCATTGTGGGAGCGGGCTTGTCCCGCGAACACGGGCGAAGCCCGTGCCATGCACCGTGTTGGATGCTTCGCGGGGCAAGCCCGCTCCCACAGGTACCCCGCAGGCTTGAGGCTGATGCAGTCCCTAGGGAAACAACTGGCTTGCTCAATAGAATTATCTACCGCAATCCCAGTGGGAGCGGGATTGGGGC